>NZ_JBFREQ010000031.1:0-81627 GCF_052114385.1 Variovorax sp. M-6 | reverse complement strand
CTTGTAGTAGCCCTTCATCAGCACGTAGCCCGCGATGCAGATCTCCCCCACCGTCCCGCTCGCCAGCGTCTCGTTGCTCTCCACGTCCGCGATCCGGATCGCAACGCCCTCCACCGGCCGGCCGTTCGTGCCCGAGCGCTTGGCCAGCGGATCGCTGCAGCGCGTGCGCACGACCGCGTTGGAGGTCTCCGACATGCCGTAGGCGCTGACGAGCTGCGGCACGCCGACGACGTGGGTGAGCCACAGGAAGGAATCCGTCGGCAGCGGCGCGCCCGTGCCCGTGCGCAGGCTCGACAGGTCGTAGCGGCCGATGTCCGGGAAGGCCCGCAGGTCCTGGACGATGGTCTCGACGAAGAAGCTCAGCGTGATGCGCTCGCGCTCCACCGTCTCGCAGAAGAGCCGCGGCTCGAACTGGTCGACGATCACCATGCTGGCGCCGGCGAACCAGGTCGCGAGCGTGTAGAAGGTGCCGGTGGCGGAGAACAGCGGCACGCACGACAGGTAGCGGTCGGCGGGGGTCAGCGCGAGACAGCCGCTGGCGAAGTAGTTGTTCTGCAGCAGCGGGCCGTGGCAGACCATGGCCCCCTTGGGGAACGAGGTCGTGCCCGAGGTGTAGAGGATCTGTGCGACGTCGCCGCCGCGCACCGAGGCCGCGCGGGCCCGCAGGACCTCGTCCATGCCATCGCCGCCGCCGGCAAGAAAGCCCCGGCCGGCCGCCTCGATGGCGTCGAAGGCATCCATGCCCTCGGGCAGTGGCGACGCGGTGCACAGCGCCACCACGCGGCGCAGCGACGGCAGCGCCGCGGCGGCCCACGCGCCTCGCGGCTGCTCGCGGCAGGAGGGAACCACCTTGGCGAGGATGTCGACGTAGCGCGTTCCGCGCGCCTCGTCCTGCATGATCAGCGTTGCGCAGTCGGATTGCGCCAGCACGTACGTCACGTCGTTGTCGCGAAAGCGCGTGTTCACGGGCACCAGCACCGCGCCGATCATCGGCACGGCCCAGCGCGCGACCAGCCATTCGGGCCGATCGCTCATCCAGAGCGCGACGTGCTCGCCCGGCTCGACGCCCAGCGCGATCAGTCCGCGCGCAAAGGCGCGCACGCGCGCCGCGAGCTGCGCGAACGTCAGCCGCAGCTCGCCGTAGACCACCGCCTCGCGATCGCCGTGCACGGAGTCGCCATAGGCCAGCGCATCGGCAAAGGAGCGAGCGACCCAGGGCAGGCCGGAGGTCGCCTGGCGCACAGGAGAAAGGACGGCGTCGACGTCGGCGCCGAGAACTCTGTCGACCACTGCGTTCACTTCCATCGCACGTTGCGCAGGTTGTAGTAGCCGCTTCCGATCTGCGGCGTCCATTCGAGCTTGGCGTCCTGTGCGAAGGTGTAGTAGAGCTCGGTCAGCAGCACGGCGTGGCCGTCGTCGTGCAGCACGCGCCCGATCTTGCGGAAGAGCTGGTCGCGCTTGGCCCGGTCGGCCTCGGCGTCGCCCTCGGCGATCAGGCGCTCGACCTCGGGGTTGCTGTAGTCGGACCAGGTGCCGTCCTTGCTGGCGGCGCCGAGGATCGGATGGATCGGGTCGTAGATCGCGTTCGAAAACTGCATCATCGACATCGGCCCGCCCTTGTGGGTGTTGTTGAGCCGGCTCCAGGCCGTGTAGTCCATGACCTTGACGCTGGCTCGCACGCCGATCGTCGACCAGTACGCCGAGATCACCTCGCAGAGGTCCTTCGGGATGTCGCTGGGACACAGCAGCTCGGTGTCGAAGCCCTTGGGGTAGCCGGCCTGCGTGAGCAGGCGCTTGGCGAGCGCGGGGTCGTAGGCGTAGGGCTTGAGCGCGGGATCGACGCCGTACGGATAGGACGACGAGATGTACGAGGCCAGCGGCGCGCCGATCCCGTGGAGCACGTTCTTGATGATCGCGGAGGAATCGACCGCGTGGTTGAGCGCGAGCCGCACCTTCGGGTTGGCCAGCGGCGTGCCCGGCACGTTCGAGTAGAGCCGGACCGCGAGCGGGCTGCCGACCGGCACCGGCTTCACCGTCAGGCCCGCGTTGGCGCGCAAGCGCTGCGCGTCGGCGGTCGGCACGTAGTCGACGATGTCGGCCTCGCCCGAGACGATGGCATTGACGCGGCTCGATGCATCGGGGATCAGCTTGAAGACCAGCCGCTTGATGCCCGGCTTCGGCCCCCAGTAGCCGTCGAAGCGCTCGAGCTCCACGGCCTGGCCGATCTTCTGGGACACGAACTTGTACGGCCCCGAGCCGACCGGCGCACGCGCGAATGCCTCGGGATTCGGCAGCGACTCGGTGTACGCCTTCGGCACCAGCAGCAGGTAGCCCGCCAGCTTGTTCAGGAAGGCGCCGTCCGCGCGCTTCAGGCGGAACACCACGCTCGCGTCGCCCGCGGTCTCGACGCTGTCGATGAGGTTCACGAAGTAGGGCCGGCGCGTGCTCTTGATCTCGGGCTGGAGGATGCGCTCCATCGAGTACTTCACGTCCCTGGACGTGAGCGGCGCGCCGTTGTGGAACTTCACGTCCTTGCGCAGGGTGAAGGTGTAGGTCAGGCCGTCGTCGGAGATCTTCACGGCCGTGGCGACGCTCGGCTGCAGGTTGCCCTTGAGATCGAAGGCGTACAGCGTGTCGTAGAGCTGGAAGCCGTAGCGCTGGGAATCGCCGGTGGCGGCAACCTGTCCGTCGAGGTTTCCGATCTCCTTGCCGATGCCGAAGACCACCGTGTCGCGGTCCACCGCGGGCTTTCCGTCGAGCGCGAAAGCCGGAATGGCGGCCAGGGCGGAGGTGGCTGCGACGGCAGCCCATGCGGCAGCGCGCAACGATGAAGGTATGGCGACGATCGACATGAATTGGGTTTCCGGCGCAAAGGCCATTTCGTGAACAGGAACCGGGCGGCCGCCGGGGCCGCTGGCGGATGGCGATGGTCAGCGCACCGTCTCGGGGCCGCCCTTGACATAGATGATCTGGCCCGAGACGAAAGAGGCTTCCTCGCTGCAGAGGAAGGTGACCACGTTGGCGATGTCCCTCGGAACACCGACACGCCCGAGCGAGATGTTCTTGGCGCGCATCTTCATGTACTCCTCGGGGTCGATGCCGCGCCGCAGGGCGGTCTGGCGCGTCATCTCGGTATCGACGAAGCCGGGCGCGACCGCGTTGACGTTGATGTTGTAGGGGCCGAGTTCGATGGCCGCGGTGCGGGTGAAGGCCTGCAGGCCGGCCTTGGCGGACGAGTAGTTCGCCTGTCCGCGGTTGCCGAGCGCCGAGGTCGAGGACATGTTGACGATCTTGCCGAAGCGCTTCTCGACCATGTGGCGCTGCGCCGCGCGCGTGCACAGGAAGGTGCCGCGCAGGTGCACACCCATGACCAGGTCCCAATCGGCCACGCTCATCTTGAAGAGCAGGTTGTCGCGCGTGATGCCGGCGTTGTTGACGAGGATATCCAGGCCGCCGCACTCGGCGATCACGCGGGAGACGAAGGCGTCGACCTGGGCCTCGTCGGCGACGTCGCAGGCGGCGCCGAGAGCCCGCACGCCGTACTCGGACGCCAGACCGGCCGCGGCGCTCGCCGCCAGGTCTTCCGCGAGATCACACACCGCCACCGAAGCGCCCTCTTGCGCGAACGCCTGTGCCGTGGCCAGGCCGATGCCGCGGGCGCCCCCCGTGACGATGACCACCTTGCCTTCGAATCGCTTGCTCATGAATCTTTGTCTCCAGTTCCATCGCCGGCGATGAGGATCGCGGGCTTCGAGGCAAGTCTAGGCGGACGCCTCCTGGAGTGTCAATATATGAAATTCGGATATGGATAGGTAGTTTTCCTAGGAACCATTCGGATGCCCGAATCGAACCATGAAACGGACCCTTTCGAATCACCATTCAATCCCTCATTTTCATTGATAAAATTCACGCTCTTCGAGACGTTGGCGGAAGATCGAAAAAGGCATTTTCGAGTGCGTTCACTGTGGTTGATTTTGTATCCACTATGTGGACAGTTGCAATCCAATCAGCCCTCCTCCAAAGGCTCCTGCAACACCGACCGCGCGGCGTTGCGCCCTCCCACGAAGCACTCCGCCAGGTTTCCGCCGGCCATGTAGACATGGCCGAACACGCTGCCGAGTTCGCCCGCCGCATAGAGCCGCGGCACCGGCTGCCCGAACGGATCGAGCACCCGCTGGCGCGCGTCGTGCACCGGACCCCCCTGCGTATTGATGACGACGGGCCACAGCCGGGCGGCATAGAAAGGCGGCGAGGCCAGCGCCATCATGGTTTCGGGTCGGCGGCCGAAGTCGCGGTCGACGCCCGCGGCCACGTCCGCATTCCACCGCTCGACCGTGGCCGCGAGCGCAGCGGGGTCGAGGTCGAGCCGGGCGGCCAGTTCCTCGAGCGTGTCGGCGCGCACCAGGATGCCGTTGTCGACCTCGCGCAGGTTGTCCGCGCTCCATTCGTAGTACGCCTCTCGATCGTTGGTGATCGATCGACCCATCGGGTAGAGCTTGCGGCCCGCCTCGTCGAACAGCAGGAATGACGGCAGCCGGGTATGGCGGCCGGTCGCCGGATCGAAATGGTCGAACTGGCGCACGCCGGTGTCGGACATGTACGGCGGGTACTCGTCGACATAGCGCCTGGCCTTCTGGTCGACGACGATCCACGCCATCCGCGGCAGCGCGCGGCCCTTGCGCTCCGGGGTCCACATCGGCAGCAGCTTGACATAGAGGCCGAACGGGAAGGCCGGGTCCGGATGCCGCATGCCATAGGGCCCGTGGCAGTGCCACATGTGCCAGAGGTCGGCGTTGACCGCCTGCGCCATGCGGATGCCGTCTCCGGTGTTGCCCCGGAAGCTGCCGGTCAACACGGGCGTGGAGACCAGGAACTGGCGCTTCATCTCCTCGTCGGCCTCGAAGCCGCCGCAGGCCAGGACCACGCCCCGCCGGGCCTGGACGCTGACCGCGTCACCGCCGGCACGGCGCACGGCCACGCCCAGGACCCGCCCCTGCGCATCCTGCAGCAGCCGCTCGACCGGGCTGGAGAGCCAGACCTCGATGCGCCCTGCCGCCGCGTGATGGTCGACCTGGTCGGCGAGCACCTTGAACAGGAAGCAGCCCGGCCGCAGCGGCCGCGCGGCCAGGTAGCCGTCCGACTCGGGCCCGCCGGGCTCGCCGAAACCGGGGATCGATTCGATCTCCGCATAGCCGAGCGAATCGCAGCCGGGAAAGGGGTAGTTGCCGACGGCGGGCTCCACCTTCACGCGCGCGCCGTTGATGCGCGCGAGATCGCGCAGGTAGTCCGGCATCTCGGCCATGCCTTCGGCCAGCACCCGCAGCACATCGTCCGGCGTGCGGCCGCCGCAGGTGTGCTGCAGGTACCTGAACCCCTCCCGCGCGTCCTCGCACACGCGGATGCCGCCGGCCGAAAGGATCGAGATGCCCCCCGGGTCGGCCATCTTCTCGATCAGCAGCACGCGCGCCCCCGCGCGCGCCGCCTCGATGGCACAGACCGCGCCCGCGGCGCCGTAGCCGACGACGATCAGGTCGAACGACGGCCTCGCAGCCGGGGCCGTCGGCGGCGAATCGGGTCTCTGTCGAGTGCTTTCAGATGATTCCATTATGTGGCTCTTTCTTTCTTGTGTTTTGTACGATCGTTCGTTTGACTCGATGGACTCCGGACGTCATTCATACTTGAGAAATGCGTGATTTTGCCAATGAAGAATCAGATTTCTTCCAGCAAATACCCGCGCTCGGTTATAGTGAACCAACGGCGAAATAGCTTCGTTTGCTATTCCATATAGTATTTAAAATGTCTGGAGACATCAACAATGGCAACGCTCAAGATCACATCCGACATGGCGGGCATGGTCTGCAAGATCCCCGTCGAGGTGGGCACCCAGGTCGGCGAGGACGACACCCTGGCGATCCTCGAGTCGATGAAGATGGAGATCCCCGTCGGCACGCCGCGGCCCGGTCGCGTCGCCGCCATCCACGTGGCCGAGGGCGAGGCCGTCAACGAGGGCGACCTGCTGATCACCATCGAGACGAGCTGATCGCGCGCCGCGCCTAGCGTCCGCGGTAGACCGGCGGGCGTCGCGCCGCAAACGCCGCGCGCCCCTCCAGCCGATCCTCCGAGTCGCGCAGCAGACCCCAGGCCATGCGCTCGGCCTCCAGGGCCTGCGGCAGCGGCAGCTCGAGGCCGCCGAGCACCAGGCGCTTCGCCGCGCGCACGGCCAGAGGCGCGTTGGCCGCGATGCGCTGCGCGATCGAAAGCGCCACCTCCTGCAGGCGCTGTGCGGGCACCACCTTGCTCACCAGTCCGATCCGCAGCGCTTCCGCGGCATCGATCGGGTCGCCCGTGAGCAGCATCAGCATGGCGTCGGAACGCCCGATCAGCCGGGGCAGGCGCTGCGTGCCGCCCGAGCCGGGCAAGGTGCCGACGCGGACCTCGGGAAGCGCGAAGCGCGCGCCCTCGGCCGCGATGCGGATGTCGCAGGCGAGGCCGATCTCGAGACCGCCGCCGAAGGCCAGTCCGTTGAAGGCACAGATCAACGGCTTGTGCATCTCGATGCCGTGCGTCAGCGAGCCGTTGTCGGCCTCGCCGAAGGTCTGGCTGGCGAAGGACTTCATCGGCGACGCGCTGTCCTTGAGATCCGCACCGGCCGAGAACGCGCGATCGCCGACGCCCGTGACGATGACCGCATGCACCTCCTCGTCGGCCGAGAGCCGCCGCCAAGCGGCCTGGATGTCGCGCCGCATCCGGAGGTCGATTGCATTGAGGGCTTCCGGACGGTTGAGGCGCACCGTCGCGATGCGGTCCCGGATCTCGATCTCGACGCTCATGGTTCGCTCCCCTGCCCGGCTTCAGCCGTCGCCGTCATGGGTCGATGCGGTGCTTGAAGCCCGGCGTGCGGGAGGCCTTCACCTTGGCGAGCGAACGAATGATGACGTCGCGGGTTTCGCCCGGGTCGATGACATCGTCGATCAGCCCCATGGCGGCGGCCTCGTAGGCACTCGATTCGGTCTTGAGCTTCTGCATGATCTCGGCCCGTCGCTGAACCGGGTCTTCCGCGGCAGCAATGTCCTTGCCGTGCATCAGCTCGACGCCGGCCTCCGGCCCCATGACGTCGAAGTGGGCCGTGGGCCAGGCCACCAGGGTGTCCGGATTCATCACCCGCCCGCACAGCGCGAGATAGGCCAGCCCGATCGCCTTGCGCGCGACGATGGTGATCTTGGGCACCGAGGCCGCGTAGACCACGTTCAGCAACCGGCCCGCCAGCGAGACCATGCCCTGGCGCTCGATCGCCGGCCCGACCAGGAAACCGGGGGCGTCGGTCATGAACACCAGGGGCACGTGGAAGGCATCGCACAGCTCGATGAACTTGCGCGCCTTGCGCGCCGTCTTCTCGTCGAGGATGCCGCCGCGCACCAGGGGGTTCGAAGCCACGAAGCCGACCGGCTCGCCCTGGATGCGGCCGAATGCGGTGATCAGGTTGCCGCCGTAGCGCGGACGCACCTGAAAGACCTCGCCGGCATCGACGATCAGCGCCAACACCTTGCGCATGTCGTAGGCCTGCCGCCCCGCGTCCGGGATCAGCGCACGGATCCGGTCGCGGCCTTCGGGCGTGTCGAGCGCCGCGGGCCGCGGCGCGGCGACCGGCGGGAGCTCGTCGCAATGGCTCGGCAGGAACGAGAGAAAGGTGCGGATGGCCGACAGGCTCTCTTGCTCGGTTTCTCCGATGTGATCGGCCAGCCCCGTGACCTCGCTCGACACCTCGGCGCCGCCGATCTCGTCGCTGGTCACGACCTCGCCGGTTCCGACCTTGACGACCAGCGGGCCCGACATGCCGAGGAAGCCCGTGCCGCGCGCCAGCGTCACGAAGTCGGACTGGGCCGCGGTGAACGACGGGCCTCCGAAAGCAGACCCCAGGGCGGCGGCCACCTGGGGAACGCGCCCCGACATGCGGAAGTGGTCGCCGAAGCGCGAGCCGACGCCGGCCGCCATCGCACCGAAGGTCTCCTGCGCGCGCGCGGCACCGGCCTCCATCAGCGCGATGAAGGGCGCCCGGTGTGCGAGCGCCGCCGCGCGGACGCGGCTGATCTTGACCTCGCCCACCCGTCCTCGGGTGCCGCCGATGACCACCGCATCGTCCGCCGCCACGTAGACCACGCGGCCGTCGATCGTGCCGTGCCCCACCACGATGCCGTCGGCCGGGGTGCGGTCGCGCAGCGCCTGGTGGCCGCTGCGGCCATGCACGCCCATCTCGACGAAGCTGCCCGGATCGAGCAGCGCGGCGACGCGCTCGCGCGCACTGAGTTTTCCGAGCGCATGCAGCTTGGCGAGCGCCTCGGGACGGGATTCCTGGGCTTCGCGGCGACGCGTCTCCAGTTCTTCCAGAACACTTTTATCCATGAATGTCCATATATTGATATTTGATTTTCGGCTAAGCGACTGGGGCACGATATCGGCCTGAACGAAGCGGTATCAGAGGGTATTCCAGTGATTGACATCGTATCGACAAGATTTTAGTTTCGGGGCCCGCGCCATGAGAAGAACCAGATTCTCCGGCAGAAACATCAATATGTCCACTTATTGGACTCACAAGGAGACAGCGGATGATCACAGCGACACGTCGCCGATGCCTGCGCGCGAGCGCCACCGCCTGGGCGCTGGGCGCCGCGTTGCTGCTCGGGCTGGCCGGCGGCAACGCCGCGGCCGCCGACCACGCCCCGGCGGTGGACCGGGACACGCTGGTGGTCGGCCTGGAGAAGTCGATCAGCAACCTCGACGCGCAGGTCACTTCGACCGGCGACTCGCTGCTCTATGCCTGGCAGATCTACGACACGCTCTACGGCTTCGATCCGCTGGGCAATCTGGTCCCGCGCATGGCGAGCGCCGTCAAGGTGGCACCCGACCAGAAGAGCTACGCCTTCACGATGCGCCGCGGGCTGCGTTTCCAGAACGGCGATCCGCTGACGGCGCAGGACGTGAAGTACTCGCTCGAGCGCATCCTCGATCCGGCCACGAAAAGCACGCGCCGCGTCTACTTCGCGCCCGTCGTCGAGCGCGTGGAGGCGAGCGGCGACACCGTCACCTTCGTCCTGAAGCAGCCGGACGGCGCCTTCCTCAACAAGGTGGCGGGCTTTCTCTTCATCGTGCCCAAGGACTACACGACCCGGCTCGGGACACCGGAGGCCTTCGCCGCCGCCCCCATCGGTTCGGGCCCTTTTCGCGTCAAGGAGTTCAAGGTCGGTCAGTACCTTGAACTGGAGCGCTTCGACGCCTATTGGGGCAAGGACGCGGGCGAGACGCCCGGCGTGAAGCGCCTGGTGCTGCGCTTCATCCCCGAGGCCGCCAGCCGCGTCAACGCCTTGGTCAACGGCGAGATCGACCTGGCGACCGTGATCCCCTTGCAGGATGCGAGCCGGCTCAAGGCCGACAAGGGGCTGGAGGTGGTCACCAATCCCAACGGCGGCCCGCTGCACGTGCGGCTCTACTCGAACGTCGCAACGCATCCGTTCGCCAACCGCGACGTTCGCCGCGCCCTCAACCACGCGGTCGACAGCAACGCGATCATCAAGGGCGTGCTGCACGGCGTGGGCAGCCCGATGGCGTCGTTCATCTCGCGCTACTACCCGTACGGCGCCGAGCCGGACCTGAAACCCTATGCCTACGATCCGGCGAAGGCGCGCGAACTGCTGCGCAAGGCCGGATTCCCGAACGGCATCGACGTCAAGCTCTACAACGGCACCGACCAGCCGAAGGAGCTCGCCGAAGCCATCGCCGCGTACTGGGGCCAGGTGGGCGTGCGGACCGAACTGGTGCGCATGGACTACCCCGCGTTCATCCGCCTCAACAACACGCACAAGGCGGGCCCGGCGACCGTCACCATCTTCTCGAACGTGATCTACGACCCGGTGCATCCGATCGTGGGCACCTTCTCGAAGGAGGGCACCTGGTCGGACTACTACAACCCCGAGGTCGAAGCGCTGATCGGCCAGCTCGAAGGCACGCTCGGGCCCGAGGCGCGCGGCGCGATCTTCCGCAAGATCGGCCGGCTGCTCCACGAGGACGCCGCGTCGCTCAACATTTCCGAGCAGTTCTACGTCTACGGCCTCAAGAAGGGCCTGCAGTGGCAGGTCCAGCAGGGGTCGGGATTCCTCAACTTCCGCCGTACCGCCTGGCAGTGAGCGGCAACGCCCGCGCCCACCCACCAACCCATCCATTCATTCATCCAACCAACTGGAGCACACCCATGTCCCGACTGAAACCGCAGGCTCTCCTGTTCCGCTGCCTTGCCGGCGCCATGCTGGCATTTCTCGCGCCGACCTTCGGCGCCATGGCGGCGAGCAAGACCGGGCCCGCCGTCAACAAGGAGACCCTCGTCGTCGCGCTCGACAAGGAGATCCAGAACCTGGATGCCCAGATCACGGCCAGCGGCGACTCGCAGCGCTATGCGATGCAGATCTACGACACGCTCTACGGCTTCGACGACAAGGGCAACATCGTCCCGCGTATGGCCGACGCGTTCAAGATCTCGCCGGACGGCCTGACCTACACCTTCTCGCTGCGCAAGGGCATCAAGTTCCACAACGGCGACGTCTTCAGTTCGGAGGACGTGAAGTACTCGATCGAGCGCATGATCGACCCGGCCTCGAAAAGCACGCGGCGGCCCTACTTCGCACCGGTGGTCGACCGCATCGAGACACCCGACCCGCAGACCGTGGTGATCAAGCTGAAGCAGCCGGACGGCGCCTTCATGAACAAGGTGGCCGGCTTCCTGTTCATCGTCGGCAAGAACTACGCGTCGAAGCTGCCGAACCCGGAGGCCTTCGCCGCGGCGCCGGTCGGGACCGGACCCTTCCGAGTGAAGGAGAACAAGATCGGGCAGTTCCTCGAGCTGGAGCGCTTCGACGATTTCTATGGCGAGAAGCCGGGCATCAAGACCCTGACCTTCACCTACATCCCCGAGCCGGCCAGCCGGGTGAACGCCATCATGACCGGCGAGGTCGACATCGCGTCGATGGTGCCGCTGTCCGATGTCGAGCGCCTGCGCAAGGACAGCGCGTTGAACGTCATCACCAACCCCGTGTCGTCGCCGCTGCACGTTCGCCTCTATTCGAACGTGCCGGGCACGCCGCTGTCGAAGCCCGAGGTGCGCAAGGCCCTGAACCATGCCGTGGACGCCAACGCCATCATCAAGGGCGTGTTCCACGGCGTCGGCGCCCCGATGGGGACCTTCATCTCGAAGTACTTTCCCTATGGCAGCAGCCCGGACATCGCGCCCTACGCCTACGATCCCGCGAAGGCGCGAGCCCTGCTGAAGCAGGCCGGCTATCCGAACGGCTTCGAGATCGAGCTCAACGACGCCGTCGGCACGCCCAAGGAACTCGCCGAGGCCGTGGCGGCCTACCTGGGCCAGGTGGGCGTGCGGGTCAAGATCAACCGCATCGACTACGCGGCGTGGAGCCGACTCAACAACACCCACAAGTCGGGCCCGATGACCACGACCCAGTTCACCAATGCGATCTACGATCCGATCCATCCGGTGGCGGGCTCGTTTTCGAAGAGCGGCACCTGGTCGGACTACTACAACCCCGAGGTCGAGAAGCTGATCACCGAACTCGACAGCACGACCGGCGCCGAGGCGCGCGGTGCGCTGTTCCGCCAGATCGGCCGCGCCCTGCACGACGATGCCGCCGCGCTGCTGGTCACCGAGCTGTTCAACGTGTTCGCGAAGAAGAAGGACCTGTCGTGGCAGATCCAGCAGGGCTCGGGCTTCCTGAACTTCCGCAAGGTGGCCTGGCAGTGAGGCCAGGTCGCAGATCGACAGCCAAGGACGCCTGCACGTGACCGACAAGCACACCCTTCTCATCGCCAACCGCGGCGAGATCGCCTGCCGCGTGATCCGCGCGGCCAGGAAGCTCTCGCTTCGAACGATTGCCGTCTACTCCGAAGCCGATCGCGACCTGCCGCATGTGCAGCTCGCCGACGAGGCGGTCGCCATCGGGCCGGCGCGCGCCTCGGAAAGCTACCTGCGCCAGGACAGGATCCTGGACGCCGCCCGCCGCACCGGCGCGACGCTGCTGCACCCCGGCTACGGCTTCCTGGCCGAAAGCGCGTCCTTTGCGCAAGCCTGCCGGGACGCCGACGTTCGCTTCGTCGGCCCGAGCCCCGACGTCATCCGGCTCATGGGCGACAAGGACCAGGCGCGGCAGGCCGCGGCGCGGGCCGGCGTCCCGGTCCTGCCGGGCACCGGCAAGCTGGACCCGGACAACGCGCAGGAGCTGCTCGCAGCCGGTGCCAAGACCGGCTTCCCGCTGTTCGTCAAGGCCGCCGCGGGCGGCGGCGGCATCGGGATGCGCGTGGTCCCGCATGCCGACGACCTGGTCGCATCGGTGCGCGCCTCGAGCAGCATGGCGCAGAAGGCGTTCTCCGACGGCTCGGTCTACATGGAGCGCCAGGTCGAGCGCGCGCGCCATGTCGAAGTGCAGGTCTTCGGCTTCGGCGACGGCACCGCTGTTCACCTCTTCGATCGTGATTGCTCGGTGCAGCGGCGCCACCAGAAAGTGATCGAGGAGGCCGGCGCCCCGCTGATCGCCGACGAGATCCGCCGGAAGATGACGCAGGCGGCCGTCGGCCTGGCGGCGTCGTGCCGCTACGAAGGGGCCGGCACGGTGGAGTTCCTCTTCGACACGGCGACCCGGGAGTTCTTCTTCCTCGAGATGAACACCCGCATCCAGGTCGAGCATGCGGCGACGGAGATGATCACCGGCATCGACCTCGTGGGCGCGCAGCTCCGGCTGGCGATGGGCGAAGTGCTGAACGCCGAGCTCGCGCAACACACGATCGAGGCCCGTGGCCACGCCATCGAGGCCCGCGTGTATGCGGAGAATCCGGCGCGGAACTTCATGCCCAGCCCGGGTCCGCTCGACGAACTCGTGCTGCCCGAGATGGCGGGCGTGCGCATCGACTGCGGCTATCGGCAGGGCAACGTGATGACGCCCTACTACGACCCGATGGTGATGAAGGTGCTGGCCCACGGACCCGATCGCCTGAGCGCGATCGACACGCTCCGCGCGGCGCTCGCCGCGATACGGATCACCGGACTCACCAGCAACCTGGGCTATCTGGATGCCGTGCTGGCGCACCGGAGATTCCGGGCCGGCGACCTGCACACCGGCCTGCTGACCGAACTGCACGCCGCGCTGACGCGCTAGCCCTGCCGCCTCAGGGCAGCATCACGATCGCACCCGTGCTGGCCCGGTTTTCGGCCAGGCGGTGCGCATCGGCCACCTGCGCCAGCCCGAAGCGCGCCCCGATGCTCGCGCGCACCGCGCCGCTGGCCATCGCGTCGAAGACGTCGGCCGCGTTGGCGCGGAAGGTCGCCGTGTCGGCGTTGTGCGGAAAGACCGAAGGCCGCGTCAGGAACAGGCAGCCCTTCTTGTTGAGCAGCTCGGGCTCGATGGCCGGTGCCGGACCCGAGGCGGCGCCGTAGAGCACCACCATCCCGAAGGGCGCGGTGCAGTCGAGCGAACCCATGAAGGTGTGGCGGGCCACCGAGTCGTAGACCACGCGCGCCTTGCGCCCGCCGGTGGCCGCGATCACCTGCGCGACCCAGTCGGGTTGCGAATAGTCGATCGCTGCCGCGCAGCCCGCGGCCCGCGCGATCTCGCACTTGGCGGCCGATCCCGCGGTGCCGATGACCGTCGCGCCCAGCGCACTGGCCCAGCCGCTGAGGATCTGGCCGACACCGCCGGCGGCTGCGTGCACCAGCACGACGTCGCCGGGCTGCACCGCATACGTCCGCTTGACGAGGTACTGGGCGGTCATGGCCTTGAAGAACACCGCCGCCGCATCCTCGTCGGAGATGCCGGCAGGGATCTTCACCAGCTTGGCCGCGGGCACGTTGCGGCGCTCGGCATAGGCGCCGACGCCGGCACTCATGTAGACCGCGCGATCGCCCGGCCGCAGGTCGGACACGCCCTCGCCCAGCGCCTCGACCACACCGGCCGCCTCGTGTCCGAGGCCGGTCGGCGCTTGCAGCGGGTACTTGCCCGAGCGCTGGTAGATGTCGATGTAGTTGAAGCCGATGGCGGTCTGGCGCAGTTGCACTTCGCCGGGGCCGGGTGCGGGAACGTCGATGGATTCGAGCCGCATCACTTCGGGGCCACCGAATTCGTGCAGCTGTACGGAGCGCGCCTGGGTCATGGTCGGGTCTTCCTGTCGTGTGGCCGAAAGCGCCAGCCCTGCGCGATCAGGTCGCGCGGCGTCCGCTGGCGCCCGCAGTATGCACGGACCCGCAGGCACCCATCGGGTGCCCCGCCTTGCTAGCCGGCGGTGCGCTCGTGGCGGTCGGCGGCCGCGAACAGGTCGTCCGAGAAACTGCGGTCGGTGCGGGCGAAGGTCCAGGCCCACTCACGCAGCGCGTCGGCTTCGGCCTTGCGCGAGAGCGGCGCCTCGGGGGCCGCCGCCTGCCACCCGGTCAGCAGCCGGAGCCCGAAGGCCAGCGCGCGCGACAGGGCGTGGGCAGCGGGCGCGGAACCGCGTACATCGTCGATGGAAAGGCCGTTGGCGAGGGTGGTGGACATGGCGAGGGCTCTCCTGGGACAGGCTCGATTATAGGGTTAACCCTAATATCTTGCGCCATCCCGCGGCAATGCCCCCCTCACCGCACACTCGGCGCGCGCTTGGCAGCGCCGGCTTGCTGCTGGACTTTGAAGCGGCGTGCAGGCACGCCCATTTTTTCCCGGAACCAGCGCGAAAACACGCTGGGTGCCGAGAAGCCCAGCAGCCCGGAAACATCCGCCAGCGAACGGCTACCGTCCGCCAAGTACCGTAGGGCCAGCTCTTCCCGGACGGCGTTCAGGAGTTCGGAAAAGGAAGCGCCCTCCCGCTCCAGACGGCGGGCCACGGTGCGGCGGTCCACGCCCATGTGTTGCGCCACGATGTCGGCCGAGCAATGCCCTCGGGGCAATAGCAGCAGTACAAGTTCGCGCACCCGATGGGTCGTCGCGCAGCGCTCGTCGTCGATGTCTCTCGCCAGGGCCTGGTGCGCATAGCGGGCCATCACTGGATCGGCGCCGGGGTTGGGCGCGGCCAAGTCAGCGCTGCGGCACACGATGCCGTTGAAGTCGCAACCGAATTCCACGTCGCAACCGAAGAATCTTCGGTAGTGTGCCTGCGATGCGCCGGGCGCGTGTGCGAAGCACACCAGCTTGGGTGTCCAGGAGGTACCCAGGAACAGCCTCAGCATCCGGTGTGTCACGCCCACCACGAGTTCGGTGAACTGGCGCACGGGGCCTTTCACCTTGGCCGTCAGTTCCAGCCGCAGGATGACGACGTCAGGGCCTGTTTCCAAGTCAACGGCCAGCGCCTCATTGTGGACACGAATGTGGCGGGCAATCGATGTCAGGGCGTCTGACAGGGTCGATGCATCGCGCAGCAGCAGCCCCAACGGGCCGAGGTTGGAAAGTTTGCGTCCTTCCGCCATGCGCATGCCCCAGTCCATGACACCCGATCGCCGTGTCGCCAGTTCCAACAAGGACGCGACCGCCGATGCAGGCACTTTCATGTCCGCGTCGTTCAGGACTGTCGCGGGAAGGCCCACTTCACGGATCAGGGCGCGCGCATCCAGCCCGTGCTCACGGGCATGCCGGTCGAAATCAGTCAGGGAGGCGCCGCGAATCAAGGAAGAGGTGGGGAGATCAACGCCCCGAATTGTCAATTTCGCGTCTCAGAATGTCAAGTTCCGAGAGGGGTGGCTCGACACAATGGCGCTGAGTGATCGCTGATCCCCCCAGAGGCCGCTGAGCAGAGAAAGACATCAGGGCAATTGGAGGATGGGGATCCCGCTCCATCTATACAAGGAGAAACGTGATGAGTTTGGACAAGCGGCAAGCCCGACGAAAAATGACCGCTGCAGCGGCAGCAATCCTTCTGGGGTTGGGGGGCGCCTCCGCGATGGCACAGGCGCCGGCCCCTCCCTCGGCGCCCTATCCGAGCAAGCCCGTGCGCGTCATTGTCGGGTTCCCGGCAGGCGGGACGTCTGACGTCATCGCCCGCGCCTTGGCTGAAGGTCTTCGAGCCGAACTGGGCCAGACCATCGTCGTCGACAACAAGCCGGGAGTCGCTGGCGGCATAGCCGCCGTTGAAATGATTGCCGCGCCGGCCGACGGCTACACCCTGATGGTGTCAGTGAGTGGGCTGGTGAGCGAACTGCCGCATTTCGTCAAAGTGCGTTTTGACCCATTCAAGGATCTCTTGCCGTTGGTAGAACTGGCGAGTGGTGGCCTGGTCCTGGTGAGCAGTGTTACTACGCCCGCAAAGACACTCCCCGAATTGATCAACTACTTGAAGACGCAGCAAGGCAAGTCGAGCTTCGCCTCCTACAGTGCAGGCACCATTTCCCACACACTGGGCCTGCAGTTGAACAAAGCCGGCGGGCTGGACATGGCACATGCGGCCTATCGAGGGTCGCCTCCGGCTCTGACCGACGTCATCGGAGAGCAGATTTCCGTGATGTTCGACGGAACCGCAACCTCCATTCCGCTGATCAAGGGAGGCAAGTTGCGCCCATACGCGGTGACCGCGTCCAAGCGTCTGGTGGCGTTGCCAGACGTCCCCACGATGGCGGAGCAAGGGTTTCCGCAACTCACCGACGAAGTGTGGGTGGGCTTGTGGGGGTCACCCAAGCTCCCGGCCGAGGTCCAGGCAAAGGTGCGCAACGCCACGCTGAACGTGCTGTCGCAACCCGCAATCCGTTCCAAGCTGGTCGAGCTGGGCCTCAACCCTGGCGGCGATGCCTCGCCGGCTGCACTCTCCGCACGCCTGAAAAAAGCATCCGACAAGCAGGGTGCGCTGCTGCGCGCCGCCGGCATCTCGCCCCAGGACTGAGCGTCCGAACAGCAAGGCGAAGTCCGTCCGCTTCCTCCATCGCCGCCCGGCCAGGGCAGCAGGGCGGAGCTTTGCCTGAATCCACTTCGCTTCCCCACCACCCACAGAACCAGTCACCATGAAAATCGATATCACCCAAAGCCAGAAAGTGATCATTACCGTCGCCACCACCGGCGGCCTCCATGGCAAGGAAGCCAATCCGGACCTGCCCGAGCAACCGGAAGAGATCATTCGCGCCATGAAGGACGCCTACGATGCGGGCGCCAGCGTAGCCCACATCCATGTACGCGACAAAGCCGGCCTCACGACCTCCGACCTGGCCGTCTACCACGAAGTGATGCAAGGTATCGTGGAGACCTGCCCCGGCATGATCACGCAGGTCGGCAATGGCATCGGCGTGCGCTTCGAGAATGGACGTCAGATGCCCGGGGTCACGTTCCCGCAGGAAGACCGCATGGCGCTGCTCGACATCAAGCCGCGTCCGGACATGCTGACCGTCAATGCCGGCACCTTCCACTTCCAGCACAAACACACCGAGGTGCTGTTCGACAATCCCAAGGGCTGGAACGCCGAGTTCATCCGGGGCTGCAACGCTCGGGGCATCCACAACGAACTCGAGTGCTACGACATCAGCCACATCGAGAACATGATCAAGCTGCGCGATATCGGCGTGATCACGGGCAAGATGCACTTCAGCCTCGTGCTCGGCATTGATGGCGGCATCTCGGCGTCCCCCAAGAACCTGCTGGCGCTGGTCGATGCGATTCCCGAAGGCTCCAGCTGGCAGGTCGTCACCATTGGCAAGCATCAGACGCCGTTGTCGATGATGGCCCTTGCCATGGGCGCCAACATCCGCGTGGGGTTCGAGGACAACGTCTATATCGACCACGGCGTGCTGGCCGGGAACAACGCACAGTTCGTCGAGCGTGCCGTGCGCATGTCACGCGAGCTCGGCCGCGAAATCGCGACCCCGGCCGAGGCACGCGCCATGATGGGCATGGACGCAGAGCACTCCCGCACCTGAGAGGGCGACCCATCCGCCCGCGGCCCTCGACCATGCACATTCGCCCCCGTGACCTTCTGCTGGCCTTCGTGCTTGTGGTGACCTGGGGGGCTAGCTTCACGGTCATCAAGCTCGGTCTGGGCGATGTGCCGCCGATGCTGCTGGGGTGCCTGCGCTACCTGCTTTCGGCGTTTCCGGCGCTCTTCTTCTTCGAACGCCCACGTATTGCCCGGCGCTGGTGGCTGGCGTACGGACTCACGGTAGGCGTCGGGCAATTTGCCCTGCTGTTTCTGGCCGTCATGCTCGGGTTGCCGGCCGGCATCGCATCGGTTGCTTTGCAGGCGCAAGCCTTTTTCACGCTGATCCTTGCTCGCTTCTTCCTGGGCGAGACGATTCGATGGATCCAATGGGCAGGCATGGCCATGGCCTGCCTGGGCCTTTGGCTGCTCATGGCGCCGATCTCGCATGGCATGAACGAGATTACGCCTGCGGCCTTTGCATTGGTGCTGGGCGCGGCAGCGTCGTGGGCGGCCTCCAATGTGGTTCTCAAGCAGGCCAAGCAAGCAGTTCGCCACCCCGAGCGATTCGACATCCTGGGCTTCATCGTCTGGACCAGCCTGATCCCGCCCTTGCCTTTTGCAATGCTGTCATGGGGATTGGGCGAGGTACCGAGCGCGTGGTCGGCGATCTCGGGCATTACGCTCACCGGATGGGCGAGCATCCTGTATTTGGCATGGGGCGGCACGCTGCTGGGCAACGGCATCTTCTCCAAGCTGCTGGCTCGCTATCCGGTAGCTCGTGTGGCCCCGCTGACTCTGCTTGTACCCATACTCGGACTGTGCATTGCGTGGTTCGTGCTGGGTGAACAGATCGATGCCCGCCAGTACGCAGGCTGCGCCATCATCATGGCTGGGTTGGTGACTGCCACGACGCAGTCGTCGGGTGACCGAACGTCGCGACGCATGCAAAGCGCACCCTGATTTCGAATGCGTCGATCTGCCTGTCCGCCAGCAGTTCCCTGTCCAGTGGGGCTGTCCGTCCCATTGCCTACGCCGCGACCTCGGTCTCCAGCCGGCCCGACTCGACGAAGCGCCGGACATTGCGCAACACGAGCTCCGCCATGGCCTGCCGCGTTTCCACCGTGCCGCTGGCGATGTGCGGCAGCACGACGACGTTGTCCATCGCCAGCAGGGCGGCGGGCACATGCGGCTCCAGCTCGAACACGTCCAGCGCCGCGCCGCCGAGCTGGCCGGCTTCCAGGGCCTCGACCAGCGCCTTCTCGTCCACCACCGAACCCCGGGCGATGTTGACCAGGAAAGACCGCGGTCCCAGCGCCCGCAGCACCTCGCCCGAGACCAGGTGGTGGGTGGCGGGCCCGCCGGAGCAGGCGACCACCAGGAAATCGGCCCAGGTGGCGAGTTCGACCAGCGAGGGCACGTGGCGCCAGGGCGTGCCGGGCAGCGCTTCGGGCGTGTGGTAGCGGATGTCCATGTCGAACCCGGCACAGCGGCGCGCGACCGCCTGCCCGATGCGCCCCATGCCCAGGAAGCCGAGCCGCTTGCCGCTGAAACGCGCGCCCAGCGCGGGCGGCCCCTTGGCCACCCAGTCGCCGCGGCGAACGTGGCGGTCCGCGGCCGACACGCCGCGCGCCACGTCGATCAGCAGGCCGACCGCGAGGTCGGCGACGCAGTCGTTGAGCACCTCGGGCGTGTTGCTGACGACCACGCCGCGCGCGCGGGCGGCCTCCAGGTCGATCGCGTCGGTGCCGACGCCCAGGCTGCAGATCGCCCGCAGGCGCGGCAGCCGGTCCATCAATGCGGCATCGGCGCCGGCCGTGGCGTTGGTCACCAGCACCGAGAACTCGGCGCCGCGGGCAGCCAGGAATTCGTCCGGGGCGGACTCGCGCCACAGCGGATGCACGTCGTGGCCCTGCTGCAGCTGCGCTTCGAGGCCGGGCGGCAGCCGTCCGTACTGGAGGATCCGCAACGCACCGGTCATCGCGCCGGCTCCCCTGCCAGGGCGGCCAGATCGACGCTCTTCAGCAGCGTGCTTTCCTGCCGCACCACGTGCCCGTCGGCCAGGCTCTTGGCCTTGTAGGCGAGCCACTGCGGATCCGCTTCGAGGGCGCTGCGCCGCTGCTCGCGGTCGGCCATGCTTTCGTACTGCCACAGGTGGACGATCTGGCTGAGCACGCCGACTTCCGTCGTGTAGTAGCCCACCGGCGCGCCCAGGTGGCGCTTCTGCGCCGGCAGGCCTTCGCGTGCATAGAGCTTCAGGAAGGCCGGCACGGCGCCGATGCCGAGGGTGTAGGTTCTGAGATCCACGATCATCTTCGTTGTCCTTACTGGGGCTGGAAGCCGGCGTTCTTGACCATCGTGGTCCAGGCCTTGTTGGTTTCCTTGACCCGCGTCGCGAGCTGGGCCGGCGTGCTCGACGTGGCCGTGACGCCCATGTTGGCGAGCGTCTCGATGAACTCCGGCGAGCGCACCAGCTTGGCCAGCGCCGTGCTGTACGACTGCATCAGCGCAGCCGGCGTGTTGGCCGGCGCGAACAGACCGGTGAAGATGACCTCCTCGTAGCCCTTGATGCCCAGCTCGGCGTAGGTGGGCACATCCGGCAGGACCGGCAGGCGCGTGGTCCCGTTGACCGCCACGATGCGGGTCTTGCCGGCCTTCGCGGGCGGCAGCATGGCCCCCACCGAGCCGATGCCCGCGGGGATCTGGCCGGCGATCAGGTCCTGCAGCATCGGGGCATCGCCGCGGTAGGGCACCGACTTCAGGTCGGAGCCCAGCACGCGGGAGACGATGTCGACGGCGAACACCGGCGCGCTCGCGGGCGCCGGCACGCCGACGTTGCCCCGGCCCGGATTGGCCTTGGCCCAGCTGGCGAACTCGCGCAGCCCGGCGTCGTTGTTGCCGATGGTCGACGGGTTGATGACGAAGACGTCCGGATGGATCGCCACCAGGCCCACCGGCGCGAAGTCCTTCAAGGCATCGAAACCCGGATTGATCGTGGTCAGCGGGATCATCGACACCGTGTGGCTGTTCGAGAGGAACAGCGTGAGCCCGTCCGGCCGGGCGGCCTTGAGCGCCTGCGCCGCGATCTGGCCGCCGGCGCCCGAGCGGTTGTCGACCACGAAGGGGCGCTTGAGTTCCTGCTGCAGGCCGAGCGCCAGGTGGCGCGCAATCACGTCCGTGCCGCTGCCGGCGGCGGAACCGACCATGATCTTCACCGCGGCGTCCTCGGCGAAAGCACAGGCGGCCGAGGCGGCGAGGGCCGAGGCCATGGCCAGGCGGGTGAGTGTCTTGAAGGCGCGAGGAATCGTCATGAAGCGAAACTTTCGTAGGGTTGATGAAGAGAGGGGGACAGCGGAAACGGAAAACGGAAAGAGGCCGGCGGGCACCGTGCGCCTCATGCGATGACGCCTTCGGCGCGCAGCGGCGCGCACCATCGCAGGCCTTCGAGGGGCTCGCCGCGCGGCTGGTATTCGCAACCCAGCCAGCCGTCGTAGCCCAGCGCTGCGAGCAACGAAAGCGCGGCGGCCTGGTCGTTCTGCCCGAGGTCCGGCTCGTGCCGGCCCGGCGTGCCGGCAATCTGCACGTGGCCGATCCAGGGCGCGGCCTCGCGCACGGCCGCGCTGAGGTCCAGGCCCTCCCGGGCGCAGTGATAGAAGTCGAACTGCAGGCGCAGGTGCGGCGAGTCGAAGTGCCGCACGATGTCGATCGCCTGGCTCGGCAAGTGGTAGAAGTACCCCGCCATGTCGATGCGATTGAGCGCCTCGAGCGTCAGTACCCGCCCCTGCTGCTCGGCCTGCGGCAGCGCATGTGCGAGGTTCTCCAGCAACGTCTTCCGGCAGGCCTTGGAGTCCAGGCCCACGGTGTTGCCGGCCATCACATGGATGTGCGTGCATCCGGTGGCCTGGGCCACCTCCAGGGCGCGCGCGAAGCCGCGGCGAAAGCCGGCCTGCTGGCCCGCCACGGCGGCGAGTCCGCGGTGGCCCGGCGCGGGCCCGATGGGCGTGTTGAACAGCACCAGTTGCAGGCCGTTCTCGCGCAGCATGCGGCCATACCACTCGGCGGGCTGCTCGTAGGGCAGCAGGATCTCCACGCCCGTGAAACCGTCGCGGGCCGCCGCGGCGAAACGCTCGGGTTCGGGCAGGTGGCCGTAGAGCCAGCTCAGGTTGGCAGCCAGTCGCATCGGGGCTCCGTGGCGGTCACTGGCCCACGGTCCGCGCGAACGCGGCGCGGCGCTCGGGCAGCATGATGCTGACGACGGCCGACAGCTCGGCCGCGCCGAGGCCGAGCGCCGAGGCCGCGCGCAGCACCTGCTGCACCGAACTGGTCACCGGCATCGGCGCGTCGCTCTTCTGTGCCAGCGCGGCGACGGTGTCGACGTCCTTCAGCATGGTCGAGAGCGCGCCGATCGATTCGCTCTGGACCTCGATCATGCGGGGCACGAACACCTGCAGCGGCTTCGAGTCGGCCCATCCGCCCGCCAGGGCCTCGGCCAGCTTGCCGACCTCGATGCCGTTGCGCTGCGCGAGGCCGATGGCCTCGGCGATTGCCACCACGGTGGTCGCGACGATGGCCTGGTTGCACAGCTTGGTGGCTTGCCCGGCACCGCTGGGGCCCATGTGGGTGACGCGCCCGGCATAGGCGCGCATGGCTTGCGCCGCCAGCGCCACGCTGTCCGCCGGGCCACCGGCCATGATCGCCAGCGTCCCGGCCTCCACGCCCGCGATGCCGCCCGACACCGGGGCGTCGATCCAGACCGCGCCGCAGGCCGCCTCGAGGCGCCGGGCGTAGCCGCGGGTCGCCTCGGGCGGAATGCTCGAGTGGTCGGCGAGCCATTTCAGGCCGGTGCCGTGGACCACACCCTCGGCGCCGAACACCACCGACTCGACGGCCTCGGCGTCGTACAGGCACAGCAGCACGGCATCGACGTCGCTGGCGGCCAGCGCGGGCGTGGCGACCGCCTCGGCGCCGAGGGCCGCCAGCGGCGCGATCTTCTGGGGCGAGCGGTTCCACACCTTCACGGCATGGCCTGCCGCCAGCAACTTGCGAACCATCGGGGCGCCCATGAGCCCCAGACCACAGAAACCGATCTTCATGTCAAACGACTTTCTTTTCTTGCGCAAATGGAGGAAGGCGGCCCGCCGCCTGCAGAGGCGGCGGCCACCGGGCCGCGGCTTCGCCGCCGCTCAGGCCTTTTCGGGTTCTTCGTAGGCCCAGATCACCCGGCCCGCGTGCGTGACCGCCCCTTCATGGGTCGGCCCGACCAGGCGCGCGTATTTTTCGAGCGCGCCGGCCAGGCGCTCGGACGCCTGCGGCTTCCAGGCCGCCTGGCGAGCCGCCAGCTCCTGGGCGTCGACGTCCAGCTCGATGGTCCCGGCCGTGGCGTCGATGCGAATGCGGTCGCCCTCGCGCACCAGCGCGATCGGGCCACCCGCGGCGGCCTCCGGACTGGCGTAGCCGATGCACATCCCGCGCGTCGCGCCGGAGAAGCGGCCGTCGGTCAGCAGCGCGACCTTCTCGCCCATGCCCTGGCCATAGATCGCCGCCGTGACGCTGAGCATCTCGCGCATGCCTGGCCCGCCCTTCGGTCCTTCGTTGCGGATCAGCAGCACGTCGCCTTCCTGGTAGGCGCGCTCGGTCACGACCCGCATGCAGGCCTCTTCGTTCTCGAAGACCCGGGCCCGGCCTTCGAAGGTCAGCGACTTGAGGCCGGCGATCTTGAGCAGCGCACCATTCGGGCAGAGGTTGCCCTTGAGCACGACCAAGCCGCCGGTCGGGTGCAGCGGGGCGTCGCTGTGGCGCACGATCTTGCCGTCGGCTCCCGGAAAGGCGGCCAGTTCCTCGGCCAGCGTGCGGCCGGTGATCGTCAGCGTGTCGCCGTGCAGGTGGCCGCTGCGCAGCAGCGCATTCAGCACGGCGGGCACGCCGCCGATGACGTCGAGATCGCGCGCCAGATAGCGCCCACCCGGCTGCAGGTCGGCGATGAGGGGCGTGCGATTGAAGACCTCGGCCACGTCGTCCAGCGTGAAGCGGATGCCGGCCTCGTGCGCGATGGCGGGAATGTGCAGCGCGGCGTTGGTCGATCCGCCCGTGGCGGCGACGGCGGCGCAGGCGTTCTCGATGCTCTTGCGGGTCACCAGATCGCGCGGCAGCGGGCCGCCGCTGCGCAGCATCTCCATCACGCGCCGTCCGGCCCGGCGCGCCAGCGCGTAGCGCTCGCTGTAGACCGCGGGCATGGTGGCCGAGCCCAGCATGGAGAGGCCCAGCGTCTCGCCCACCATCCCCATGGTGTTGGCGGTGAACTGGCCCGGGCAGGCGCCGACCGTCATGGCGCAGCTGCGCTCGACCTGGTCGAGCTGCGCGCGCGTGATCTCGCCGGTCTGGTAGCGCCCCACCCCCTCGATGGCGGTCAGCACGGTGTTCTCGCCGCCCTCGGCCGTGCGCCCCGGCAGCATCGAGCCGCCGTAGACGAACACCGACGGCACGTTCAACCGCACCATCGCCATCATGGTGCCGGGCAGGGTCTTGTCGCAGCCCGCGAAGCCGACCAGCGCGTCATAGGCATGGCCGCGCACGGCGACCTCGATGCTGTCGGCGATCAGCTCGCGCGACAGCAGGCTCATGCGCATGCCGTCGTGGTTCATCGAGGTGCCGTCGGACACCGAGATGGTGGAGAAGGAGACCGGAAAACCGCCCCCCTCGGCCACGCCCAGGCGGGCGCTGTCGGCCTGCGGGCCCAGCGACTTGGAGCAGGGCGTGTTGTCGCCCGCGGTGCTGACGATGCCGACGAGCGACTTGTCCATGTCCTCGTCGCCCATGCCGGTGGCGCGCAGGAAGGCGCGGTGGGCGGCCCGGCTGGGGCCCTGGGTAACCATTTTCGATCGGTGCTTGTGCAACATGTTTCGTGGGTGCTGGAGTCAAGGGTCGGCGGGGGCGACGTGTGCGCAGACCGCCGGTTCGGTGGGGTGAGAGATCGTGTTCAGCCGGGCTGCGGCTGGGCAGGGAGATCGATGCCGAGCGATTCCAGGCTCAGGCGGTCGAAGATCCACGAGACGTCGAGTTCGATGCATTTGCGCGCCCGGGCGTAGTCGCCCTGGCGGATCGCCTCGATGGTGGATTCGTGCAGCTGGTCGGCCGGCTCCTGGTCGGTGTGCAGGAACTCGCGCGTCGCCCGCAGGTAGGCGCCCGACTGCAGCCAGAGGCTTTCGATCACGGCCATCATCACGGGCGACTCCGCCGCCTGGTAGATCGTGAAGTGGAAGACGCGGTTCTGCTCCAGGCTGGTCGCGATGCCGTCGCGGCCGCGGCGAGCGCGCGTGATGTCCTCGGCCAGCCGCGCGAGCGTGTCCAGCGTGGCCGGCGACAGGCGCGCGGCGGCCCACTCCGTGATGGTGCCCTCGACCAGGATGCGCGAGCGGCGGATGTCGTCCAGCCGCGCCTTGGTGATCAACGGCACCCGCGTGGTGCCGTTGGGCATGGGCTCCAGCCCTTGCTGGGCGACCAGCCGGCGCAGCGCCTCGCGCACCGGCATCGTGCTGGTGCCCAGCGCATCGGCCAGGTACTGGATGCCCAGCAGCTGGCCGGCGCGGTACTCGCCGTGCATCAGCTTGTTGCGCAAGGCCTGGTAGACGGACTCGTTCACCGACGAGCGGACGATCGGTTCCAGGGCCGCGAGGGGGTCGAACGGGGGCGAAGTCGGATCCTTCATGGGTACCTGAGTGGCGAAAAATTCTTGATGTTTGATGTTTGATCAAACATCAAGGCGAATCAAGGGAGTCGAATGACTTTCTTATGAGTGTTTGCCCGAACCTGGACGGGAAATGCATCCAAAAAGCGCCAAAACAATGCAGTTTGTTCCGTATGGGGAACAAACTGCGTGTTCACGCACGCCGTCGGCAAGGTCAAGCAATTGCCGGGCCATGCACCTGAACGGCCGGCGGGCCGTTCGCCGGCGCCCGCCTACCCGCCTTCTGCCGCGCCAGCCTCCAGCTGCCGCCATCGGACGGCGTAGCCGCGCAGGGCCTCGATCTGCAGCCCGATCAGCCGCAGTTCGGTGCGCAGCAGTTGCACCGCGGGGTCGGTCTCGTCGTCCGAGCCGATCAGGCCTGCCAGCACCTGGGGATCGGCCGGCGTCGTCGCCGCCATCGGCTCGACGGCATCCGCGGACGCCCGCTCGATGTTCGCCGCCAGGGCCTCCAGCGCCTCGCCCGCGATGGCTGCCGCGGCGCCCAGCGCCTCGGCATGCGCCGGCCTCTGCAACGCCACGCGATGCGCGCCGAGCGCCGACAGGTAGCTCAACAGGGTGTGCGATTGAATCAGGAAGCGCAGCGCCACGCCGGCGCGCGGCCGCACGACGGCGGGCTCGCGGAACATCTCGGACACCGCGACCGCCAGCGCCGCGTCGGCGTTGTGGGCGTTGCGCCTGGCCAGCCGATAGGGCAGGTCGTCGCGGGCGCCGGCGCGGTACTGCGCGGCGATCTCGCGCAGATAGAGGGCCTGGTTGCGCATCGCCGCGGCCGCCAGTTCGTTGAAGCGCCGCGCCTGCCAGTGGGGCAGCACCAGCACCATGGCGAGCCCCGCGATCGCGCTGCCGATGGCGGTATCGACCAGCCGCGGCACGATCAGCACGCCGCTGTCGCCCACCTGGTTGAAGCACATCAGCACCAGCACCGTCATGCACGCCGTCGCCAGCAGGTAGCGCGTGGCGCGCGTCGCGAAGAACAGCACGCCGGCCGCCACGGCCAGCAGCGCCTGGAGCAGCTGCTGGGGAAACAGCTCCAGCAGCGCCCAGCCGATCACCACGCCGAGCGCCGTGCCCGCCATGCGCTGGCCCATGCGCGACACGGTGTCGCCCCAGGTCTGCTGGCAGACGAACAGCGTCGTCAGCAGGATCCAGTAGCCCTGTGCCGGGTGGATCAGCCGCATGACGCCATAGCCGGCCACCAGCGCGACCGCCAGCCGCAGCGCATGGCGAAACAGCGGCGAGCGCGGCGCGAGCTGGCGCCGAACGCGATCCGCCGCGTCGCGCCAGGAGCGCGGCGAGCGGTCGAGCAGGCCCATGTCCGTGCGCCCGGCCCGCGCCGAGGGCTGGCTGGCGCCGGCCAGTTGCCCGTCGAGCTGCTCCAGGTTGCGCGCAAGCGCCTCGACGGAGGCGAGCAGCGCCAGTCGCCCGGGCTCCTGCGCGCGCCTGCGCTCGTGCGCGATCGCGCTGCGCAGTTCCGCCAGCGCCTGCACCGTCGCGGTGTCGGCGGCGAAAGGCTCGCGCCGCTCGATCGACAGCGCGAGTCGCCGGCAAGCCTCGCCTTGCAGGTGCAGCACGCGCTGGCAGCGGTAGAGCAGGTCGCTGTGGAAGAAGGCGTCCGCCAGCGCGTTGTAGTCGTCGTGGGACGAACTCGCGCGTTCATGCACATCCTGCGCGATCAGGTAGAGCCCGCGATAGCGCGCGATGCGCCCCGTGGGCGCGCGCGCCCCGATGCGCCGGAAGATGCTTTCCTTGGCCGCATTGAGTTCGAGCACCACCTCCGCGTTGAGCTGCGAGAGCGACAGCCTCTTGCGTTCGATGTCGATGCCGCGCAAGGGCTCGAACAGGGAGGCCTTGAAACGCACGTAGTCGCCGAGCACCGCGTACAGCCTGGCCAGCCGCGCCTGCACCGGCTGGGCCGGGAAGGCCACGCACCAGCCCACCGAGAACACCCCATACCACGCGGCGCCCGCCAGCAGGAGCCACAGCTCGCGGTAGTGCTCGCCAGTGTCCGCCAGCGGGTGGTTGTCGATGCCCAGGGTGGTGTACATCGCGAGGATCAGCGTGGCGTAGCCGATTGCCTTGTAGCGCGCGTCGACCGCCCCGAGCATCGTGAGCCAGAACGCGGCGAGCGCGAGGCTCGTGATGAAGAGGGAGGGGCGATCGATCAGGCCCGCCACGGCGAAAGCCGCCCCCGCGAAGCAGGCCAGCGTGACGACCTGGGCGCGATAGCGTCCGCGCCCGCTGTCGTCGGTCTCGGCCAGCGCGCTGGCGATGGCGCCCAGGAACAGCGGGGTCACGGCCTCCATCCGCCCGCCCGCGCCGCACGCCGCCATCAGGCTTCCGAGGGTGAGCAGCACCCGCAGCGCCTGGGCCTGGCCCGCGCCCCATCTACCGAGTTGTTGGGGGAAAGTCTCGATCACGAAAGGCAGCATGCCATCGTTTTGCACGATGCGTGCCATGCCGCGATTGCCGCCGCAATGGGCGCACCGACAGGCTTCGGCGCGCCGGACTCGTCGACGCGATCAAGGAAGGCGTGGCGGCGATGACCGCCCGGCGCGAGCCGGTGTTCCAGGGGAGATAGCCTCCAGGGCGCGGCGATCCAGGAAGCCGCCCACCTGCACGATGTTGTCCGCATGCCGCGCGCACATCTCGGCGAGCTGGTCGCGCAGCGCGCCGTCGCGCAAACGCGGCAGCAGCGCCGTCAGCTTGTCGACGACCCAGGCCTGGCCGCGATTCAGGAACGCCAACCGCTTGCCCGGGTCTTCGATCGCCATCGCCTTGTCGTAGAAGGCACCGGTGCGGGTGCTCGGCGCGGCGTCGATCGACTGGATCGCCCGGATGAGCATGCCGCACCACTTGACCTCGTCGCGTCGGATCTGCTCGCCGAGCTGCCCGAGCGCGCCATCTCCGCCTTCCTTGATGAACTGCATCGCGACACGGGCGCCGGCGCGCTCCGCTTCGAGCAGCTCGTTCAGCGAGGCGAGCAGTTCCTCGCGGCCGATGGGCGAGACGTAGGCCGCATCCAGCTCTTCGGCATAGCAAACCGGCGACGACACGTCGACCCTCTCGTGCAGCGGTCCGGGCCGCGCGGCCAGGGCCGTGGCGGCATCCAGGGCGATGGCCCGCAGCCGTTGTGCCGCGCCCTCCACCGTGCCGATGCGCGCCGCGCCCTCCCCCGCATACAAGGCCATCGCCTCGAGATCACCGGTGGTCGAGCGCAGCGGGGAGTCGGTGCTGAACAGGACGATCGGCCGACCCGCGTCCTCGCCGATGACCGTTCTCGGGGACGTGAAGGGATCGCCCCGCTCGCCGCGCGTCACCTCGTTCGCCAGCACGCGCACGCGCGCACCCGGCGGCCAGTTGATGTGGAACGCCTGCGTCAACCGCGTGTCGCCCTCCCTGGCGGCGACGATGCGTTGCTTGTGGTGCGCGTGCGCGAAGGACTCGTGCGTCGCCAGCAGGGCGGTGCCCAGCACGGCACCCTGGGCGCCCAGGGACAGCAGGTTCGCCACGTCCGCCCCGTCGGCGATCCCGCCCGCGGCGAGCACCGGCACGGCGACCTTGGCGAGCACCTCGGGCAGCAGCTCCAGGAGCGGCCGTTCGCCGCGCACGTGCCCGCCCGCCTCGCGGCCCTGGACGATCAGGATCGCGGCGCCGGCCCGCTCGGCCGCGCGCGCCTCCTCGACCGCGCCGACCTGGCAGACCACCAGGATGCCGGCCGCCCGCAGCCGATCGACGACCGCGGGCCACAGGTCCCAGAAGAGGCCCACCACGGGGACCTGAAGATCGATGCAGGCGGCGATCTGTCCGGCCAGCAGCCGCGCCTCGGTCGCCGCCGGAATGACATTGACGCCGAAGCTGCGGCCGGTGCGCTCGCGCACCCTGGCGACCTCGGCCCGGATGAAGTCCGGGTGTTCGCGCACCATGCCGAGAAAGCCGAACCCTCCGGCCTCGCAGACCGCGGCGACCAGTTCGGAACGCGCCACGCCGCCCATGCCCGCAAGGACCAGGGGCAAGCGGCTGCCCAGCAATTCGCAAACCGGCCTGTACAGCGTGTCTGGGATGTGCGGATCCATGGCCTGTTCCCTGGAGCGGTGCGCCGTCAGAACATCGGCTGCCAGTCGCCGTACTGCATGCGCCGGTCCTCGACGCCGTGGACGCCCGGAATGTTCTCGGCGGCGATCCGCGCCGCATCCCGGTCCGCCGGGCGCTGGACCACGCCGACGTAGCTGACGATCCCCTCGTGCACGAAGACGTTCGACCAGGTGCCGGACCACCAGGTCTGCCGGCTCAGTTCGTCCAGCAGGCGGTTGCGGATTTCCTCGTCGCCTTGCTTCGGGTCGGCGGCGCGGGCGGTGGCCGTGCTGTTCGCCAGCGCGCGCACGAGATCGGCACGCGTCACGAGGCCCACCAACTGGCCGTCGCGCAGCACCGGTATGCGGCGGATATGGCGCGCCTCGAAGCGCACGGCGATCCGCCCGAGCGGTTCGTCCGCCGACACCGTGACGACATCCCGATTCATCACGTCCCTGGCACGCCCGCCGTGCGACCGGACGTAGGCGCCCGGGGCCGGACTCGACTGGGTCAGGCGCTGCCACCAGGTTCGGTAGTCGGCCCACTGGTCGGTGCCGATCTCGTGGCGATGCAGCAGATCGCCATCGCCGACCGTGCCCACCACCTGGCCGCCCTCGACCACCAGCACGCCGCTGATCCGGTGCGCCAGCAAGGTCTCGACGATCTCGTGCAGGCTGGTGTCGGGATCCACCGAAATGACCGGTGCGGTCATGACATCGCTGGCTTTCATGGTGCGCTCCTTTCGGGTTGGGCGCGGAGGGCGCCCTTCGATGCACCGGCCTCGCGCTCCACGCGGGGACCATGGCCATCATGATCTCCCTGGTTTTCCTCAAAGTAAAATGACTTTTATTGCCGTTTCATTGCAATAATTTCTCATCCAAACAAGGATGCCGGATGGATCTCACGCTCGCCCAGACCTTCCTCGAGATCGTGCAGACACGCAGCTTCCTGCGCGCCGCGGAGCAGTTGCATGTCACGCCGACCTCGGTCAGCGCGCGCGTGCGCACGCTCGAGGAGCTGCTGGGCCGCGCCCTGTTCGTCCGGAACAAGTCCGGCGCCACGCTGACCCCCGCGGGCGAGCAGTTCCTGCCGCACGCGACCAGCCTGGTCCAGGTCTGGGAGCGCGCGCGTCACCAGGTGGCGGTGCCCGCCGGTCGGCGCGCCGCGCTCAGCATCGGCTGCGAGGTCAGCCTCTGGGATCCGCTGCTGCTGCAGTGGATGCTGTGGATGCGCTCCGCCGCGCCGCATCTCGCGATCCGCACCGAGGTCGGCTTTCCGGGCCATCTTCTCGACAAGACGGCCGACGGCGTGCTGGACATCGCGATCGTCTATGCGCCGCAGCATCGCCCCGGGCTGCGCGTCGAACTCCTGATCGAGGAGAAGCTCGTGATGGTCACCACCGCCAAGCGCGCACGCCCTCCCCGCGCCGCGGACTACGTGTATGTCGACTGGGGCCCGGAATTCGCCGCGCAGCACGGGCTTGCCTTTCCCGAACTCTCCAATGCCGCGGTGAAGGCCGGCCTCGGCCCGCTGGGACGCGAGTACCTTCTTGCCGCCGGCGGCACCGGCTATTTCCGGCTCGACGTCGTCCGGGCCCATCTCGAATCGGGGCGCCTGCGCCGCGTGCCCGACATGCCGGAGTTTCTGTATCCCGCGTATGCGGTCTACGCGGCGGATTGCGACCGCAAGCTCGTGGATCCGGCGCTGGCCGGCCTCAGGCAGGTGGCGAGCCCGCGCGCCGCCCAGGGCAAGTCCGCATCGCAGCAGCGTCCGGGGCGAGCGTCGAAGAAGCGCTGAGCTCGCGTCTTTCGTCCTGATCGGGACGCAGCCACGGAATCCGTGGCGCCGAAAGTTGAAACGTGCCGCGCAGTCGCCCCGTCTAACGGGTGAAAGGCCAACATGCACAACGCACACCATCCGTCACGCGCCGTGGCGCTCGAAGGAACCTCCGATGCGGAGCTCGCTCTGCGCGCCTCGCAGGGCGACTCGGCCGCCTTCGAAGCCATCATGCGGCGCCACAACCAGCTCCTGTTTCGCACCGCGCGCAGCGTCCTCCACAACGACGCCGACACCGAGGACGCCTTGCAGGATGCGTACCTCAAGGCCTGGCGCGCGCTCGCCGGCTTTCGTGCCGACGCGAAGCTCTCCACGTGGCTGGTGCGCATCGTGGTCAATGAAGCACTGACACGCCTGCGCCGGCGCAGCGCGCGGGTGATTCCCCTCGACGCTTCGGCGTCGGGCGACGAACCCACCGAGGAGCCATGGATGGAGGACGACATCGATCGGCAGCCCGACCGGCTCGCCATGCGCGAGGAAATGCGCCGGCTGATCGAGACCCGCATCGATCGCCTGCCGGATCTCTACCGCACGGTCTTCGTGCTGCGCGCCGTCGAGGAAATGAGCGTCGAGGAGGTCTCGGTCGTTCTCGACATGCCCGAAGCCACCGTGCGAACGCGCTTCTTTCGCGCACGCAGCCTGCTGCGCGAGGGCCTGTCGCGCGATGTCGACCTCGCCGTCGGCGACGCCTTTTCGTTTGCCGGCGACCGCTGCGACCGCATCGTCGGCGGCGTGCTGGCAAAGCTTGCGACCCAGCGGGAAATTCCCCGCGACTGACAACCCACGAGGAGATCACCATGTCGTTCTTTCTGATGCCGACCCCGATGGCGGCGCGCCGCCTGTTCCTGGGCCGATCCGGGCTGGTGCTGTCGGCTGCGGCCGTCGCGCTGCTGGCCGGCAAGGATGCGCTGGCCGCCAAGGCCGGCGACGCTAGTGCCGCCGATACGCGGATTCTCAACACCGCGCTGGGCGCGGAGCTCGAAGCGATCGCCGCCTACCAGCTCGGCGCCGAGAGCAAGCTGCTCGAAAAACCGGTGCTCGACCTGGCCGTGACCTTCCAGGGCCATCACAAGGAGCATGCGAGCGTGCTTGCCAAGACCATCGAGAAACTGGGCGGCAAGCCGGTGACGGCCAAGCAGGCCTATGGCTTCCCGGCCGAACAGCTGAAATCCCAGGCCGACGTGCTCAGGTTCGCGGCCAAGCTGGAACAGGGCGCCGTGAGCGCGTATCTGGGCGCGGTGCCGCTGTTCGGCGACCGCGAGCTGGCCAAGGCCGCCGCCAGCATCCTGGGCGACGAAGCGATGCACTGGGCGGTGCTGCGCCAGGCGCTCGGCGAAGCGCCGGTTCCGTCGGCCTTCATGTCGTGACCGCGCGCGGGCTCATCGGGGCTGCGCTCATGGCGGCCTCCGCGCTGGCGGTCGGTGCAGCCGGACCCGCGGCCGCCGCGCCCGACGCCGTTCACGGAGAGCAGGTCTATGCGAGATGCCAGGCCTGCCACGCGCTGGCCGTCGATCGCGTCGGCCCGCGGCACTGCGGGCTCTTCGGCCGGCTCGCGGGCAGCGTGCCCGGCTACGGGTACTCGCCGGCGATGAAGGCGTCCGGCATCACCTGGAACGACAAGACGCTCGACCGCTTCCTGGCCAAGCCCCTGAGCGTGGTGCCCGGCAGCACGATGACCTACGACGGCATCGCCGACCCGAAGGACCGCGCCGACCTGATCGCCTACCTCCAGCATGCCAACGCAGGCGCCGAGTGCGGCAAGCAGGCAGCGGCGAAACGATGAACAAAAAGGAAACGTCATGCAAGAACAGACATCGAGGCCGCAGTTCCCGGTCGACTCGCACGGCATCCTGGTCACGAGTCTCTTCAGCGCGGCGCTTTCGCTCAGCGCATGCGGCGGCGGGTCCAACGATTCGGGCGCACAGCAGTTCGCCGCGGTGGCAGCGTCCCGGCAGGCCGAGCAGACGGCGCTGATCGCCGAGGGGAAGGCCATCTTTCGCTTCGACACTTTCGGCGACGAAACCCAGTGGAGCGACACGCTGAGGATGCATGAAGTCATCGGCACCGCGGTCGACCCCGTGACCGCACTGTCGGTGGGCCTCAAGGTGGACGCCGAAGCGTTGCCGGCGGCGGTGGTGCAGGGCATCCGGGACGGCAGCGTCGACCTCAAGAGCCCGGCCACGACCATCGCCCTGCTCAAGCTCGATGCCGTGGTCGGCCTCAAGGGCAAGGTCGAGACCGTCAACGGCAAGGACGCGCTGACCCGCGTCGGCATCACCTGCGCGCTGTGCCATTCGACCGTCGACAATTCCTTCGCGCCGGGCATCGGCAAACGGCTCGACGGCTGGGCCAACCGGGATCTCAACCCGGGCGCCATCATCGCGCTGTCGCCGGCAGTGGACGCGGCGATGAAGGCCGTCTTCAATTCCTGGGGCAAGGGCAAGTTCGACCCGCGCCACAACGTCGACGGCATCAGCAACCCGGTGGTGATCCCTCCGGCGTACGGGCTGGAGGGCATTCACAGCGTGACCTTCACCGGCGACGGCAGCGAGCCCGCGTACTGGAACCGGTACGTGGCCGTGGCGGAGATGGGTGGCCAGGGATCGGTCTCGGAGCCGCGCCTCCATCTGAGCATCACCCATGGCACCGAGGATCTGGTCACGAGCAAGCTGCCGGCGCTGCAGGCCTACCAGCTGTCGCTGAAGGCGCCCGCCGCGCCGGCTGGCAGCTTCGATGCCGCTGCGGCCGAACGGGGCAGGCTCGTCTTCGCGGGGGCCGGCAAGTGCGTGAGCTGCCACAGCGGCGCCCTGTTCACGGACGCCAATGCGACGCTGCACCCACCCGCCGACTCGATGGCCGAGCCGGAGTCTCCGAGCTATGCCGCGCGCTCCGCGAGCAAGCAATATCGAACCACGCCGCTCAAGGGCGCCTGGCAGCACGCGCCCTACTTCCACAACGGTTCGGCTGCGACGCTCAAGGACGTCGCCAGCACCTACAACACGAAGCGCGGACTGGGCCTGAGCGCGCAGGAGATCGCGGATCTGGCCGAGTACCTGAAGTCGCTGTGAAGCACGACCTGCCCCATGCTGAGAACGACAGAAAACTCGGACCCGATCTTCAGGTCCGAAGCACCGCCCGCGCCCATGAGCGCGTCCGACCGCATCCGCTACCGCCTGATCGGTGCCGACTGCCGCTACCACGCGAACGACAACATCTCGGCCTACCTCATGCCGGGGGTCACTTCGCGGTCAGTCCTCCGACCTGGCATTCCAGAATGCCTGCCGGATGCCGGGCTGGGCCTCGAGGTCGCTCACGACCTTGTCGAGTTCCTCGGGCTCGACCGCGGTGGCGTACAAGGTGGCTTCGATTTCGGCGTCGTCCTGCCCGAATGCATGCTGGGCGACGTCTCGAACAGGGTAGTTGGCCGCCTCCAGCAGGTCGACCAGTTTTTCCCGTGCCTCGGGTTGCGCGCTGCGCGAACAGGTCGCGTAGACCACATAGGTCGCTTCGCTGAACTCCTCATGGACGGGGCGCCGGTTGATGCGGTTGACCACCGGACGCAGCAGCGTGTTGCTGGCCAGGACGAACAGCGCAGCAACGAGCGCTTCGCCGATCAGATCGGCGCCGGCGCAGGCGCCGACGGCGGCCGAGCCCCACAGCGTCGCCGCCGTGTTGAGCCCGGTGATGTTGGCGCCTTCCTTCATGATCGCGCCGGCCCCTAGGAAGCCGATGCCCGAGACGACGTACGCCGCCACGTGAACGGCGCCTTCATGGCCGTGGAGCCGGTTGGCCATGTCGACGAACACCGACGCGCCGACCGCCACCAGCGTGTTGGTGCGCAGGCCCGCCGTGCGCTGGCGGATCTGGCGTTCCAGGCCGATCGCTCCGCCGAGCACGAAGGCGGCGCCGATGCTCACGAGCGTGTCGAGCAGCGAGTACAGGTCGAAATTCTTCCATGCTTCCATTTCGTCTCCCGGGCGCCGCGCCGGCAATCACCATCGCGTCTCCGGAGCAGCGCAACATGACAAATCCGCCGCCTCACTGCCACCCGTAGCGCCGCGCGTACCAGCCCTTGACCATCTGGGTCAGCGCCATGTAGCCGAGCAGGATGCCCACGAGCCATGGGAAATAGCCGAGCGGCAGCGCCTGCAGCTTGAAGTAGTGCGCCAGTGGGCCCATCGGCAGCCAGATGCCCACGGCCACGATGGCCGCCCCCATGCCCAGCAGCGGCCAGGCGGCCCTGCTTTGCAGGAAGGGGATCCTGCGCGTGCGGATCAGGTGCACGATCAGCGTCTGCGACAGCAAGCCCTCGATGAACCAGCCGGATTGGAAGAGCGTCTGGTGTTCCGGCGCATTGGCCGCGAAGACGAACCACATCACCGTATAGGTCGCGATGTCGAAGATCGAGCTGATGGGCCCGAAGAACACCATGAAGCGCCCGAGGTCGTCGGGGTTCCAGCGCTGTGGGCGCGTGAGGAACTCCTCGTCCACGTTGTCGAAGGGGATCGCAATCTGCGAGATGTCGTACAGCAGGTTCTGCACCAGGAGATGCAGCGGAAGCATCGGCAGGAACGGCAAGAAAGCGCTGGCCACCAGCACGGAGAAGACGTTGCCGAAGTTCGAACTGGCGGTCATCTTGATGTACTTGAGCATGTTGGCGAAGGTGCGGCGGCCCTCCAGCACGCCTTCCTCCAGCACCATCAGGCTCTTCTCCAGCAGGATGATGTCGGCAGATTCCTTGGCCACGTCGACCGCGCTGTCCACCGAAATACCAATGTCGGCGGCGCGCAGCGCCGGCGCGTCGTTGATGCCATCGCCCATGAAGCCGACCACGTGGCCGTTGTCGTGCAGGGCGCGCACGATGCGCTCCTTGTGCGCGGGCGTCAGCTTGGCGAACACCTGGCGCCGCTCCACGATGTCTCGCAATCCGGCATCGCTCAGGTGCTCGACGTGGTTGCCGAGCACGATGGTCCCGGCGTCCAGGCCCACGTCGGCGCAGACCTTGCGAGTGACCAGTTCGTTGTCGCCCGTCAGCACCTTGACCGCAACGCCGTGCGCAGCGAGCGCCCGCAGCGCTGGCGCCGTCGATTCCTTGGGCGGGTCCAGAAAGGCAACGTAACCTGCCAGCGTCAGCCCCGTCTCGTCACCCACGCCGTAGGCTGCCTTGCGTTCGCCCGCGTGCAGTTCGCGGCTGGCCACGGCGACCACGCGCAGACCTTGCTGGTTGAGGTCGGCCGTCACGGCCTCGATCCGGGCGAGCAACTCCGCATCGAGGGGCAGCACCGCATCGCCCCGCTCAACATGTGTGCAGACGGAGAGCGTCTCTTCGAGCGCGCCCTTGCAAATCAGCAGATGCGTTTCGCCGCCATTGGCCACGACCACGGACATGCGCCGGCGCGTGAAGTCGAACGGAATCTCGTCGACTTTCCGGTACTCGGCCTTCAAGGTTGCGGTGTGCTCGACGTCGGCGTGAGCCAGCACCGCCTTGTCGAGGAGATTCTTCAGGCCGGTCTGGTGGTGGCTGTTCAGGTAGGCCAGCCTGAGAACATGGTCGGCCGCCTCGCCCCAGGCGTTGGTGTGGCGCTCCAGCACGATCCGATCCTGCGTCAAGGTGCCCGTCTTGTCTGTGCAAAGCACATCCATGGCGCCGAAGTTGTGGATCGCCTCCAGGCGCTTGACGATCACCTTGCGGCGCGACATCACGACCGCCCCTTTGGCCAGCGTCGCGGTCACGATCATCGGCAGCATCTCGGGGGTCAGGCCGACGGCGATGGACAGCGCGAACAAGGCCGCCTCCCACCAGTCACCCTTGGTGAACCCGTTGATCAGCAGCACCAGTGGCGCCATCACCAGCATGAAGCGGATCAGCACCCAGCTCACGCGATTGATGCCGGCCTGGAACGCCGTGGTGCCCTTGGCGACCGCGGTGACGCGCTGTGCCAGCGCGCCGAAGAAGGTGCGCGCCCCGGTATGCACCACCACAGCCAGGGCCGTGCCACTCACCACGTTCGTGCCCAGGAACGCGAGGTTGTCGTACTCCAGGGGCGAGGCAATGCTGCCGCCTTGCCCCAGCGCGAATTTTTCCATCGGCATCGACTCGCCGGTGAGCGCGGACTGGCTGACGAACAGGTCCTTCGCCACCAGCACGCGGCAATCGGCCGGAATCATGTCGCCCGCGGAGAGGGCGACAACGTCGCCGGGCACGAGCTCGCTCATCGGTACTTCAATGCGAAGGCTGCCGCTGCAGGAGGTATCGAAACCTCCGTCGCCGATCGGCAGGGGCTGGCCTGCCGGGTCGGGCCGAAGCACGGTCGCCGTGTTGCTGACCATGGCCCGCAGCCGGTCCGCCGCATCGTTGGAGCGCGACTCCTGCAGGAAGCGCAGCACGGTGGACAACACCACCATGCTGCCGATCACCACGGTCGCCTTCATGTCCTCGGTGAAGAAGGAAATCAGCGCGAGCACGGTCAGGAGCAGGTTGAACGGATTGCGAAAGCACTGCCAGAGATGTGTCCACCATGGCAGCGGTCTCTCGTGGTGCACGTCGTTGGCGCCCAGCCGCTTGCGCAGTGCTTCGGCCTTCTCGACCGGCAGGCCGTGCGTGGCGCTGTTCAACGTGACGAGCAGGTCGCCAGGATCGGCGTGCGCAGCGGCGCGCAACGCATGGGCGACATCCCGTGGCATGGCCGCGGATCCGGTGACGGGCGGCTTGGAGCCCAGCAGCGTCGGCCAGCGCTCGAAGTGCCGGAGCATGTGGCGATTGCGCAGAAAATTGTCGAAAAAGGAACGCAGTGCGTTTTTCATTTTTTTCTCCCTGGCCGCAGCGGCATGCTGAGGCGTGACCGTCCCCGTGGGACGATCGTGAAAGGTGGATCGATGGCGTCTTGGCTCTCGAACGGGCGGCGGGTCAGCGGTCGAATACCCAGGTCAGGCCCAGACTCCACCAAGCCGGTTCGAGAGGGCCCAGCCCGCGAGCCAGGCTGAGGTCGATGCTGAAGGCCGGGTGCGGCATCCAGCGCGTGCCGGCGCGCCAGTAGTCCGCCTCGAATTCCCTGAAGCGCTCGGCGACGAACGACCATGTGGACAGCGGTGACCACTCCAGTGACAGGCCCGAGCGCGCGGCATCGGTATCGCCGCGCAAGAAGTCGCGCCCGATGTTGGCGTTCACAGAGACGGTCTCGCCGGCCTGCCAGGTCACGGGAATGACGAACGAGCTGCCGACGAAGCCCGGTGCCCTGCTCCTCCATGTGGCGGAGAACACGACGCCGGTGCTCCAGCTCTCGTTCAGCGGGTAGGCCCACTTGATCTGTGGTCCCCCGAAGACGATCAAGCCGTCCTCGGCGGTGCGCGTGCGGTCGCCATTCAGACCCAGCTCGACCGGGCCCACGCGGCAGGCCGGCCCCAGGTGGAGCGCCGAACGGGCGCCGCCGGTTTCGCGGTCGACCCAGGTCTCGAGCTGGCACTGTCCGGGACCCAGGATGGCCGCGTCATCGACAGCGTGATGGCCACCTGCCGCATGCGCCTGCAGCACCACGCCGACCAGGCAACACGAAAGCACCATGAGCCGCTGGCTCATGCGGCGCTCCAGACCGGGGTCGTCGCCACCGGCTGCAGCGCACGAGTGGGCAGCAGCCCCTCCGCCTGCAAGCGCGTGCGGGTCTGCGTAGGCAAGTGGCGAATGACGGGTGCCCGGTGCGCAGGGGCCAGCAGCGACAGACCGTCAGCAATGGCCCGCATGGACCACGGCGCCAGGGCCTGGCTGAATGCCACGAGGCCGTGGCGTTCAAGAAGTCGATGAATTTCGTGAGCGTCGCGTGCAGCGATGGCCGCGCGCACGATGAATTGCAGGTCTTCGCGGTTCATGGGGTTCTCCTGTCGAGCATCCGCCCGGAGAAGCCCAGCCGCGACTATGCGAGCGGACGCCTCCAGTGCGGTGGGGGGCACATTGGATGGGTAGCGGAAAGAAGGTGCGCCTCGCGGCGCAAACTAGGGGCGGGGTCCATATCGGCCTCCGGTGCAAATCAGTGCGTGGAACATGGTCTCAGCGCACGGGGCGTGCAACTTGCAACTGCGACAACAGGAGAAAGCTGCGGACGCGACGGGTGGTCCACAGCACGCCGCGGTCGATCGAGCGCGAGGCGTCGAGCGCAGCGGCGTCGTTGCAGGGGCTCGGCATGCGCGCGCGCTCATGCGCCGACGCGGGCAGCGGCGTCATCGGACGGGCATTGACGGTGTGTTGGCACATGACGGGTCTCCTGGCTGGAGGAGCCTTGTTCATGGACCGCGCGCACGTCGTCCTGTCAAACAGGTCGACGGAAAATTCAGCGAGGGAAAGGAGACTGGGAAGTCGCTTGCCGCGGAGGCAAGCGATGGGCTGCGGCACATCGGCACGCAGCGCCAAAAGCGCGCGTCAGATTGCCGAGTGTGTCGTGCCCGCCAAGGCACACTTCACATCACTGATAAAACTGGCACTGTCCACGCACATGGCTCCAAAATGAAAACACGCAATTGTTGCACTGCGCAATATCTAGCGTCAAGCCAGATTGGCACCGAATGTGCCGCGGCCCCTCATGCGCTGCGTCCAAACCACCACAGCGACAAGCCGGTTGCCACGAGCACCAACAGGGCTGCAGGGTCGTTCGACTACTGGATCACTTCATTTGCGCGCAGCAACAGCGATCGCGGGACCGCGATGCCGAGCGCCTTGGCGGTCTTCAGATTGATGATCAGTTCGAATTTCGTCGGTTGCTCGACGGGGAGGTCGGCAGGCTTCGCGCCCTTGAGGATCTTGTCCACATACGTGGCGGCGCGTCCGACGAAATCGGCCATGTTCACCGCATAGGCCATCAGGCCGCCTGCCTCGACGCTTTCCCGAAAGCTCAGCATCGTCGGCAGCCGCCCCATCATCGCAAGTTCGGCGAGCCTGGCCCGATGCGCCAGAAACGTCGAGGAGCCGGTGACCAGAAGCGCGTCCGCCCGCTCTCGCGCCATCGCCGCGAAGGCGGCCTCGAACCCCTCGGAACCTCGCGCATCCACATGCTGGAGGCGGATGCCCAGGGAGCGGGCGGCAGCTCCCACGTGTTCGACTTGCAGTGCAAACGAGGGGTCTGCAGGGTTCGAGAGGACCGCCACAAGAGCGGCGCGAGGGATGGTCTCCTTCAGGATTTGCAGCTGCTTGCCGAAAATCTCGGGGCCGGCGGTGAAGGTCGTGCCAGTGATGTTTCCCCCTGGCCGACTCAGGCTGGCGACAAGCCCCGTCTCGACAGGATCGCTCGGGAAGATCATGACGATGGGGATGCTGCCCGTCGCGGTCTTGGCTGCCAGCGCGGCAGACCCCGCGGGCGCGACGATCAGGTCCACCTTGCGCCGAACCAGGTCGGCTGCAAGTTCAGGAAGCAGCTCGACGTTCCCCTCTGCCCAGCGATACTCGATGACGAGGTTCTGGCCATCGACCCAGCCGAGCTCGCGCAACTTTCGCAAGAATGCATCGACCCCGCGCTCCACGGACTCGCGGGTGGGGGTGCTCAGATAACCGATGCGGTAGACCTTCCCCGCCTGCCGCATCTCGGCGGCGAACGAAGTGGCGAACGGTGTGGCGAGGAATCCGCCCACAACGCCGCCAAAGAACGTTCGCCGATCAATCACTGGACCCCCAAGTGAAATGTCAGGGAATACTGCGGGTTGCCGCAGCATCGCGATCCAGTCTACGACGCTCAGGTCTTCCGATCAACGACTTGGCGCCTACCGCATCGACGGTCAAGCTCGCGTCAACGAATGCGAGCGCTATCGGCCGAGCGGGCGCGCACCGCGTTGCGCAGCACCCCCACGCCGCCCACCATCACCTCGACCTCGTCGCCGGCCTTCATCCACAGCGGCGGCGTGCGGCGGGCGCCCACGCCCGCGGGCGTGCCGGTCGCGATGATGTCGCCGGTGCGCAGTTGCGCGAACTGGGACAGGTAGCTCACGATCTGATCGACCGGATAGATCAGCATGCCCAGGTGCGAGCTCTGCACAACCTCTGCGTTGAGGCGCGTCTGCACGGTGATCTCCGCACCGGCCGGCATCGCGGACGCCGCCACGATCCACGGTCCGCAGGCCCCGCTGCGATGGAAGTTCTTGCCCGCGCTGACCGAGTGCTGCTGGTAGTCGCGCACGCTGGCGTCGTTGAAGCAGGTGTAGCCGGCCACGTGGCGCAGCGCGTCCTCGCGCCGGATGCCGCGCCCACCCTCGCCGATCACCACCGCCACTTCGCCCTCGAAGTCGAAATGCGTGGACACGCCGGGATGTTCCAGCGCTTCGTTCGCGCCCACCACGCTGGCCGGCGTGCGGATGAAGATCGCGGGCTGCGGCGGCAGGTCGCGCCCTGTTTCATCGACATGGGACTTGTAGTTGAGACCGACGCAATACAGCGTCGCCTCCGGCAGCAACGGCGGCAGCAGCCGCAGGCCCTCGAGCGGCACCAGGGCGCCGCGGTCCGCATCGGGCGCGGTGGCCTGCCCGCGCAGCAGCGCCTCGACCTGGGCTTCGCCGTCGCGCCCGGCGGCCAGGGGCATCACGGCATCGTCGTGCAGCACGCCCCATCGGGGGGCGGCTCGGTCGGCGTATCGGATCCAGCGCATGGAGGTTTCTTCTTTCTCGATATGAATGAACGAATGAATGACGGCGGACCGCGCTACAGCGTGGTCTCGCGCCTGGCACGCCAGGCGAGCACATGGTTCTCCCAGGCGACCAGCACGGCGTTGAGGCCCATCACCAGCAGCGTGACCAGCGCAATGCCCGTGAACACCCCCACCGTGTCGCCGGCCTGCCGCGCATGCTCGATGTAGTGGCCCAGGCCCTGGTCGGCGACCAGGAACTCGCCCACGATCGCCGCCGACAGCGCGCGCGGCAGCGAGATCTTCAGGCCCGACAGCACGAAGGGCTGCATCGAGGGCCACAGCACCCGGCGCGCCAGCTGCCAGCGGCTCGCGCCGACCACCTGTGCCATGCGGGTCAGCCGCGGATCGACGCTGCGCAGCCCGGCGAAGGTGTTGAGGAAGATCATGTAGAAGACCATGAAGGCGACCACCACCACCTTGGGCGTGAGGCCGATGCCGAACCACAGGATCAGCAGCGGCGTCAGCGCGAACTTGGGAATCCCCATCGAGGCGATGATCCAGGGCTCGACCGCCGCCGTGCCGCGCGGCGAGCGCAGCAGGACGAAAGGCAACAGCGTGCCCGCCACCCAGCCGATGCCGAAGCCCAGGAAGGTGGCGGCCAGCGTGGCGGCGGTGTGGCGCAGCAGCTCACCCGAGCGCACCAGCTCCCAGCTGCGCACGGCGACGTCGAGCGGCCCGGCCAGATAGAGCAAGCCCAGCCGGCGCGCGGCCCACTCCCAGCCCAGGAGCAGCAGCAGCGCCAGCACGATGCGCCCGCCGAGCACGACGGCATCGTCGCCGAGCCGCGCCGCCGGCACGGCCGCAGCGGGAGTGCCGAGGGTCCGGCTGACGCCGTTCATCGGATCTGGTTCCTGATGGTTTCGTAGTGGCGCACGAACGCTTCGTCGACCAGCAGTTCGTCGATCACGCGCGGCCGCGCCAGGGTGACCGCATGCTCGGCAATGACGCGCGCGGGCGCACGCTTGAGCACCAGCACGCGGTCGCCCAGCGCCACGGCCTCGGCGATCTCGTGCGTCACGAACAGGATGGTCTTGTGCTTGAGCGCCCAGAGCCGCTGCAGGTCGGCCTGCAGCGTCGCGCGCGTCTCGGCGTCCAGCGCGCCGAAAGGCTCGTCCATGAGGATGATCGGGGGGTCGTAGACCAGCGTGCGCACGATCGCGGCGCGCTTGCGCATGCCGCCCGACAGCTCGTGCGGGTAGTAGCGCTCGTAGCCCGCGAGGCCGACGGTCTGCATCAGCTGCGCGGCGTGCTCGCGCGCCTGGGCGTCGAGCCGGCCCTGGACCTCGAGCGGGAACAGCACGTTCTGCTCCAGCGTGCGCCAGGGCAGCAGGTTGTCGTCCTGCGTGATGTAGCCGATCCGGCAATCGAGCCCCGGCTTCAGCGTGTCGTGGCCGGGACCGTAGATGGTCTGGCCATGCAGGCGTATTTCTCCGCCGCTGGGCGGCTCGACCTGCGCCAGCATGCTGAGGATCGTGGACTTGCCGGCGCCCGAGGGGCCGACGATGGTCACGAACTCGCCTTCGGCCACGGTGAAGCTCAGGCCCTGGATGACCCAGGGCGCGGCCTCGCCGCCGGCGCGGGCCGCGAAACGCTTGTCGATCGAGACGACATCGAGAATGGACATGGTGTGGCTTCCGTCAAGCAGTGGGATCGTTGGCGATGCGGCCGCGCCAGCGCGAGGCCCGGTGTTCGGCCAGGCCCACGACCCAGCTCGCGGCCCCGGTGACCACGGTGATGGTGGCGACGGCCGCGAAGATGTCGGGCGCGCTGAAGTTGGTGGCGCCCAGCTGCACCAGGTAGCCCAGGCCGCGGTTGGACGAGATCAGCTCCGAGATCACAACACCGCCGATCGCATAGGGCGTGGCGATGCGAATGCCGTTGAACACGTGCGGCAGCACGCTGGGCCAGACGATCTTGCGCAGGATCTGGGCGTTCGTGGCCCCGGCCACGCGCGCCATCTGGATCATTCGCGGCTCGATCGCCTGCACGCCCGCCGTGGTGCTGAAGAACAGCAGGAAGAAGACGACGCTGGCGACCAGCACCACCTTGGCTTCGGCGCCGATGCCGAACCACAGCACGAACAGCGGCGCCAGCGCGAGCTTGGGCAGTCCGTAGCCGGCCACCATGAAGGGGTCGAGGATGCGCCGCAGCCGCGGCGAACGGCGCAGCAGCATCGGCAGCCACACGCCCGGCACGCCGCCGATCGCGAATCCCAGCGCCGCCGCGCCGAGCGTGTAGGCGCTGTGGCGCACCAGCTCGCCGCTCTGCAGCCCCGCCATGACGGTGCGCCAGGTGGTGAGCGGGGAGCTGAACCAGTAGTCGCCCGCGGCCAGGCTCGCCAGTTGCCAGGCCGCCAGCAGCAGCAGGCCCACGGCCGCGCGGTCGGCCGCGGCCCGCAAGCGGCGAGGTCCGCCCAGGGTGCTACTGCGCATAGCGGTTGTTGTAGAGCGGAGTCCAGTCCTTGACGCGATCCTTCGGGTCGAGCAGGCCCGCGGTCACGCTGAAGTTCTCGGCGTTCTTCAGGGAGGCCAGCGAGATCACGGGCGTGCGCGGCAGCATCGGACGCAGCAGCTCCCAGGCCTCGCTGACGATCTGCGGCTCCATCTGCGGCGCGGCGCGGCGCTTCGCGATCTCGAGCGCCTCGGCCGGATGGTCCTGGATGAAGGTCAGCGCGTCCTTGATGCCGGCCACGAACTTCTCGCAGATCGCGGGCGACTTCTCGCAGTAGTCGCCGCGCACCACGAAGAGGTTGTACGCGAAGGGATTGAGCTCGGGCAGGTCGCCCGCCATGTTGCTGATCCAGCGCACGGCGCCGGCCTGCTTCATGGCCTGCGTGGTCCAGGGCTGGCCGAAGGCCATGGCATCGACCCGCTTGGACTCCAGGGCCGCGAGCATGCTGGGGGGCTGCATGGGCGACACGACCAGGTCCTTTTCGGCGTTGAGGCCGCTGCGCGCCGCGATGTAGCGCAGGTAGCCGTGCGGATAGCCGTTGACCGAGTCGACCGCGAAGGACAGGCCCTTGAGCGCGCGCGCGCGGCTCTCGATGTCGGCATCGGGCTTGACGCCGAGCTTGGCGGCGACATCGCCGCGCAGCACGATCTCGAGCATGAAACGGTCGCCCGTGCTCGCGATGGCCTGCAGCTTCTGTCCCTTGGCGACCGCGCGGAACATCGGGCCGGGACCGGTGCTGCTGAAATCGGCGCTGCCTGACAGCAGTGCATTGGTGGCCCCGGGACCGGCGATGACCATGGTCTTGATGTGGAGCCCGCGGGACTTCCAGTAGCCCTTTTCCTCAGCCACGTAGGCCGGCACGAAGATCAGGCTCACGGTGGGCAGGGCCAGCGTGGCTTCCTGTGCGGCGGCATGCTGAAAAGGCGCGCCGGCGGCGAGGGCCGCGAGGGCCAGGCCGGCGATGGAGAACAGTTTTTTCATGGCAAGGGAGGGGGCTGACGATGAAGGCCGCGCCGGCATGCAAGCCTGCGCGCACGAGGAGGAATCGGGGCTCATGCGAGGCACTCCGCATCACTCTGCGCGGCCGGCTCGCCGGCCATGAGTTCGTGGTCGCGCAGCAGCTGCGCCATGTCGATCGGATAGCCGATGTGGTTCTCCTCGAATTCCTCCGTCATCTCGACGCCGAAGGCGATGGCGCGCTCCATGGTCGGGTAGTTCTCGCACCACAGCTCGATGGCGTTGCCATCCGGGTCCTTCAGATAGAGGCCCATGCCGGTGCGATGGTCGATGGCGCGCTCCAGCGGCACGCCGGCGTCGTGCAGGCGCCGCGCCCGCTGCGCCAGATCGGCGTAGTTGCGCACCTCGATCGCGAAATGGTTCATGCCGACGGGCGACGGCGCGCCGGACTGCGGCGGCACGGGGATCAGCGCGATGTCGTGGTGCTGGTAGCCGAAGCTCACGGTCGCGAAGCGGCCGTCGGCGCTCTTCATCACCTTCATGCCCATGGCGTTTGTATAGAAGTCGACGGAGCGCGCGAGGTCCGTGACGTTCAGTCCGATGTGTGTGATGCGCGCAGTGGGCCACGTTGCCATGGGTGTTCCGTTTCTGGAGGGTGGATGTTGGGCGGGATCGTCGAGACGCTGACGCCGGAGAAAATCGCTCTCATGCATGCATGTAGACACTATATTCCAGTCTAAGCGGCGTTATGAATTAGGGTTTACCAGATTTATCAGCGGGTTGCGGCGCGTCCAATCGCATGCCACACTTCATCATGCATGCATGAAGCAAGAAACCCAAATGGAAAAATCAATGGATAACCAACAATCCGTGCCCATCGCGGCCGCCTGCGGCCAGTTGGCCCAAACATTCGCCTACGGCGTGGACCGCGGAGACATCGAGTCGGTCGTGGCCCTGTTCACGGCCGACGCCACCTTCGAGCGCCGCGGCGAGGTTCTGCACGGCCAGGACCAGATCCGCGCCGCGTTGAACCAGCGCTCGCGCTCGGTGCTCACGCGCCACCTGTGCTCGCCCTGCTGTGTCGAGGTGCTGTCGCCCGACCAGGCGCGCGGCATCACCTACTTCCAGTTCCATCGCCATGAATGGCCGGCCGGTGCGCCCGCCGAGGGCGAGGTCGCTCCGCTGGGCGCGGCGCAGGCCATCGGCGAATACCACGACGAGTTCGTGCGCACCGCGGACGGCTGGCGCATCCGCATGCGCGTCGCGCGCACGGTGTTGCGGCAAGCGGCCTGAGGCGATGACGATGAACACCTCCACGCGCCTCAAAGAGCACTACCCCGTCGTCATCGTCGGTGCCGGTCCGGTCGGCCTGTGCCTGGCCATCGAACTGGGACGGCGCGGCGTCGACTGCCTGATCGTCGACAAGGGCGACGGCAGCAACAACCATCCGCGTGCCAATGTCGTGAGCGCGCGCAGCCTCGAGCATTTCCGCCGCTGGGGCATCGACGACCAGGTCACGGCCGCGGGCCTGCCCCTGGACTACCCGACCAACGTGGTCTTCACGACCCGGCTGTTCGACCACGAGATCACCCGCTTTTCCTTTCCGTCGATCGCCGACGCGCGAAACGCCGATGCGGCCCTGCTCGCGCAGCACCCGGACATCGCGCTCTCGCCCTACTACAAGACGGCCGTGGGGCAGAACCACATCGAGCCGGTGCTGCGCGCGCACCTGGCCACGCTGCCGAACGTCGAACTGCGGCTCGGCTGGGAGCTGCAGCAGCTGGACCCGGGCGTGGCCGGCGGCGCACCGGCCCGCTGCGAATTCACGCACGGGAACGGCGAGCGCGCCACGGTCACGGCCGACCACGTGGCCGGCTGCGACGGCGCGCGCAGCATGGTGCGCCAGTTGCTCGACATCGGCATGGAAGGCAAGCCTTCGCTGGGCCAGATGATCGGCGTCTACATCCGCGCGCCGGGGCTGGTGGAGCGCTTCGGGCGCGGCGGCGCCATTCTCTACTGGACCCTGGCGCCCAAGGCCACGGGCGTGTTCATCGCCATCGACGGCCGTGAAGAATGGGTGCTCCAGCGCCACCTGCGCGAAGGCGAGCGCGTCGAGGACTTCGATCCGCGCCAGGCGGTCATCGACTCGATGGGGGGCGACTTTCCCTTCGAGATCCTCTCGGTCCAGCCCTGGATGCCGCGCCAGCTCGTGGCCGACCGCTACCGCCAGGGGCGCACCTTCGTCGCCGGCGATGCGGCGCACCTGCTCTCGCCCACCGGCGGCTTCGGCATGAACACCGGCATCGGCGATGCGGTCGACCTGGGCTGGAAGCTGGCCGCGGTGCACCAGGGGTGGGGCGGCGAAACGCTGCTCGACAGCTACGGCATCGAACGCCGGCCGATCGGCTGGCGCAATGCCATCGAAGCCACCGACAACCGCGTCCACATCCAGGCCTCGTCGGCGCCCCCGCCCGAGCTCGAGGACAACGGCGAGGCCGGCCAGCGCCTGCGCGCCGAATGGGCCGAACGCATCCAGCACCAGCGCAAGCACTTCGCCGCCATCGGCATCCACCTGGGCTACCGCTACGAAGGCTCCCCGGTGATCCTGGCCGACGGCACGCCGGCGCCGCCGGACGACCCGATGCACTACGTGCCCGTGGCGCGTCCCGGATCGCGCGCGCCGCATCTGTGGCTCGCGCCCGGCGAGTCGGTACTGGACCGCCTCGGCCCGGGCTTCAGCCTGCTGTGCCTCGGCGTGCCGACCGCCGGCGCGCATGCCTTCGACTGTGCCGCCCGCGGGCTGAACATCCCGCTGACGCTGGTGGGCCTCGCCGATCCGGCGGTGCTCGCGCTCTATGAACGCCGCTATGTCCTGGTGCGCCCCGACGGCCATGTGGCCTGGCGCGGCGATGCGCTGCCCGCCGACCCGCAGCGCATCCTGGCCACGGCCACGGGCCGAAGCACCCAGGCCCAGCCCGCCGCCCGCCAGGCCGAAGAGGCCAGTGCATGAGTCCGCTCGCCCTCCATCCCGTCTTTTCCACCATCGATCCCACCCATGCGCATTGACCCCCTTGCCCCGCCCGCCTCGGCGGCCGTGCTGATCGCGCGCACGTTGCGCGCGCATGCCGTCGACCGCATCTTCTGCGTGCCCGGCGAGAGCTTCCTGCCGCTGCTCGACGCCCTGCGCGACCAGCCCTCCATCGACCTCGTGACCTGCCGGCACGAAGGCTCGGCGGCCCTGGCCGCGGTGGCCGACGGACGCCTCACGGGCCGCCCCGGCGTGCTCGCCGTCAGCCGCGGTCCCGGCACCTCCAACGCGATGATCGGCATCCATGCGGCGCAGCAGGATGCGATTCCGCTGGTCGTTCTGATCGGCCAGGTCGACCGGCCCAACCTCGGCCGCGGCGCCTTTCAGGAGATGGACTACCAGAGCCTCTTCTCGGGCATCGCCAAATGGGTCGGCGAGGTCTCGGACGCCGCGCGGGCCGCGGAGGTGGTGGGCCGCGCCTTCGCCGCCGCGACCACCGGCACGCCGGGGCCGGCCATCGTCGTGCTGCCTGAAGACATGCTCGAAGACCTCACCGGCGCGCCGGCGCTGGCGCCGCTGCCGCGCGTGCGCAGCGCCGTCTGCGTCGATGCGCTTGCCCAGGTGCGCGAACGCCTCGCCCAGGCGAAGCGCCCGCTCGCGATCGTCGGCAGCCAATGCCGCCAGCCGGCGTTCCGCGCCGCGCTGCGGCAGCTCAGCGAGGCCTGGGCACTCCCGGTGGCCGTCACGAACAAGAACCAGGACCTGTTCCCCAACGACCACCCGCACTGGTTCGGGCACCTGGGCTTCTTCGTCGACCCGCAGGCCGCGGCCCTGATGGCCGAAGCCGACCTGGTGCTCGCCATCGGCACGCGCCTGGGCGACGTGGCCTCGCAGGGCTACAGGTTCCCCGCGCTCGCGCCCGCCACGCGCGCCCTGGTCCATGTGCACCCCGACCCGGGCGTGCTGAACCGTCTGCATGCACCCGAGGTGGCGATCGCCGCATCGGGCGACGACTTCGTGCGGGCCCTGCTCGCGCTCGCCCCGCCCGCGGCGCCGGATCGTGCCGCGTGGATCGAGGCCGTGGGCCGATGCCGCCACGCGCAGCAAACGCTGACGGTCAACGAGGACGACGGGCAGGGCCTGGACTTCGGTGCCGTGGTGCAGGCCGTCGAACGCCACCTGCGCGGCGACGCCGTGGTCTCGATGGATGCGGGCAATTTCTCGAGCTGGGTGCATCGCGCGCTGCAGTTCCAGCCTGCGCAGCAGATGGTCGCGGCCGCCTGCGGCGCCATGGGCATGGCCGTACCGGGCGCGCTGGCGGCCGCGCTCAGGCATCCGGATCGGCAGGTCGTCGCGTTCTGCGGCGACGGCGGCTTCCTGATGACCGGCAACGAACTCGCGACCGCCGTGGCGCGCCGCGCGCAACCGAAGATCTTCATCGCCAACAACGGCAGCTACGGCACGATCCGCACGTACCAGGAACGCGCCTATCCGGGGCGCCCGATCGGCACCGACCTCGGCAATCCGGACTTCGCCCGGCTGGCCGATGCCTTCGGCGCCACGGGCATCCGCATCGAGCGCCTGGCGCAGGTCGACGAGGCCGTGGCACGCGCGCTCGCGACGCCAGGCCCGGTCGTGGTCGACGTGCGCTGCAACCTCGAATACCTGATGCCGGGTCTGCGCCTGAGCGCGCTCGCCCGCGCCGCCTGAACCCGATCCCGGAAGGACCTCACGGACATGAAACTCTCAAGCTACCTGATCGACGGCCAGCCCTCCTACGGCATCGTGCGGGAGGGCGGCGTGATCGATGTGCCCCGCCATCTGCCGACGGCGCCGGCCAGCCTCGCCGAAGCCCTCGCGCCCGCGGGCCTGCAGGCGATGCGCGCACTGGCGTCGCGTCCCACCGACTTCGCGCTCTCGCAACTGGTGCTGCTCCCGCCGGTCGCCTCCGACAAGATCTTCGGCGTGCTGCTGAACTACGAATCGGCCCGCATCGCCCAGGGCCGGCCCAAGCTGCAGTACCCGCACCTGACGACCCGTTTCGCCGATGCGCACGTGGGCAGCGGATCGGCGCTCGTCAGCCCGGCGATCAGCCGCGAATTCGACTTCGAAGGCGAGATCGCGGTGGTCATCGGCAAGGGCGGGCGCCACATCGCGGCGGCCGACGCCTGGGACTGCGTGGCCGGTCTCAGCGCCTACAACGACGCGACGCCGCGCGACTGGATGCGCCACAGCCGCCATTTCACGGCCGCGAAGAACTTCCCGCGCACGGCCGGCTTCGGCCCCTGGATCGCGACGCTCGACGAGTTCGAGGACCTGTCGCGCGTGGGCCTGTCGACGCGGCTCAACGGCCAGCAGATGCAGCAAGGCACGCTCGGCGACCTGAGCTTCGGCGTGCCGGAGCTGATCGCCTACATCTCCACCTTCACCGCGCTGCGGCCCGGCGACGTGATCGCCACCGGCACGCCGGCCGGGTCGGGCTACAAGTGCATGCCGCCGCGCTTCCTGCAGCCCGGCGACGTGGTCGAGGTGGAGGTCGACGGCGTCGGCACGCTGGTCAACACGGTGGCGTCGGAAGCGGCCTCGTCAGGGCGCGACTAGTTTCACCGCGCCCACGGCCGCGCCATCGCCGCCGCCTGCCATCGACTCGAGGAAGCGGCGCAGCCCCTGCTCGCCCTGGTGCACGTGCTCCTGCATCAGGAAGTCGGCGCGCTCGGGCTGCCGGCGCTCGATCGCATCGAGCACCAGGCGGTGCATCACCAGCGATTCCGAGATCAGCTGCGCGATCCGGTCGATGTTGCCGTAGGTGGCCGCGATGTGGCGCGGCGCCACCAGCGGGATCGAGGCGAACTGCTGCGCGAAGCGCTGCAGCGTCTCGTTGCCGCAGGCCTCGACGATCTTCTCGTGGAAATCGCCGTTGAGATCGCACCACCGGCGAACATCGTCCACCGCCAGCGACCCGAGGCGCGTGAGCTGCGTGGTCTGCTCGATGTTCAGGTGCAAGGCCTCCAGCACCTGCGCCGAGGCACCGTTCTCGGCCACGGTGCGGCAGGCCATGCTCTCGAGCCGGCCTCGAACGGCCACGCCGTCCGTGATCTCCTTGATCGAGAAGCTCCTGACGATGAACCCGCTCTTGGGCGTGTAGCGCAGCAGCCCTTCCTGCGCCAGCGCGCCGAGCGCGAGCCGCACCGGGGTGCGCGAGACGCCCAGCTGCTCCGAGAGGCTCACCTCCATCAGGTGCGACCCCGGCAGGAATTCGCCGTTGAGGATCAGTTCGCGCAGTTTGAGGAGCACGAGCTCCGCTTGAGTAATCATGAAAGACGCCAGATCAGGTTCGTTCGATCGGCGAGCTTATTACGCATTTCCGCCGGAATGGGGTCGGGGGCGAGATTATCGACAGCGCAGCGAGTGGCGCAAAATCGCCCGCGCCCCGAGGGCCCAAGCGATCCGGAACGGATTCAGTCCTCGCAAACCAGAGAAAGAGTCACCCATGTCCCGTCCCGTCCTAGACGAAGCCCACATCCATCCCGCCATCCGCACCAAGCTGGCCGAAAACCGGCTGGCCATCGTGCGCGAAGTCATGGATGCGATCGAGGCCAACGACGTCGTCGTGGTCGGCATGGCGATGAACCCGTTTCCGAGGAAGGCGCGCAAGATCCTCGACCAGGCGAAGCAGCCCTATCGCTACCTCGAATACGGCAGCTACCTGAGCCGCTGGCGCGAGCGCAATGCGCTCAAGATGTGGACCGGCTGGCCGACCATCCCGATGGTGTTCGTCAAGGGCGTGCTGGTCGGCGGCGCGACCGATCTTCAGAAGCTGGTCGACAGCGGCGAGTTGAAGACTCTGCTTCGCGGCAGCACCGCGGCCTGAAATCGCAACGGGCTAGAACGAACAGCGGTCGCGCCAGCGGTAGTAGAGCACCGACGGCGCCAGAAACCAGGGGTTCCCGCTGTACAGCGGCCGGGTCTGGAAGGCCAGGCCGTCGAGCGCGGTGCGGCCCTCGGCGAGGCCCAGCACCTGCTGGCCCACGCGCATGCCGAAGTAGCTCGAGGTGCCCACGCCGGCGCCGCAGTAGCCCATCGCGTAGTGCATGCCGTCGTGCTTGCCCACATGCATCAGCTCGTCGAAGGTGTAGGCCACGAAGCCGCACCACGAATGGCTGATGCGCGTGCCCGCGAGTTCGGGGAACACCTTCGCCATGTCGGCGTGCAGCCGGGGAGCGCTCGCGCGCGGGTCGGTCTCCTGGTGCGAGACGCGGCCGCCGAACAGGATGCGCCTGCGGTCCGGCGAGGCCCGGTAGTAGTAGACGACCTTGCGCGTGTCGCTGACGATCCGGTTCTTCGGGATCAGGCGGTCCATCAGGCCCGGCGGCAGTTCCTCGGTCGCGATCATGTAGCTGCCGATCGGGATCACGCGGCGCTGCAGCCAGGGCGTGGCGGCGCCGGTGTAGCCGTTGGTCGCCACCACCACGTCGCGCGCCAGCACGTTGCCGCGCGCGGTATGCACCAGAAAACGGTCGCCCTGCCTCTCGATGCGCGCCACCGGCGTGCGCGGCGCCACCTGAACGCCGGCCTCCAGCGCGCGCTCCAGCAGGCCCTGGTGATAGCGCGCCGGATGCACCGAGCAATGTTGCGTGTACACCGCCCCGCCCCAGTACGCGTCGGAGCCGAGCTCACTGCGCTGTTCGGCCCGCGGCACCATGTGGGCCTCGACCTCCAGGCCCTTGGGCTGCGCGCCGACCCTGCGGGCCAAGGCCTCGTACTGCACGGCGTTGTGCGCCGCATGGAAGCGGCCGACGGCGCCGAAGTCGCAGTCGATCCGTTCGCTGCGGATGAAGTCGCCGATGAAGGCCAGCGAGCGCTGCCCTTCCTTCAGGATCTCGAAGGCCCGCGTCGCGCCGTGCCGGCGCGCCAGCGGGTCGAAGCCGGGCTTGATGCTGGTCGACACCTGGCCGCCGTTGCGCGTGCTGCAGCCCCAGCCGGCCTCTTCCGCATCGAGCACCAGCGTGGATCGCTGGCCGCGCGCAGTCTGCAGCGCCGCATGCAGGCCGGTGTAGCCGGCGCCGACGACCGCCACGTCTACCGCGCCGGGCAGGGCCGCCTCGACGATCGCCGGACGCGGCACGTCGTCCCACCAGTAGGGCGCCAGCTTGCAGTCGGCCAGGAGATCGTTGACGGGGTGGTTCATCGAAGGCTCTGTTCCTCGTGATCGGCCAGGACCCCGGCGGCGGCCTTCTCGGCCAGCATGAGGGTCGGCGCGTTGGTGTTGCCCGAGGGCAGCGTCGGAAATGCGGAGGCATCGATCACGCGCAGCCGCTGCACCCCGTGCACCTGCAGGTGGCGGTCGACCACCGAATCCGCCGGATCGGGGCCCATGCGGCAGGTGCCCACCGGATGAAAGACGGTCGAGGCCCGCTGGCGGATGTCCTCGACCATCTGCTCGCGCGAGCGGACCTGTACTCCCGGCATCAGCTCGCTCTCGATCACCGCGCTCAAGGCCGGCGTCGCCGCGAGCCGGCGCAGGAACTGGCTTGCCTCGAGCATCTCCTGGCGGTCGCTCTCGGTGTCCAGCGAACAGGGCGTGATGACCGGCGCCGCCAGCGGGTCGGGACCCCGCAGCTGCAGGTAGCCCCGGCTGGTCGGCTTGCACGGCTGGGCGCCGAGCAGAAAGCCGGGATAGGGGTCGGGACGCATCAGTTCGCGCTTGCCCGCCCGGGCCCGCAGATAGCTCAACGGAGAAAAATAGAGCTGCAGGTTGGGCCGCGCCAGCCCGGGGCGCGAGCGCACGAAGCCGCCGCCCTGGTTCACGCTGAGGGCCAGCGGCCCGCTGCGGGCCGCCAGATAGCGCAGGCCCGCCCAGAGCTTGGCACCCCAGGGCCCGAGCTCCGTGTTGAGGGTGGGCACCCGCGAGCGGTAGAGATGGTCGATGCACAGGTGGTCCTGCAGGTTCCGCCCCACTGCGCTCCGGTCGGCCACGACGGGGATGCCGTGCGCCTGCAGCTGGGCGGCCGGGCCGACGCCCGACAGCATGAGCAACTGCGGGGAGTTGATCGCGCCCGCCGAAAGGATGACCTCGCGCCGGGCGCGGACCTCATGCGCTTGACCGCCCATCAGATAGCGCACGCCGGTCGCCTGCGTGTCGGAAAACAGGATGCGCGTCGCCTGCGCACCGGTCCGCACGGTCAGCGCGGCGCGCTTCATCGCCGGATGCAGGTAGGCCGTGCTGGCCGATTCGCGCAGTCCGTCGCGGGTCGTGATCTGGTAGGTGCCGACGCCCTCGATGCTGGCCCCGTTCAGGTCGCCGTTGAGCGCCAGGCCGAGCTCCGTGCCGGCGCGCAGATAGACCTGGCACAGCGGGTGGACCGCCCGCGAGACGTCGCTGACATGCAGCGGCCCGCCAGCGCCGCGCCAGGCGCTGGGACCGTGGTCGCTGTCCTCGAGCTTCTTGAACCAGGGCAGCACGTCGTCCCAGCCCCAGCCGGCATTCCCCATGGCGGCCCATTCGTCGAAGTCGGCGGGCTGGCCGCGCACGAACACCATCGCGTTGATGGTGCTGGAGCCCCCGAGCACCTTGCCGCGCGGCCAATAGCCTTCGCGCCCGGCCAGGCCGGCATCGGCGGCGGTGCGGTACATCCAGTTGACCGAGGGGTTGTAGAACGAGGTGCCGTAGCCGATCGGCACCTTGAGCCAGAAGCGCCGGTCGCTGCCGCCCGCCTCCAGCAGAAGTACGCTATGGCGCCCCGACGCCGTCAGGCGATGGGCCAGCACGCAGCCCGCCGAGCCCGCGCCGATGACGATGAAATCGAATTCCGTCACGAAGCGGCAGCGCCTTCAGTGCGCATCGCGCTTGCCCACGAACTGCGTGAACACCAGCAGCAGCGAGGTCACGGCGATGATCAGCGTGGAAATGGCGCCGATGGTCGGATCGACCTGGTCGCGCAGCGCATTGAACATGTTGCGCGTCAGGGTCGAGTGGTCGCCGCCCGAGACGAACAGCGACACGATGACCTCGTCGAACGAGGTGAGAAAGGCCAGCACCGCCGCGGTCACGACGCTGAAGCGGATCTGCGGCAGGGTCACCAGCCAGAACGCGCGGGCGCGCGAGGCGCCCAGACTGCGCGCCACCAGTTCCTGGTTCAGGTCGAAGGACTTCAGCGCCGACGCCACGACCATCATCACCACCGGCACCGCCAGCATGCTGTGCGCGAGCGCCAGGCCCAGCAGCGTGTTGACCATCTTGAGCTTCACGTAGGCGTAGAACACGCCGATGCCGATCAGGATCACCGGAACGACCATCGGCGTCAGCAGCAGCATCGTCATCGGCCCCGCGAAGCGCCAGCGCGAGGCGTGCAGGCCATAGGCCGCCATGGTGCCGAGCGGCGTGGCCACCAGCGTGGTCAGCGCGGCCGCCTTGAACGAGGTGGCGGTCGCCTGCATCCAGGACGACGAGGCGAAGTAGCTCGCATACCAGCGGATGGACCATTCGCGCGGCGGGAACTCCAGGTACTGCGAGGCCGAGAACGACATCGGAATCACGATCAGGGTCGGGATCACCAGGAACAGCATCACGAGCGCCGCCAGCGCGTAGAGCCACAGGCGCTGGCCGCGAGTGACCTGGGTCTGCGTGACGGGATGCCTGAGCCACTCGCGCATGCTCATCGCGCCTCCTGCCCGCCGAGCAGTCCGCGCGCGCCCATCAGCCTGGATGCGGCCAGGATCACCGCCACCGTGAGCACCAGCAGCACCACGCCCAGCGCGCTGGCCGCACCCCAGTTGAAGAACACCTCGATGTCGTTGGCGATGCGGCTCGACACCATGATCACCTTGCCCCCGCCGAGCACGGCCGGCGTGATGTAGAAGCCCAGGCACAGGATGAAGACGATCACGGCGCCGCTGGTCAGCCCGGGCAGCGACAGCGGCAGGAACACCAGCCAGAAGCTGCGCGCCGGCGAAGCGCCCAGGTTGGCCGCGGCCTTGAGGTAGTCGCGGTCGATGGCGCGCATGCCCGAGTACAGCGGAAGAATCAGGAACGGCAGCATCACGTGCACGGTGCCGATCAGCGTGCCGGTCAGGTTGTGGACCAGCGCCAGCGGCTCGTCCCACCAGCCCAGCGCGATGCCCCAGCCGTTGATCAGCCCCTTGCGCTGCAGCAGCACCAGCCAGGCATAGGTGCGCACCAGCAGCGAGGTCCACAGCGGCAGCAGCACCGCGATCATGCAGAGGTTGGCCGCGCGCCGCGGCAGTTCGGACAGGCAATAGGCCAGCGGATAGCCGATCAGCATGCAGAGGCCGGTGGTCATCAGGCTGACCTGGAAGGTGGTGGCGAAGGTGCGCCAGTACGAGGGCTGCTCCCACATCCGCTGGTAGTGCTCGAAGCTCCACTGGCCGGTGTCGGACAGCAGCGACAGGTAGAACAGCCAGCCCACCGGCGCCAGCATCGTGACGGCGATCAGCAGCAACGCCGGCGCCAACAGCCCCAGCAGTCCCAGCCGTTCCCATTGCGCGACGCGGCGCAGCGCGTGCGCGTTCGGCTGCGCGATGGGCTGCGCGCGGGTCTGCTCGGCCCGCGCGGCGGCCAACGCCGTCATGCCGCCGAACCTTCGGCCGGCAGCAACACGGTGTCCTGCGGACTCAAGCCCAGCCGCACCGGGGCGCCCGGCTCCGGCGCGGACTTGCCCGTGCCGTGCGTGGCATGCCGCAACCAGACCATCGTGCCGTCGTCGAGCGCCACATGCAGCAGCGCGCTGTCGCCCTGGTAGACCTGCGCCACCAGCCGGCCGCCGAAGACGTTGAGGCCGTCGGCGGCCTCCGCCTGCCCCGCGTCCAGCAGTTGCAGCCGCTCGGGCCGCAGCATCAAGAGCCGCGCGCCATCGACGCCCGGATGCTCGGCGGCGCGCAGCGCGCGCTCGGCCAGCCGGACCTGCCCCTGCACCACCGTCACCGGCACGAAGGTCGATTCGCCGATGAACTCGGCCACGAAGCGATGCGCCGGGCGCTCGTAGATCGCGCGCGGCGTGTCGAGCTGCACGATGCGCCCGCCATTGACGACCGCGATGCGGTCCGACATGGTCAGCGCCTCGCGCTGGTCGTGGGTCACGTAGACCGTGGTCATGCCGAGCTTGTCGTGCAGTTGCCGCAGCTCGATCTGCATGTGCTCGCGCAGCTGCTTGTCGAGCGCCGACAGCGGCTCGTCCATGAGCATGATGCGCGGCTCGAACACCATGGCCCGCGCCAGCGCCACCCGCTGGCGCTGGCCGCCGGACAGTTGGTCGATGCCGCGCGCGCCGAAGCCGGCCAGGCGCACCATGTTGAGCGCCTTCTCGACGCGCTCTGCGCTCTCGCTGCGCGCGACACCGCGCAGCCGCAGCGCGAAAGCCACGTTCTCGGCCACGCTCATGTGCGGGAACAGCGCGTAGTTCTGGAACACCATGCCGACACCCCGCTTGTGCGGGGGCGTGGTGATCATCTCGGCGTCACCGAACTTCAGGCTCCCGTGGTCGGGCCGGGTGAAGCCGGCCAGCACGGTCAGCAGGGTGGTCTTGCCCGACCCCGAAGGCCCGAGCAGCGTGAGGAACTCGCCGCTGCGAATGTCCAGGTCGACATGGTCCAGTGCGAAGACATTGCCGTACTTCTTGGTCACCTGCCGCATCGAGATCGGCAGCGACGAATTGCGCACCATGCATCAACCTGCTTTCTGGAAGAGTAGTCTCCGCCCGTCGCGCGGGCCCCTTGCCGAGTATCGCGGAGCCGAGTCCGCCGGCGCTATTCGGTGAGCATGTTCTGGTACATCTGCGCGGCCCGGGCCTCGTTCTTGAGGTACCAGCCGGCGTCGAGCAGCATCTGCTTCGACACGTTGTCCGGATAGGTGGGCAGCCCCTTGGCCACGACCGGGTCGATCGCGCTGCCTTCGAAGGCCTTCTTGTTGGTGGGCCCGTAGTTGATGTACTTCACCAGCTCGGCCTGGTATTGCGGCTTGCCGATCTCGTTCAGAAACTTCATGGCCAGCGCCTGGTTCGGCGCGCCCTTGGGCACGGCGTAGCAGTCCACATCCAGGATCGCCTGGTTGTAGCCGTACTTGACCTTGCCGCCGTCCTTGATGACGCCGTCGAAGCGGCCGTTCCATCCGGTCACCATGTCGACCTCGCCGTCCTTCATCAGCTGCGCGTGCTGCGCGCCCGACGACCACCAGACGGCGATGTGGGGCTTCAGTTCCTTGATCTTCTTGAGCGCGCGCTCGATGCCGCCAGGGGCGGACAGCACTTCGTAGACCTTCTCGGGCGGCACGCCGTCGGCCATCAGCGCCGGTTCGAGCGAGCCCGCCACGGCGTTGCGGTACGAGCGCTTGCCGGGGAATTTCTTCACGTCCCAGAAGTCGGCCCAGGTCTGCGGCTGCGGGCGGCCGTCCGGATAGGTCTTGGTGTTGAACGCGAACACGTTCGAGAACACCGTGCCGCCGACGCAAAACTCCGACGCCAGCCCGGGACCGAAGGTCGAGACGTCGACCGTCTTGTAGTCGATCGGTTCGAGCAAGCCTTCGGAACCGGCGCGCGCGGCGCTGCCGGCTCCGCTGCCGACGATGTCCCAGGTCACGGCGCCGGCCTTGGCCTTCAGGCGCAGGTCGGCAATGCCGGTGTAGGTTTCTTCCTTGAGCGTGATGCCCAGGGCCTTGGCGGCGGGCGCCCACTTGGCCTTCATCTGCGCCTCCTGGAAGGCGCCGCCGAAGGACACGATGGTCAGTTGCTGCTGCGCGGCGGCCGGATGCGCCAGCAGCACACCCATCGCGACCAGCGCTCCCAGCGTCAGGCGTCTGAAAATCAAAGGGCTCTTCATTGCTTCACTCCTCGTCGGTCGATCTTGCACGGTGTTCCCCCATCGCGGCAGTCTAGAAACCGGGTGGTCGGCCGGACAGTGCCATTCTCGAAACTTCGTCATACCAATTCAGTTCAGGAAATCCTGGCCGCCACGGACTTGATCCGGCTGTAGCTGCGCAAGGCTTCCATGCCTTTTTCGCGGCCGAAGCCCGATCGCCGGTTGCCGCCGAACGGCACCGCGATGCTGCCCGCGAAATACTCGTTGATGAAGATCTGCCCGGCGTCGATGTCGCGCGCCAGCTGGTGCGCCGCCGCGAAGCTGCGCGTGTAGACGCCGGCGACCAGCCCGTAGGCCGTGCCGTTGGCCAATGCCACCGCCTGGGCGAGGTCGTCGAACAGCTGCACCGCCAGGACCGGGCCGAAGATCTCGTCCTGCACCGCCTCGTCCAGCGCGGGCAGGTCGTCGAGGATGGTGGGCGGGTAGAACCAGCCGCGTCCGGTCTGCGGATCGGCGCAGGCCTGTCCTCCCGTGCGCACCCTGACGCCACGCGCGCGCGCCCGGCTCACGTAGCCCGCGATCCTGTCGCGGTGCGCCAGCGAACTCACCGGCCCCATGCCGCAATCGCGCAGGCCGTGCCCCAGCTGCATGGCCTCCGCGCGCGCCTGCAGGCGGTCGACGAAGACCTCGTGGATCTCGCGCGCGATCACCAGGCGCGAGCCCGCCGAGCAGATCTGCCCCGCGTTCTCGTAGATCGCGCCCAGCACGCCTTCGAGGGCCTGCTCGATGTCGCAGTCGGCCAGCACCACGACCGGCGACTTGCCGCCCAGCTCGAGCACCAGCCGCGTGACGTGCGGCGCGGCCGCCTGCATCACGTCGATGCCGGTCGCGACCGAGCCGGTGAAACTGATGTGCTGCACGCCCGGATGCCGGACCAGCGCCGCGCCGGCTGCCGCGCCGGTGCCGGTGACCACGTTGCAGACCCCCGCGGGCAGCCCGGCCTGCGCGCACAGCTCGGCCAGCATCAGCGCGGTCAGCGGCGTCTGCTCGGCCGGTTTCGCCACCACGGTGCAGCCGGCCGCCAGCGCCGGCGCGATGCCGCGCGCCGCAGTCGACAGCGGGTAGTTCCACGGGATGATGTGGGCCGTCACGCCGGCCGGTTCGTTGAGCGTGAAGGCCAGGTGGCCGGTGCCCAGCGGGATGCTGTCGCCCTGGTGCTTGTCGCAGGCCCCCGCGTAGTACTCGAAGGTGGCGGCGGCGCCGGCCACGTCGCCCAGGGCCTCGGACAGCCGCTTGCCGGAGTCCAGGGTCTCGGCCACGGCCAGCCGGTCGGCCGAGGCGCGGATGCGCTCGGCGATGCGCCACAGCAGCCGGCCGCGATCGCCCGGGGCCATGGATCGCCACGGCCCGCGCAAGGCCGCCTGGGCGGCGCGCACCGCGGCGTCCACATCGTCGGCGTCGCCGGCCGCGAAAGTGACAAAGGCCTCGCCGGTCCCCGGATCGAAGGTCTCCATGCGCCCACCGCGGGCCGCGGGGACGAAGCGGCCATCGATGAAGTGCTGGCCCGGCAGACCCGCGATGCGACCGGTGGCCTGCGCTTCGCGCACCAGCGCCTGCAGCCCGGCGTTCACGCGGCGCGCTCCGACACCTGGTAGCGGGACCGGGCCAGCCATGCGGGATCGATCTCCACACCCCAGCCGGGTTCGTCGGGGACCGTGACGTGGCCGTCGCGCACCTCGTACGGCGCATGCACGAACAGGCCCTCCTGCCACGGGTAGTAGTCCGCGCCCTCGATCGAATACTCCAGGTACTTGCCGGCGTTCGGTATCGCCCGCAGCAGGTGCATGGTGAACACCGTGACCATCGACAGGTTGGCGCTGTGCGGCGTGCAGGGCAGGCCCGCGCGCGCGGCCATCGCCGCGACGCGCAGGGTCCGTGCGAGGCCGCCGACGTAGCAGACGTCGGGCTGGACGATGTCCACCGTGTGCGTGTCGATCATGTGCTTCCACATCGGCAGGTAGCAGTCCTGCTCGCCGCCGGTCACGTCGAGCGTCAGCGCCTCGCGCACCTGCTGCGTCTGCTCCAGCTCCCAGTAGGGACAGGGCTCCTCGAAGTGCTCGATGCCCTGGTCTTCCAGCAGGCGGCCGACCTCGATCGCCCGCGCCGGCGAAAAGCCGCTGTTGCCGTCCACCAGCAACGCGGCCGCGTCGCCCAGCGCGCGGCGCATCGCGGGCACGATGTCCTCGGTGCGGCCGGGCCATTCGTCGACGTCGTGCCCGCATTCGGCGCCGACACGGAACTTGAAGGCGTCGAAGCCGTGCGCGTCGCGCAGCCGCAGCATGCGGCGGGCCTCGTCCTGCGGCGTGATGTCGCGCTTCATCGACGAGGCATAGGCGCGCAGCCGGCCCGGCGTGCCGCCCAGCAGCTCGCAGACGCTCCTGCCTTCGCGCTTGCCGCGCAGGTCCCACAGGGCGGTGTCGAGGCCGCCGATCGCGCGGTACAGGTAGGCGCAGGGAAACTTGTGCTCGCGCTCGGCGATGCGGTCGACCAGCGCCTCCAGGTCCTGGCCGCCCTGCCCCAGCGACCAGGGCGCGACCTGCCGGTGCAGCACCTGCGAGGTGATGTCGGCGTTGTACGGCGACACCTGGCCCCAGCCCTGCGCGCCGTCTTCCGCGGTCACGCGGACGAAGCCGACGTGCAGGTTGCAAAAGGTCTCGATCTTCTGGATCTTCATGAAGCTGCGTGCCTGTGCCGGACTGGAAAAATCCGATCGTCCGCGCGAAGTGGCCTGGACGACAGGTCCATTCTGATGTTTGGCTGATACCATTTTGAAAACCACAATCAGGAGACGCGATGGTCAAACGTGCAGGCGGGTCGCTGCTGCTGTCCTTGCGCATCGACCCCGCGTCGCACCAGCCGGTGAGCACCCGGGTCTGCGTCGCGCTGCGCGAGATGATCCTGACCGGCGGCTTCCAGGCCGGTGACCGGCTGCCCGCCAGCCGCACCCTGGCGCGCGACCTCGGCGTTTCGCGCACGACGGTGATCGAGGTGTTCGACCGGCTCGCCGCCGAGGGACTGGTCGAGTCGCGCACCGGTGCCGGCACCTTCGTCAGCGCCGCCCTGGGCGCGAGCCGTCCGATGCCGGCCCGATCGCAGGCCGCGGCCGTGCGGCCGGCGGCGCCGGTGCTGTCGACGGTGATGACGCAGGCGGTGCAGCGCTTCGGCACGCGGCAACGGCTGCCGCACGTGGCGCGCGCCTTCACCACGGCGCTGCCGGCCTTCGACGCATTCCCGGTCGCACAGTGGGCGCGGCTGTCGGCCAAGTACCTGCGCGGCGGGCGCGACGAGCTGATGGGCTATGGCGACCCGAACGGCTCGGTGCAACTGCGGCGCGCCATCGCCTCGCACCTGCGCGCCAACCGCGGCATCACCTGCGACCCGGAGCAGCTGTTCATCGTCGGCGGCGCCCAGCAGGCGTTTCACCTGATCGGCTCGACGCTGCTGAATCCGGGCGACAAGATCTGGTTCGAGAACCCCGGCGCCATCGGCGCCCGCAACAGCCTGATCGCCACCGGTGCCGAACTGGTGCCGGTGCCGGTCGACGACGAAGGCCTGCGCGTCGACGAGGGCCTGCGACTGGCACCACGCTTCCGGCTGGCCTTCGTGACGCCTTCGCACCAGCAGCCGCTGGGCAGCGTGATGAGCCTGGAGCGCCGCTTCGCGCTGCTGCATGCCGCCGAGCGGGCGGGCGCCTGGATCATCGAGGACGACTACGACGGCGAGTTCTTCTTCGGCGGCCGGCCGCTGCCGACGCTCAAGAGCGTGGACACGACCGGCCTGGTGATCTACGTCGGCACCTTCAGCAAATCGCTGTTTCCGGCGCTGCGGCTGGGCTATCTGCTGGCGCCGCCGGCCCTGGTCGACACCTTTCGCACGATCATGAGCCACTTCCTACAGGGCGTGCCGTCGCACACCCAGGCCGTGGTGGCCGAGTTCATCGACGAGGGCCATTTCTCGGCCCATCTGCGCCGCATGCGTCACCTGTACCTGGAGCGCTACGAGGCCCTGGCCGAAGCCTGCCAGCGGTGCCTCGCCGGCCTGCTCGACCTCGTGCCGACGCACGGCGGCCTGCACACCATCGCACGGCTGCCGGCACAGGTGTCCGAGACCGCGGCGGCGCACGAAGCCGACCTGCGCCAGGTCAGCACCTCGCCCATCGGCCGCTTCGCGATCACGCCGGTCAGCGACAACGGCCTGGTGCTGGGCTTCGGCAGCGTGCCGGCGGCGGCCATCGATGCAGGCGTTCGCATGCTGGGCGAGGTGCTGGAATCCAAGGCGCTGAAAGACCGCTCGCGCACCGCCTCTGCCGCGTGAGGGTGCTTGTCTTTCCGGCCGGTCCGGGGCAGAGTCGCGGCCTCATCCGCATTGTTGGGGGAAACCGCTCATGTCATCCAGCCCGATCGCCGCCTGGCATCAACTCGTCAAGGAACGCAACGCGCAGGGACTCGACGCCCTTCTTGCGGACGAAGCGACTTTCCATTCGCCGGTGGTCCACACGCCCCAGGTCGGCAAGGCCATCACGAAGAAGTACCTCGCCGCGGCCTTCCAGGTCTTCTTCGACCCGTCGTTCCGCTACGTTCGAGAGCTCGCGGGCGAGCGCGACGCGGTGCTCGAGTTCGAACTCGAACTGGAGGGCATCCGCATCAACGGCGTCGACATGATCAAGTGGAACGACGAAGGCAAGATCACCGAGTTCAAGGTGATGCTGCGGCCCCTGAAGGCGGTCAACCTGATCCATCAGAAGATGGCGGCGATGCTGCAGGCGAGCCAGCAATAGGCCGGCGGCTGGAAGGAGGATGCATGCGAGCCTTGCACTTCAGATCCACGGAGGAGGTTGCGCCCGACCAGCGGGCGCGCTATTGGCGGGACTCGGTCCACCAGTCGGTCGTGGAGATGGATCTGGTTCCGACCGAGCCGCATGAGTTCTTCGGTCGGATCGAGCTGTGCCCGCTCGCACGCATCGTGCCGTTCCAGGTGCAGGGATCGCCCCAGCGCGTGAGCCGCGACCCCGTGGAGATCGCCCGGGGCGACAAGAACGCCTACTACCTCATCTCGCAGCCTCTTGGCGCGTGGCGCATCCGGCACGCCGGCCACGACCACCTGGTGCAGCCGGGCGAGTCGGTCCTTGTCGACTCGCGGATTCCATACGAATTCGTGTTCGGTGCGGGGCTGGACGATCTGTCCGTGGAGATGCCGATCGGCTGGCTGGAACGCTGGATTCCCGACCCGGCCAGGCTCATCGGCAGGCCGCTGCAGGCCACCGGCGGCTGGGGCCTCGCCTTGCGAGGCGCCAAGGAAGCCCTGGTCCCCCGTGCACTGGCCCGCTTGCCGCTGCCCGACGAACTGGTGGAAGACCAGCTCGGCGCGCTGCTCGCATTGGCCAGCGGCTGCGAAAGGCTCGATGCCAGGGTGCCACGCGGTCCCTTCGAACGCGGCGTCGAGGCGATCCGCGCGCGTCTGTCGGAGCCAGGGCTGGTCGCGTCGGACATCGCGCGCGACAGCGGGGTTTCGCTGCGCAGCCTGCACCGTGCCTTCGCGGCGCACCAGCACACCTTCGCCGGAACGCTGATGCAGGTGCGCATCGACGAGGCCGCCAGGCTGATGGTCGAGCGCAGATTCAGGCACCTGACGATTGCCGAGATCGGGCGGCGCTGCGGCTTCCTCGACGGCTCGCACTTTGCCCGCCAGTTCCGGCGTCTGCGCCACGTCGGCCCGCGCGACTTCCGCGCGTCCGCGGGGCTCTGAGGTCCGCGCGATGCCCGTGCGGCTGGCACGAACAGACCGACACACGGGCACGCAGCGGCGCATTGCGACCGGTTCGCGTTCCTAGACTCCTCGCGTATCGGCCCCGCATCGAGGGCCGTGACAAGGAGACAGAATGAACGACGAACTCGACGAATTGATCCGCAGCGCTGTGGCGCGCGAAGACCTGCCATTCGCAGTGGCCATGATCGGCAACAGCGACGGCACCCTATGGAGCGGCAGCGCAGGCGAGGCCAAGCCGGGCCGCGCCGCCGGGGAAGACACCGTCTTTCGCATCTTCTCGATGACCAAGGCGATCGGTGGCCTGGCCGCGATGCTGCTCGTGGACCGCGGCAAGCTGTCGCTCGACGCCGAGGTCGAATCGCTGCTGCCCGAGTTTGCCCGGATGCGGCTGCTGGAGTCCATCGGCCCGGAGGGCCCGGTGTTGCGCACGCCGGCGCGTCGCGCCACGGTGCGCCAGCTCGCGACCCACACCTCCGGCCTCACGTACGAGTTCTGGAATCCGCTCATTTCGCGCTACCAGCAGGCCACCGGCTCGCCCGGCGTTCTGGCGGGCACCAAGGCGGCGATGTTCTACCCGCTGACCTTCGAGCCCGGCGAGCGTTGGGACTACGGCATCGGCATCGACTGGCTCGGACTCGTCGTGCAGGCTGTCGACGGCCGGCGCATCGACCAGTTCTGTCGCGAGGAGATCCTGGAACCCCTGGGCATGCGCGATACCGCCTTCGAGCCGGACCGGTCCATGGACGACCGGCTCGCCGGTGTCAAGATCCGCGGCGCGGATGGTCGATTCGCCGACTTTGCGATCTCGCCGCCGCCGAACCCGGAGGTGTACGGCATGGGCCATGCTTTGTACGCCACGGCCGGCGACTACCTGCGCTTTCTGCGCATGGTGCTCAACCGCGGCGCGCTCGACGGCCGTCGCCTTCTCAGCGAGAACGGCGTGGCAACGATGCTGTCCAATCACATCGGCGCGCTGCAGGTGCCGCCGCTCAAGACGGCGGCACCGGCGATCAGCGCCGACGTGGACCTGCTGCCCGGCACGCGCAAGACGCACGGGATTGCGTTCATGCGCTTCGAGGATGGCGCACCCGGCATGCGCGGCCCGGGATCGCAGGGGTGGGCCGGTGTGCTCAACACCCACTACTGGATCGATCCCGTGCGCGACATCGCGGCGGTCCTGATGACGCAGTCGCTGCCGTTCGGCGAGCCCCGCTTCCTGGCCACGTACGAAGCCTTCGAGCGTGCGACCTACCGGCACGCGCGCCGGTACCCCGGGTAGACTGCCAGTCGCATGCCCCGGAATTCATGCGACTGCACCCAAGAAACCCTCCACAAGCAAGCTCGTGACCTATCTGCCTCCGCCGCACATCAGTCCTCTCGAAAGCATCCTGCCGGACGAACCCCTGTTGATGATGGGCGCCGGCCCGGTGCCGATTCCCCATCGCGTCGCGTATGCGAACTCCATCGTCATCAATCACCTGGGAGAGACCATGAGCAAGGTCATCGAGCAGGTGAAGAACATGGGGCGCTACGTGTTCCAGACCGCCTCGCCGCATGTGCTGGGCGTGGCGGGCCCCGGGTCGGCCGCGATGGAAATGGCCATCACCAATCTGGTGGCCCCGGGCACGAGCGTCCTCAGCGTCACCAACGGCTTTTTCAGCCAGCGCATGGCGGAGATGGCGCGCCGGGTCGGCGGCAGTGTCGACGTGCTCACGGTCGAGGACAACGTCAGCGCCCGGCCCGCCCTGATCGAAGCGCGCCTGCGCACCCGCAAGTACGACGTGCTGACCATCGTCCAGGGCGAGACATCGAACACGGTCCTCAACCGGGACCTGCAGGACATCGCGCGAATTGCGAAGGCGCACGGATGCCTGGTCATCGTGGATGCCGTGTGCACGCTGAGCACCATGCCGCTCGACATGGACCACTGGCAGATCGATGCCGTCATCACCGGGGGCCAGAAGGGCCTGTCTTCGATCCCGGGCGTGTCGCTGCTTGCGTTTTCCCGAAGCGCCTGGGAGTCCATCGAACGGCGCCAGGACCATTTGCCGCACTGGTGCCTGGACGCGAAGCTGGCGGACAAGTTCTGGAACCAGAGCTCCTACCACTACACCGCGCCGGTGTCGGGCATCCTCGCGCTGCACGAGGCACTCCGCCTGGTCTGCGAAGAGACCCTGTCCGCCCGCTTCCGGCGGCATCGTGTCTGTTCCGAGGCGCTCCAGACCGGCATCGAAGCGATGGGCCTGACGCTGCTGGTCGAGGCACCCTCCCGCCTGAACTCGGTGGTTGGCATCAACGTGCCCGCCGCCGTGGTGGCGGACCGCGTCCGGGGCCACATGTCGAGCACGCACAAGGTGGAGATTTCAGGCTCGTTCGGCCTCAACATCCTGCGCATCGGGCAGATGGGCGAGCAATGCAGGGAACACCATCTCTTTCGCACCCTGCATGCGCTGGGGCTGAGCATGGAGGCCAACGGCGCAGCTCTCAATGTCCCTGCCGGAATGGCCGCCTTGGAGCGGAGACTTTCGGAACGCGGCGACAGGCCGGCGGGTCCGGTGTAGCCGGAACCCGCAGGCGCCGAATCACGGCGGCGGTTAGGGCTCGCGCAAGCGCTGGAGCACGGCCGCGCTCGGGTAGCCGTCCGCGGGCAGGCCGACGCTGCGCTGATACCGGCGAATCCCGTCGCGGGTGGCCGGCCCCATCATGCCGTCGGGCGTGCCGGCGGCAAAACCGCGCTGGTTCAATGCGGTCTGCAGTTCCAGCAGCTGACTGCGCGACAGCGCCGTCAGATCGCGCGGCCAGGGCGCCTGCACGCCGGGGCCGCCGGTCAGCCGCTGTGAAAGAAGACCGACCGCGAGCGCATAGCTGGTCGAGTTGTTGTAGCGCAGGATCGCGCGGAAATTGGGTCCGACCAGGAAGGCCGGGCCGCGCGCCCCCGCAGGCAGCAGGATCGAGCCATCGGCAAAGTCCGGCAATGGCCGGCCGTCCGCGCTTCGCAGGCCCTCGGCGGCCCATTGCGCGCTGGACTGACGCACGGCGGCATCCGCGCGACCGTGGTCGAAGCCCGCCGGCAACTGCACCTCGACGCCCCAGGGCTGGCCCGCCTTCCAGCCCGACTTCGAGAGGAAGTTGGCGGTCGACGCCGTGACGTCGGCCATGCTGCCCCAGATGTCGCGCCGGCCGTCGCCGTCGGCGTCCACCGCGTAGGCCAGGAAGTTCGACGGCAGGAACTGCGTCTGGCCCATGGCACCCGCCCAGGAGCCGATCATGTGGTCGCGGTCGATGTCGCCCCGGTCGAGGATCTTCAAGGCCGCGAGCAATTCACGGCGCGCCCATTCCTCGCGGCGGCCCTCGAAGCCCAGGGTCGCCAGCGCGTCGATGGTCGGGGTGCTGCCATAGTTGCTGCCGTAGTTGCTCTCCATGCCCCAGATCGCGACCACGATGCCGGGCGGGACGCCGTAGCGCGCGGCCGCCGCATCGGCTTCGCCGCGAATCTGCAGCAGCTTGTCCTGGCCCAGCGCGACGCGCTGGGCCGTCACGGTGTTGTCGAGGTAGTCCCAGGGCGTGCGCGTGAACTCGGGCTGGGCACGATCCAGTTCGACGACGCGTGGCAGGTACTGCACGTTGTCGAACGCAGCGCGAAGCGTTGCCTCGCTGATGCCGGCTTCGCGCGCGCTGGCGCGGAAGTCCGCGACCCAGCGTGCGAATCCTTGTGGGAGCGCCGTATCGTCCGCGCCCGCGGGCCTCGGGGCCGGGAGCGGCATCGCCGGTCGAGCGGCTGCGGCCGGACCGGTCGGCGGTGTCGGTGCGGTCGACGGCGCGGAGGCGCAGCCCGCCAGGACGGCGGCTGCCAGGGCAGCAGCGCCAAGCGCGCGGATGCGTAGCTGCGGAAGATGGTGTCGGTGCATGGCGCTGATTTTCGCCTGCTGACGTCGACGAAGGCCACGGGCAGCCGAAAGTCCAGCCGGGCCTAGTCCGAACAGTCGGGCCATAGGCCGTCTGCTTTCTTGCAGATCGAGGGAATGCCAACCAATATCCGCCGTGCCGATCCGATCCTGGCGAGGCAGAGGAGATTTCATGCACCCATGTCTTTCCCGGTCGCTTGCCGCCGCCGGACTCGTCGCCGCCCTGGGCGTGAGCGGCTGTGGCCAGCACACGGTGCAGGCCGGGCCATCGCCGACACGCACCGAAGGCGAGGCCGAAAAGCTCGCCGTCTACATCGGCGACAAGTTCGCCGACGCCGAAGCGGCGCTGGCGCGCCAACCCGACGAAGGACCTGCCGCGCCCAGCTTCTGAGAGTTGCCGGCGTTCCATAGCGGGGTCTGGAACCAGATCGAGCAAGGCAACCCGAAGTTCTTCGCCGAAGCACTCGCGCTCAATCCGACCGGCCGCATGGGCACGCCCCAGGAAATGGCGAACGCCGCGGTGTTTCTCGCGAGCCCGGCGGCGAGCTTCATCACCGGCACCCACTTGGTCGTCGACGGCGCGTTGACGCGCGGGGTGCAGTATTGAGCGACGCGATCGAGGCCGCCGAGGATCGACGCCCTGCGCAGCCGTCGGGCCGGCTTGCGGAGGCGCTCGACGGCCTCCAGCAGGGTCAGGTTGAGCACGTCGCGCTGCGCATGACTGCCGCCGAGCCGGTGGGCCAGCGCCGGCAGGCTCGCCAGCAGCGTGGTGGCGAGGGCGTTGTCCCCGCGTCCGAACGCGATCAGCGCGCGGCACGATGAAAGACCGAGCTGCCGTGTCGTTTCGCCGTGGCGCGTCGGCAGCGACTGCGCCCGGAGCAACGCCAGCTCGAGGCGCCGCGCCCGGTCCCAGTCGCGGGCACCGACGAATGCCAGCGTCGCGTGCAGGTCGCTGAAGCTGCAGAAGCCGTCGTCGATGTGCGGGTCCCACGCGGCCGCGAGCTCGGTCCAGCGCGTGCCCGTTTCGCCGCCGCAGAGTTCGATCCGCCAAAGCAGTGCGGCGGCGTCGATCAAGTCGGCGATCTGGTTCGAGGGAGCGGCCCAGACCCGCCGGTCGTACAACGCCAGCGCTTCGTCGACCCGGCCCTGCGCCAGCCGGAACAGCGCCAGATGCCACCAGCAGTGGCTCGCCACGACGGTGTGCTCGCCCCAGCAGTCGAAGTGCGCGTTCAGCCAGCGGACGCCCGCGTCGGGCCGTTCGGTCATCTCGAACACATGCGCCAGCACATGGTGCGCCCGGGCGTCCATCGGATTCAGGGCCAGCGCCGCGTGGGCGAACGCCTCGGCGCGTTCGTACTCGCCGCCTTCCTCGAGCCCGAAGGCATGCATCGCCAGCACGGCGTGGTAGCCCGGAAGATCGCGCGACCAGGCCGGCAGCACCGTCGCCACGCGATGGCTCATGCGCGCGGCATCGCCGGTGACGTAGTCGAGCATGTGCGCCACCTGCAGCGCCAGCACATCCCGCGGCTCCAGTCGAAGCAACTCGCCGAGCCTCTCCTTGGCGCCTTCGTAGTCGTCGTCGATCGCCGCGGCGATCGCGGCAAGATGCAGCCGCTCGCGCCGGTTGGCCGGCAGCCCGGCGGCGCGCGCAAGCACCGGCCGCGCCGATTGCACGCGTCGCGGATCGCGGCCGCCGATCAGCAGGTAGGCCTGCAGCACATGTGCCATCACGAAGGCAGGCGACTCCCGCAGCGCCATGGCAAGTTCCGCGTCGACGCCGCCGCGCCAGCTCTGGAAGGCGGCGAGCGCTCGCTCGTACGCCACCAGGGCGGACGGTGTGGCGCCGGTGGTCCGGCATCCGCGGTCGTCGACGCAACTCATGGCTAGGCCTGGCCCGCAGGCGCGATGTTCAGGTTCATGCGGAACAGGTTGCCCGGGTCGAAGCGCTGCTTCAGGGCCTGGAGCCGTTCATGGTTCGCGCCATAGCTCGCGGCAACGCGCTCGGCCTCGTCCTCGGTCAGGAAGTTCACGTAGCCGCTTCCGGTGGCGTGCGGCGCGGCCTCCTCGAAGGCCCGGCGCGCCCAGGCACGCACCCGCTCATCGTCGCCCGCGTCGGACCAGCGGCCATGCACGTTCATGATGTAGTGCGCATCGCGGCCGACAAAGGCCGTGGCCGCAGGCTTCACGCGCGCCATCGCACCGCCGAGTTGCGCGATGAAGATCTCGCACTCCGGTCCCGGCAGGCGGTTGACGGATTCGATCACGACGTCGAGCGCCTGGTCGGTCAGCCGGTTGAAGTTGTTCGACTTCCAGTAGTTGCGGCTGCCGGCGGCCAGCAGCGGGTCGAAGGCGGTCTGGAACCCGGCATAGGGCGTGGGCCCCAGCGCGGTACCGATCGGATCGCCGAACTTCAGCACCGGGGCGGCCGCACGCTCGCCGGCCGCGACGTCGCCACAGTAGACGAGCGGAAAGACCACCACCTCGGTGCCGTGGGCCGACGCCGGAAGGAACGGCAGCGGCGGCGCCTTGCGCATCACCGCCCAGACGCTCAGTTCATCGGGCGCGCCGGTGTTGAAGTCGCGCCACGCGCGCAGCACCTGCCGGGCCTGTGCGAACGGGTAGACGACCAGGCCGGCGTAGAGCTCGGGCCCCACCGGATGCAGCTGGAACTCGAACGACGTCACCACGCCGAAGTTGCCGCCGCCGCCGCGCAAGGCCCAGAACAGGTCGGGCTCGGAAGTGGCGGAGGCGACGCGCACGGTGCCGTCAGCGGTCACCACCGTGGCGCTCAGCAGGTTGTCGACGGTCATGCCATAGCGGCGTGTCAGCCAGCCGAAGCCTCCCCCGAGGGTGAGTCCCGCAACGCCGGTGGTGGAATTGATGCCGAGCGGCGTCGCCAGGCCGTGGGCTTGCGATTCGCGATCGAGGTCGCCGAGCAACGAGCCGGCGGCGACACGCGCGGTCCGCTTCGCAGCGTCGATCTGGACCGTCCGCATGGCCGAGAGGTCGAGCATGAGTCCGCCTTCGGCCACCGCGTTGCCCGCGATGTGATGGCCGCCGCCGCGCACGCTCAGGAGCATCCGGTGGGCGGCGGCGAAACGCACGCCGGCCTGCACATCGCCTTCCGTGAGGCAGCGGGCGATCAGCCCGGGGCGGCGATCGATGGTCCCGTTCCAGACCTTGCGGGCTTCGTCATACCCGGCATCGGCCATCCCGAGCACGCCTCCACTGATCTGCGCGGCGAATGCATCGACGTCCGCCTGCCGGACTTGCCGGACGTCCTTGTCCAGCGTAAGGTAAGTCAAAGACTGCATGGAGTGCTCCTGAAATGAATGCATTGAGGGACATGCCGCCGCGCCTCGGTCGCAACGGGTGGACCCATTCTTTTTTCCTGCGCGATCCGGCGCTTGACCGCGGGTCCTCGGCACTTGATTGCGCGTCCTTCTTTGTTCGCGCGCGATGCTCGGGGTTGACCGAGCGTCCGGCCGCCTTGACCGAAGCGCCGCGGTGACCCCCCGATGAGCCAGGACACGCTGTCGGATGTGCTGCGCGGCGTGCGCCTGCGCGGCGCGGTGTTCTTCAGCATCAGCGGCAACAGCGAGTGGGCCGCAGAGGCTCCGTCGGCGAAGGAACTCGCGCCCCTGCTGATGCACGGCGTCGACCATGTGATCGAGTACCACGCGGTCGCGCAGGGCAGCTGCTGGGCCGGGATTCCCGGCGGGCCGTCGGTGCAGCTTTTCGCCGGCGATGTCGTGATGTTCCCGCACGGGGATGCCCACGTGGTGTCGAGCGCGCCCGGAATGCGCGGCGACAGCGATTTCAGCTGGTTCCCCGGCGCGCACGCGCAAGTCGATCAACTGCCTCTGCGCCTTGCCTACAACGGCCGGAACGTCGTGCATTCGGCGCCGCCCGATCCGGATGCGGACGCGACCATCGTCTGCGGGTTCCTCGGTTGCGACCTGCAGCCTTTCAATCCGCTGATCGCTGCGCTGCCCCACCTGATGCACTTGCGCGCCACCGAGGGCGACGCCTGGATCGCGAAGTTCACCCAGCAGGCGGTGGCCGAGTCGCATGCGCGGCGTCCAGGCGGCGAGGCGATGCTCGCGCGCATGAGCGAAATGATGTTCGTGGATGCCGTGCGTCGCTACGCCGACCACCTGCCCGCGCAGAGCGCGGGCTGGCTTGCGGGCTTGCGCGACCGCTATGTCGGCCGGACGCTCGCATTGATCCACGAGCAGCCCGCGCAGGACTGGACCATCGACGAACTCGGACGGTGCGTCGGTCTCTCGCGCTCGGCACTGCACGAACGCTTCGTCCACCTGATCGGCATGCCGCCGATCCACTATCTGGCGCTATGGCGCGTGCAGGCGGCGGCGCGCCAGCTGCTCGAAACCCGCGCCACGGTCGCCGCGATTGCGCTCGACGTCGGCTACGAATCCGAAGCGGCGTTCGCGCGGGCCTTCAAACGCCTGGTCGGCATGCCGCCCGGCGCATGGCGGCGGGAACGCGATGCGCGCGCCGAGTTGGCGCAATAGCCCGGTGCGCTGTGAGCAAGGGCGTGCTCGATGCCGCGCAGTCCATGGCCGTCGAACTTCCAGCGTGCAGCGTGCCGCCCGACGTGTCGGTCTATTTATGAATAGCGCGAGCAGTTCACGATGACGGATGCACGTGGTGCCAGCCCGTGTTCATCTGAAAGGCGTGTCCAGCCGAGAGCAATTGCGCCTCCGCAAACCGCCGCCCGATCAGTTGAAAGACGATGGGGGTGCGTTCCGCGGTGAATCCGCAAGGCAGCACGATGCCCGGATGGCCCGACATGTTGAAGGGGCACGTGAAGCGATGCAGCCCCGCGATGAGGTCGTCATCGATCCGCGACATGCGCTCCAAGCTCGGCGCGGGGAAGGAAAGCACTGGCAGCGCGATCAGGTCCACCCGCTCGAACACCGCATCCAGTGCGCGCGAGAACGCATCGCGCCGCTGCAGCAGACGCTGGTGCTGCAATGCCGTCATGGAATGCCCCATCTTGAGCAAGTCGGCCAGGGCCGGCCCGTACTCCGCCTCACGGGACGGGTACGTGCCTTCATGCGCGAGCGCCGTTTCCACCGCACAGACGCCGAACCAATCCCAGATCATGTCGTTGCCATCGGGAAGCCGCACCGGCTGGAGCGATGCGCCCAGGTCCTCGAGCGTGGCGAGCGCCCCGTCGAGCGCGTACGACGTCCCTTCGTCGACGCCTTCCCGCACCCAGGCCTCGTCCAGACCGATCCGGAGCTCTCGCACGCCCTGGTCCAGGGACTGCAGATAGTCCGGAACCGGCTGGTGAGACGCAGTGCTGTCCTGGGGGTCGGCTCCGGCAATCGCGCCCAGCATGACAGCGGCATCCGCTGCGCTTCGTGCGATGGTCCCGACATGATCCAGGCTCGCGGCCAGCTCGAACACGCCATGCCGGCTGACGCGTCCCCACGTCGGTTTCAGACCGGTCACTCCGCTCGCCGCAGAGGGCAACTTGATCGAGCCGCCGGTCTCGGACGCCAATGCGGCGAAGCACAGGCCGGCGGCCACCGCGACGCCGCTGCCGCTGGACGATGCGCCGGACCAGAACGATCCATTCCACGGATTGCGCGGCGCGTCGTAGGGCGGGCGATGCTCTGCATAGACGCCTTCAGTCAGGGTGAGCTTGCCAAGAAGCACGGCTCCCGCCTCTCTCAGGCGACGCACGACGGTCGCATCTTCCGCGCCTGTGAATCCCTGATGCATCGCCATCCCGGCAGCGGTAGGAACACCCTTGGTCCAGAAGATGTCCTTGATCGCGATGGGTACGCCGTGCAAAGGGCCACGCCATCTCCCCGCCGCGATGTCTCTTTCCGCCGCACGGGCGCTCTCCATGGCGGAATCGGCCATGACGCGAACATAGGCGTGAAGCCGCGGATCCACCTCGTCGATTCGGCCCAGCATGGCCGCTGTGATCTCGACGGGCGAAACCTGCTTCGAGCGGATGAGCCGGGCAAGGTCCCTCAGCTCCAGATAGTGCAGACCTTCCGCCATTTGAGGGGCGGCTTCGGAAGTTGGCGAGCGCATTTTCAGTGTCTTCTCTTGAAGAGCGAGGGAAGCAGGCGAATGGTGGTCGCGAGCAGGATCGCGAGTGCCTGCACCAGGAGCTGCACGGCGGGGCCCGCGCCCAGCGCCAGAACCAGTTGGCCAAGCTGAGCCATGAAGAGGGCGGCGACGCCGCTTGCGACCACGCTGCCTCGGCCACCCGTGAAGGGCGTGCCGCCCACCACCACGGCAGCGATGGCAGGCAGCAAATAGTCGTTGCCGGCCGTATGGGACGCATTGCCGATGTAGCCCGCCAGAAGGATCCCCGCCACGGCGAAGCAAAGGCCGGAGACCACATAGGCGCCGATCTGGTATCGGAGGACCGCGATGCCGGCCGCCGACGCCGCGCGCGGATTCACGCCGACGCCGACGAAACGGCGACCCAGGGGCGTGCGCCTGGTCATGACGGCAACCACGGCAATGAACAGCACGGCCAGCCAAAGGCTGTTGGGCAATCCGAGCAGGCTTGAATGGGAAAAGGCCTGGATGCTCTCAGGTGCCGAGATCGGCGCGTTGCCGGTCAGGGATCGCACCCCGCCGATCAGCAGAGCGTTGACGGCGAGCGTCGCCACCAGGGGCGTGATGTTCAGCCGCGCGCACAGGAATCCGTTGGCGGCCCCGACAACGGCCCCGCAGATCAAGGCCCCGCCGACGGCCACGATCGTCGAGCCGCTGGCATAGCCGAATACCGCGGCCAGTACGCCCGCCAGCGAGACCATGCCGGCTGCCGACATGTCGAGACCGCGCTGCTGGATCACGACCGTCTCGCCGGTGGCGACGAGTGCCAGGATGCCGGCGAAGGGCAGCATCGCCAGGAGCGACCCCTTCGTCAACGTGCCGGGTGCGAGCCATGCGCTGATCGCGAACAGGACGACGGTTCCGACCCAGATCCAGCCGAACTCGCCGACCCGCGGGGAACGGCTGCGTCGCCCGACCTGGACTGAAGCCACGCTGGACTTCGCCGCACTCAGAGTGTTCGGGATCGTGGTGTTCATCGTGCCACCGCCATTTCACGGCTCTTGGAGTACAACGCGACGGAGGCCAGGATCATCCCGCCGAGCAGGTAGGCCTGCCAGGCGTCGGTGAGCCCCAGGAAGGTGGTGACGACGTTGACCTGGGTGATCAGGAGCGCGCCGAGCAGCGCACCGACAAAGGAACCCCGGCCGCCGAAAAGACTCGCCCCGCCGATCACCACGGCAGCGATGCTGGCCAAGGTGTAGTTCACCCCCGCCGTCGCGTCCCCGGAACCCACCTGCGCCATCATGAGGATCGCGGCGATACCCGCGAGCAGCGAACAACCCATGTACGCCGCCATCATCGTCCACCGGGGATGGATGCCCGCGACGCGTGCCGCCTCGGGCTTCGAACCGAAGCCGCGAAAGGACAGGCCCCATCTGCTTCGGAACAAGCCGAACTCCAGAAGCAAGGCCAGGACACCGACCGCGATCATCGCGACGGGCACGAAGCCGATGCTCGCGCCGATCCCCTCCATCACGTCGTCCGCGATCAATCCGCCAGGCACCGGTCGCAAGATCAGCGAAACCGCCTGGACCGCCATGTAGGTCGCCAGCGTGGCCACCATGGGGTGCAGGCCGACCGGATCGACCAGGAGCCAGTTCAGGAACCCCACAGCCAGCGCGACGCCCAACACCAGCGCCCAGCCGATCGCCTGCTGTCCGGCGCCCGCATCCGTGACCAGGAAGAAGGACTGCACGACGACCACCAGACCCATGAGCGGCCCCACGGAGAGATCGATACCACCCACCAGCATGAGCAGTTGCTGGCCGAAGGCGACGAGCGCGAGCGTTGCGATCAGTGGGAGCACGCCGCTCCAGTTTCGCGCGGTCAGATAGAACTCGTTGACCGCCGCTGCATAGGCGCCGAGCAGCAGCACGGCAAGTGTCAGCATCACGATCGGCGCCAGATCGCCGGACGCCCATTTCCAGAATCCCGAGACCCCGCCGGGCGCACGCTCGCGAACCGTCGTCGAGGTCAGAACTGCCGACGTGATGTTGTGCTCGGACACCTCCGCCCCCGCCAGCTCCTTCGCGATCTTTCCACGCGAGAAGATGAGGACCCGGTCGCACAAGCCGGCGACTTCATGGGCATCCGACGAAACGACGACGATCCCGACGCCGCTCGCGGCGGTCGCTCGCAGCGTCTTGTAGATCTCCATCCGGGCGCCGACGTCGACCCCCTGCGTAGGCTCGTCGACCAGCATCACCACCGGTTGGCTCGCCAGCACGCTCGCCAGCACCAGCTTTTGCTGATTCCCGCCCGACAAAGATCCGATCGGCGTCTCCGTCGTCGGCGTCTTGACGGCGAACCGCGCCACGGCGTCGCGCGTACGCCGGCTCTCGCTTCGCTTGCTCAGCAGGCCGCCGACCAGGTCAAGGCCGAGGCTGCGCATCGAGAAGTTCTCCCGCACCGACAGTTCGGCGAAGATCCCTTCGCGATGACGGTCGCCGGGCAGGAGCCGGATGCCTGCCGCCGCCGCATCGTCCGGCGTGCGAATGCGCACCGCCCGCCCGTCGACTTCCAGGAGCCCCTTGGAGGTGACGATGCCGGAGAGTGCGCGCAGCAGTTCGCGTTGCCCGTTGCCGTCGATGCCGGCCAGCCCGACGATCTCACCCCGCCCCACCCGCATGGCGACGTTGGCGAAGCCGGGGCCGTCGAGGGCATCGACGCGAAGCGCCACGCCCGCCTGGGGAGCGACGGCCTTCGCCGGAAATTCGCGATCGAGCTCTCCACCCACGATGAGTTCGACGATCTGCTGCTCGCTCAGGCTCGAAGCGTCGTAGGTGCCCTGGCCCTGTCCATCGCGCAGCACGGTCAGGCGGTCGGCGATCTGCTGCACCTCGCGGATGCGGTGCGAGATGTACACGACACACGCGCCCCTGGCCGTCACCGCGCGAACGTGCTTGAACAAGCGATCGACGTCCTCGGCCAGGAGATGCTCCGTCGGCTCGTCCAGCACCAGAACCATGGGCTCGGCCGCCAGCGCCTTCACGATCTCCACGATGAAGCGATGCTCCGGACCCAGCGTCACGACACGGTCGCGAGGATCGATGGCGACGTCGTCGCTCCAGCGCCTGAGCAATCCGGTCGCCCAAGGAGCGAGCTGCGAGAGCGACGGGCGGCAACGCAGCGGCACGCCGAGATAGAGGTTCTCCGCGACCGTCAGGTCCGGCATCAGTGCCGGCTCCTGCCGGACGATCGCCAGGCCGAGTTCGCGAGCGAGCTCCGGATCGCCGCGCACGATGCGCGCGCAGAGCGTGACCGCCCCGCCGTCGGCCATCAGGGCTCCCGACGCCACGCCCATCAAGGTGGACTTCCCTGCGCCGTTCTCACCGACCAGGCCGTGCACTTCGCCTGCGCGGACCGAGAAGGTCACGGCATCGAGCGCCTTGACGCCTGGGAACAGCTTGGTCACGCCGTCCAGCTGGAGCAGGGTTTCGTTACTTGGATTCATCACCGTGGAGCCTCGTCGCCATCACGCTCGCGCATCACTTCTTGAAAAGCGCGTTCAGCTTGTCCGTCGGCAAGCCCGACGACAGGTCCGCGTCCGGCGGAGCCGTCGGATCGCACTTGGGGTCCAGGCCCTTGGCGCTGTCGATGTAGAGGTACGGCACGACGCCCGCCGATTCGGGGTTGCTCGTGCCCTGGTACTCGGCCATGCCGCGACGCAGCGCATAGCGCACGGTCGACGTGGTTCCGTCCAGCGAAAAGTACGGCCAGGACTTGCCCGCCTTCTTGGCCTGCAGGTACTTGCAGTTGATGTCGTTGTTGCTCGCCAGCGTGGCCTGAACCGGAATCGGCAGTCCCGCCTGTTCGAAGGCCTTGATGGCCGCCAGCGTCGTGACACCGTAGTCCGAGGCAATGCCGTCGATCTTTCCGTGTTTGGCGATCAGGCCCGCGACGGCCTTCTGGCCGTCCGCCGGATTCCAGTTGGTCACGATGTAGTTGGTATCCACCAGCTTCAGGCCAGGATACTTCTTGAGCTGGCCCGAGAAGCCATCCATGAAGCGTTGCGAGGACGTGGCGCCTGCAGTGCCGCCCAGAAAGACGACATTGCCGGTCTTCAGGTTCGCACCCATCCAGTCGGCCCAGATCTGACCCACGCGAACCTGGTCTTGATAGACGTTGGCCGCATAGTCCTTGCCAGGCATACCTGCAATCTTGGAAAAGTACGGCACGACGGTCACCCCGGCCTTCTGCGCCTTGCGCACTGCGGGCAGCATCGCGTCACCGAAGTCGGTGAACGCAATCAGCACGTTGACACCCTGCGCAACCATGCTGTTGATGTCGCTGTTGCCCTTTTGCTGGTCGCCGTTCGCGTTGGCGTAGATGATCTTCGTGATGTTCTTGCACTTGGAAGCCTCGTCGCGAAACTCGGCCTCGGCGATCTTGCGCCAGGTGTCGCCGCCGTATCCGTCGGTGAGACCGACGACCGTCGGCTTGGTCCCGCACAACGTGGACATGTCGACGCCCTTGCCCATGGTGACGGATTCCTGGGCGTCGGCCAGACCACTGAGGGACAGTGCGGCGAATGCTGCGCCGAGCGCGGCTGCGCGTGCGCCGCGACGGTAGGTCTGGATGAGGGCTTCGTTCATTGGAAATCTCCTTGGTGCGGGTGAATGACATCGGACGGATCGATGGGGCTGGCGCTGAACAACAGAACAATGTCGGTGTCGACGCCTCGAAGGAACTGCACGCTGTGCGGACCACCGGGCATCGCCAATGGCACGACGCCCGAGACGATGGCCCGGCGCAGCACGTAGTCACACAGCTGTCGCTGCACCGCCACCCTGCAGGCGGCTCCCGTCGCATGGAGCACCTTTCCATCGACGTCAAGGACCATGGCCCCGGTACATTGCGCAGTCACAGCCGCTGTGTTCCTTCGGTTCGTTGGTGTCCTCCGGCGCTTCGTGCCAGCGGCCCGGGACCGAGGAACAACCTTGGGGTGAACTTTAGGAATTGCCGGCGGCCAGCGCTCGCCTGCGTCGGTCAATTGCACTTGCCTGAGACAGGCAGAACGGACTCGTCAGCCAGCGGGCTGCCTGCCCGCCCCGGACGGACTCAGGCTCAGGGCGTCGTCGCGCCGCGGCTCCCGATCAGGGTATGGGGCGAGTGCCCGAATCGGGCCTTGAAGCTGCGGCTGAAGTGGGAGAAGCTGCTGAACCCACAGGAGAGCGCAACTTCGGTGACCTGCCTGGCACGTCCCTCGACCAGGGTGCGGTGCGCCGCTTCGAGCCGCTGCTCCCATAGCCATCGCATGACGGTGGTCCCGTGACCTGAGAACAGTCGCGCCAGCGTGCTGCTTGAAACGCAGAGCGCCGCAGCGATGCGGTCGACGTCCAGTTCTGGATCGTCCAGATTGGCCCGGATGCAGTCCTGCGCGCGCCGCAACAGCATGGTGCGGCGGTCGGGCGCCGCGTCCGCCCCTGCGAGTTCCACATCCATCGCCGCCGAAATCACATCGACGATCGACGTTCCCACTTTCGCCGCCGCAGCGCCGTCGACCAAGTCGAGCGTGGCGGCATTGCGGACCATGCTCGCCGCCAGGCCGCCGAGCGGAGTCTTCCCGTCGATCACCAGCGAGGTCATCCGTTCGACCTCCGGCACGCGCGCCAGCATCGCGCGGCGCGGAATCTTCAGGAGCACCATCCGGTAGCGCTCCGGGAACGCATAGGAGAAGGACTGCGCCGTGTCGTAGACGACCAGATCGCCTGGACGCTGGAGCGCCATCCTGCCGCGCTGCTGCAGATGGCCTTCGCCTTCGCACAACACGCTGAGAAGGAAGTCGTCGCTCGGCGACGAGCGCACGTCGGAGGACGCGCGCTCGTATCGCAGCGGCTCGCAGTCGATGTGGCTGAGCTCGATGCACCCGAGTGACGTCCGCGACAACTGTGCGTTGAACGCACCGGGACGCACAGGCTTGGTCTCCGCACGACAGAAGTTTCGGCAGATTTCTTCATGCCAGTACGAGAAGCGCTCGCTTTCGCGAACGGTCGAAGCATCAAAGTGGGTCAACATCAACGAGGCTCCAGGATTGCCTGATTCGCATGCAAGCGGGATGACCCCATCATCGTAGCCGTATCGCGAGAGGCCACCGATATGCCGAGGTCCGCTCGCCACCACGCGCGACCCACGGCCCATACCGGTTGCGAGCCGGACGCTCAACCCTCGAGCGTCCTCCACATGTCGACGTCGCGCTCGGCGGTCCAGATGCGCGGGTCGGCATGGCCCGAGGCCTCGTCGTAGGCACGGCTGACGTCGAAGGGCATGCAGTGGTCGAAGATCACCCAGTGGCCGTACTTGGGCTTGAGCCTGGCGTAGGTCTCC
>NZ_JBFREQ010000030.1:0-82231 GCF_052114385.1 Variovorax sp. M-6 | reverse complement strand
TCCTCCACCAGCGCCGCGTTCTGCTGCGTCACCTGGTCCATCTGCGTGATCGCCTGGTTGATCTGCTCGATCCCCGAGGTCTGCTCCTGGCTCGCCGCCGTGATCTCGCCCATGATGTCGGTCACCCGCTTCACGCTGTCCACGATCTCYTCCATCGTCCGGCCCGCTTCCGCCACCTGCTTGCTGCCTTCCTCGACCTTGTCCACCGAGTCCCCGATCAGGGTCTTGATCTCCTTGGCCGCCGCCGCCGAGCGCTGCGCCAGGCTGCGCACTTCCGACGCCACCACCGCGAAGCCYCGGCCCTGCTCGCCGGCGCGGGCGGCTTCCACCGCCGCGTTCAGCGCCAGGATGTTGGTCTGGAAGGCAATGCCGTCGATGACGCCGATGATGTCCACGATCTTGCGCGAGGACGCATTGATCGAGCCCATGGTGCCGACCACCTGGCTCACCACGCTGCCGCCCCGGACCGCCACCTCGGAGGCCGACACCGCCAGTTGATTCGCCTGCCGCGCGTTGTCGGCGTTCTGCTTCACGGTCGAGGTCAGTTCCTCCATCGAGGCCGCGGTCTGCTCGAGCGAGCTCGCCTGCTCCTCGGTGCGCGACGACAGGTCCTGGTTGCCGGTGGCGATCTGCGTGCTGGCGGTCGACACGTTCGCGACCACGCCGTGCACCTGCTGCAGCGACGCCTGGAGCGCCGTGCGCATGCCGTCGATCGAGCGCAGCAGCAGGCCGGTCTCGTCCTTGGCGTAGTTCGTTTCCGGCGTGCCGCTGAGGTCCATCCGGCCGATGGCTTGTGCCGTGGTCTCGGCCCGGCGCAGCGGCAGCGTGATGCTGCGCGCGAGGCCCCAGGCCAGCAGGCTGCCCAGCGCCAGCGTCACCGCGGTGCAGACGATCAGCAGCGTGCGGGTCTGCGCGAGAAGCGCCTGGCCGCGCTGTGCCGCGGCATCGAGGCCGGCGCGCTGCAGGTCCACCATCTGCTGGACGCCGGCCAGGTAGCTGACCGACGTCGGCTCGAAGCGTGCGCTGAAGACGCGGTCGGCGCCCTCGAGGTCGCCGGCGAGCTTGAGCTTGCTGACTTCTTCACGCGCCGCGAGGTACTCGCGGCGCAGCTCGCCGACCTTCTGGAACAGCGCGCGCTCCGCGGGCTCGGTCATCTGGCCCTCGATGAATTTCTGCAGCGCGTTGGTGTCCTTGATGGAGGTCGCGGTGGCCGGCGCGAAGTAGGCGATCAGGCTCGGATCGCTGCTCTTGGCGATCGCCGCCGCGCGCTGCACGCCCGAGGTCGTGTGGCGCAGCCAGTCGGAACCGGCGCGCTCGGTCTTGACGCTGTCGTTGACCATGCCGTCGATCTCGACGCCCAGGTCGCGCAGCTTCAGCACCGCGAACACGCTGCTGGCGAGGAACAGGGCCAGGATGGCGCCCAGCACGAGCGCAAGGCGCCTGCCGATCGAGAAATTGCTCAGAAACATGACCGTGATTCCAGGTGGGGCGGAGGGAGAACGCAGAGGTATATCGGCAGCAAACCGAAATACTTGAGGCCACGCGCCGTCCGCCCGGATCACGCAGGTCGAGCGGCGTGCAGTCTGTGCGGCGAGTTGGCGCCGGGGGTCTCGGGGCCGTGGAACTTGCAGGCCTCAAGGATTCGGCAGCGCTGCCGATATCAAGGCTGGTTCTCCAGGGATCTTCTGACCAGAGATCATTCGGCCCGCCTCGTGCGGGCCTTTTTTTGCCCTCAGGCCGGCGCCGGGCCGCCCCGGTGTGCGCCGGCAGTCCTCGCCGCGCCGCCCTGGCGGAAGAAGGTGGCCCAGTCGCTGCGTTCGCGGGCGGCATCGATGTCCACCAGGTCGTCGGGCATCGTGAGCAGCCGCAGGGCGTCTTCGCCGGGCAGCGCCTGGTTGGCATAGAGGAAGCGGAGCTCGCAGTCGCCGGCACCGATGGCATCGCCATTGGCGAGCGCGCGCTCCCGGATCCGCATCTTGTTGACGAAGGTGCCGTTGCGGCTTGCCAGGTCGGTCAGCACGAAGCGATCGCCGGTCCAGTGGATCGCCGCGTGATGGCGGCTGACCCCCAGGCTGTCGACGTGAACTCCGCAGGCCGGATCGCGGCCGATGGTCGTGATCGGCCCCTTGATGTTGACCTGCCGGACGCTGCCGTGGCGGGTCAGGACAATGAGTCTGGACATGTCTGTCTCGTGGGTCGGTTGGTTGCAGTGTTTGCATTTCGGCAATCGCGGTCGATTCCTGAAGTCGACGAAATCCCGAAATCTGAGACATTCGTCGCGATCGGCGCGTTCGAGATGCGGCGAGCGGACCGCCAGCGCCGTCGCTGTCCACTACTCTCGTGGGCTTCGGCGCAATCGTTCGCCGTGACATGTCGAGCGGGAAAGAAACTGGCAATGAGAAAAGCGCGCAACGTCTTCTATGTGGTCGACGACCATCCGATGATGAGGGACGCCATTGCATTGATGCTGCGGCGCCTGCGTCCGGCCGCGGACATCGTGGAGATCGACCGCCTCGACAAGCTGGCCGGCGCGGTCGAGCGCAACGGCGCCGCCGACCTGATCTGCCTCGACCTGAACCTGCCGGACACCAAGGGCTGCTCGGGTGTGCTGGCGGCGCGGCGCGACCATCCCGAGGTTCCGATCGCGGTCTATTCGGCATTGCCCGCCGTCGACATGGAGGCGCCGTGCCTCCTGGCCGGCGCCGACATCTACATCGAGAAGGCCTCGGATGCCGCGGGGCTGATCAAGGCGCTCAAGAGCCTGCTGGAGACCGACTCCGACGAGCAGGACGCGCCCGCCGCGCCGGCGGTCGAGAGCGGCGCGAGCCTGACGAAGCGCCAGGGGCAGCTGGTGCAATTGATCGCCGAGGGGCTCGGCAACCGCGAGATGGCCGAGCGGCTCGCGATCAGCGAGGACACGGTCAAGGTCCACATGTGGCGCCTGTACCGGCGCATCGGCGTCAACAGCCGGACCCAGGCGCTGCACTACGCGCGCACCAACGGCCACCTGTCGAGCGCGGCCGCGAGCCTGGTCTAGGGCCTTCGATCAGGCCCCAGGCCGTACCATCCTGTTCCATTGGCGTCCGCCGGACGCGATGCCCACAGGAGAACACATGATCGGACGAATCCTTGCCTTGGCCCTGGCGATGCTGCTGGCCGCTTGCGCGAGCCCGGTGACCGTCAAGACCGACTTCGATGCCAAGGCCAGGTTCGACGGCTATCGCAGCTACAGCTGGATCGCCGAGCCCGCGGGCGACGCACCGCTGGTGCCGCAGAGCATCATCCAGGGCATCGACGCCCGGCTGCAGGCGCGCGGCTGGAAGCGGGTTGCCGAGGGCGAGGTGCATGTCGCGGCCCACGTGACGACGCGCGACGGCCAGACCTACAACAACTTCTACAGCGGCATCGGCCACGACCTCACCTGGCTCGGCTTCGGTCCCGTGCCCGACAGCGTGACGATGTCCGTCGACCCGTACCGCGCGGGCACGCTGGTGGTCGACATGTTCGACGCCAAGAGCCGGCGGGCGATCTGGCGCGGCAACGCGTCCGGCATCCTGCCCGACGATCCGTCGCGCCTGAACGCCTCGGTGCAAGGCGCGCTCGACCGGATGTTCGCCGACTTCCCGCCCGGCACCACCAGGCGCTAAGCTTCCGGCACTTGCGCCAGGCGAACGACCTCCGGATCGCACCCGTCCGCGTGCAGCCGGAGGACCTCGGCCGCGCGCCGCGTCAGCACCGCGCGCTGGTTGATGTAGCCCTTGTCGGTGATCTCGCCGGCGTCGATGTCCGGCGGTGTGCCGAGCACCAGCGCGCGCACCGGGCATTGGGACGAGCCGGCCCCGGCGTCGCGCAGATCGCGCATCACGCGCAGCAGCGCGGCCTGCCACTCGGCCGCGGGCAGCGCCGCGGCCTGCGGGCTCGCGAAGACCAGCATGCCGATCTCGTTGCGGTCGTGCCCGGTGACGACGACGTCCTGCGCCAGCGGCGCGAGCCGCGAGACCAGCTCCACGCGCAGCGTGCCGACCGAGACCCAGGTGCCGGTCGCGAGCTTGAAGTCCTCGGCCACGCGGCCGTGGAACATCACGCCGCGCTCGGGCCGCAAGGCATCGACGAGGTAGCCCGCATCGCCGATGCGGTAGTAGCCCTCGTCGTCGAAGGCCTCGGAGGTCTCGCGCGGCGCATCGCGGTAGCCCGGGAACACCGTGACGCCCTTGACGCGCATCTCGAGCTTGTCGCCGTTGGGCACGAACTTCAGCTCCAGCCCCGGCAGCGGCGCGCCGATGCAGCCCGCGCCGTCGAGCCGCCAGTGCGCCGAGGTGATCGCGGGGGAGGTCTCGGTCGCACCCCATGAGGTGGTGAGCCACAACGGCCGCGCGGGCCGTGCGCGCCGGGCCACCGCTTCAAGCCGCTGCCAGGTCGAGGGCGCGAGCGCCGCGGCGGCGTAGAAGGCGAGCCGCAGCCGCGACATCAGCTCGGCCGCGAGCGCGCCGTCCGCTTCCAGAAAGGGCAGCAGCATGTCGTAGCCGCGCGGCACGTTGAACAGCAGCGTCGGGCGCACCTCGCGCAGGTTGCGCACCGTCTTCTCGATCAGCCCCGGCGCCGGCCGGCCTTCGTCGATGTAGAGCGCGCCGCCATGGCAGAGCACCATGTTGAAGTTGTGGTTGCCGCCGAAGGTGTGGCTCCACGGCAGCCAGTCGACCAGCACCGGCTTCTCGGCATTCAGGAAGCGCCAGGTCTGCGCCATCATCTGCTGGTTGGCGCACAGCATGCGGTGCGTGTTGATCACCACCTTGGGCCGGCCGGTCGAGCCCGAGGTCAGCAGGTACTTGGCCGGGTCGTCGGGCAGGATCGCCTCGAAGGCCTGCATCACCTCGGGCGTCTCCTGCGCCTGCACCAGCCGCTCGAAGGGCAGGGCGCCCGGGTGCGCGTCGGCATTGCGGCTGAACACCGTGAGCGCGTCGACGCCGCAGCCTTCGAGCGCCGCGCCATAGACCTTGGCGTCGGAGGCATAGATCAGCGCCGGATCGAGCGCGCGCAGCATGCCGTGCAGCCGCGTCGGGTCCTTCGCCATGCGGGAGTAGGCGCTCGAGAGCGAGCAGGCGGTGCGCCCGATGTGCATCGTCGCAAGCATCAGCACCGCGTGGTCGATCGCGTTGTCGGACAGGATCACGACCGGCCGGTGCTTCGGCAGGCCGAGGTCGAGCAGGCTTTGCGCGACCGCGCCGACCGCGCGGCGCAGCGTGCGGTAGTCGAGCTGGCGCCAGCCGGCGACGCCGTCCTCGCGTTCGGCCAACGCCAGCGCATCGGGCGTCTCGCGGGCCCAGCGCTCGAGCCATTCGCCGACGCAGCGCGCATAGGGCCGCAGGGCCACCGGCGAGCGCAGCGCGAAGGAGCCGTCGTCGAAATCGATGCGCACGGTGCGCGGCGGCGCGATCTGGTCCGGGTCGTCGAGAAAGCGGTCGTCGTCCATGTGGCTCGCCCTCATTGCAGCGGGCCCGAGGCCGCCTTGGCGCGGATCAGGTCCAGCAGCAGGGTGTCGCGCGCCGCTTCGAGTTCGGCGCTGCGCCTGTCGCCGAGTTCGGCGGCGACGCCTTCGGCCACCCGCTGCTTGAGTTCCGCCGTCATCGACGGCGCGCCCAGGTCGTGCCACCAGTCTTCGATCGGTCCGCCCAGGTGGTCGAGCAGGTGCGCGATGCCGCCGGCGCCGCCGGACAGATGCAGGTTCATGAAGGGGCCCATCAACGCCCAGCGCAGGCCGGGCCCTTGCGCGATCGCGGTGTCGATGTCGGCCACCGACGCCACGCCCTGGTCGACCAAGTGGAAGGCTTCGCGCCACAGCGCCGCCTGCAGGCGGTTCGCGATGTGCCCCTTGATCTCGCGCCTGACGTGGATCGGCCGCTTGCCGATCGCGGTGTAGAAGGCCATCGCACGCGCGATGGCGTCGGCCGAGGTGTGCTCGCCGCCGACCACCTCGACCAGCGGGATCAGGTGCGGCGGGTTGAAGGGATGGCCCAGCACCACGCGCTCCGGATGCCGGCATTCGGACTGCACGGCGCTGATCGCGAGCCCCGAGGAGCTCGATGCGAGCAGCGTGGCCGGCGCCGCCGCCGCGTCCATGCGGCGGAACAGGTCGATCTTGACGTCGATGCGCTCGGGGCCGTTCTCCTGCACGAAGTCGGCGTTGGCCACGGCGTCCTCGAGCCGCGCGTGAAAGCGCAGCCGGTCGGGCGCTGCCCCGTCGGCGAGACCGAAGCGCTCCATCGTCGGCCAGTGCTGCGCCACCGCCTCGCGCAGCCGCGCCTCGGCGCCCGGCGAGAGGTCGGTGGCGTCGACCTCGAGGCCGCGCGCCAGGAAGTACGCCGTCCAGCTCGCGCCGATGACGCCGGTCGCGACCACCGCGACCCGCTGCGCCTGTTGTGTTGCGGTGGGCATCTGCATGACCTCCCGCGTCAACGCGGCGCGAACTCGGGCCGCGGCGCGCCGACCCGCGGCAGGCCCAGCATGTCGCGCGCCTCGGCCGGCGTGGCGGGCTCCATGTCCATCTCGCGGATGACCCGCACGATGCGCTCGGTGAGTTGCAGGTTGGTCGCCAGCTCGCCGTGCCGGTAGTAGAGGTTGTCCTCCAGCCCCACGCGCGCATGGCCGCCGAGCAGCAGCGCGGCGATGTTGGCCTCGAGCTGCGAGGGGCCGATGCCGCTGACGCCGAAGATCGCGCCCTTGGGCAGCGTGTCGACCATCATCTGCAGGTTGCGCGGCGAATAGGGCATCGCATTCTGGAAGTTGCGGTGCACGTTCATCACCAGGTTGATGAAGTAGGGCTCGTCGTCGAGGCCCTCCTGGATCAGCGTGCTCGTGTCCTGCAGGATGTGGGTCGGGCTGAACACCTCCCACTCGGGCTTGATGCCGCGCGCCTTCATGCCGGCGGCGAGCTCGCGGCCCTTGGAGAGCGGCGTGTCCATCAGGATGTCCCGGCCCTCGAACGACAGGTTCAGCGTGGTGGCGTCGAGCGTGCACATCTCGGCGCCGGCGTCCATGCCCTTGATGCGCTCCTCGAAGGCGATCTCCCAGCGCCCGCCCGGCAGCGGCTTGACCATGTCGCCGTGCACGCCGCCGCCGGTGGAGTTGTTGATCACGATGTCGCAGCCGGCGGCGCGGATGCGGGTGTTGATGTCGCGGTAGACGCCGGCATCGCAGGTGGCGCCGTCGTCGGGCCGGCGCGCGTGCAGCGCGACGACGCTGGCGCCGGCGTTCCAGCAGGCCACCACGTCGGCGGCGATCTCGGCCGGCTGGGTCGGGAGGTGGGGGTTCTGCGATTTGTGGGCCATGCCGCCGGTGGGGGCGATGGTCACGATCACTTTGCGCTTCGACATCGGGAGGTCTCCTGTGAACAGCGGAGTATTATTTTTGGCTGCCCCGACCCGTGCAGTCATCGCGACGACATTTGGGGTCAGGGTTTACGAGGCGCACCACTTTCATGCACAACAAGCCGGCCCGCAGGCAACACGCATCCCTCTCGCTGTCCATTCCCGGCCTGCTGGAGCTGTCGGGCTGGTTCGTCCACCTGGAGCCCGAGGCGCAGGCGCGCGTGCTCGACGAGATGCGCGAGGAGCACGTGGCCGCCGGGGCGGCGCTGTGCCGGCGCGGCGAGACGCCGCTGCACTGGTACGGCACGCTGGAGGGCCTGCTCAAGTGGTCGATCACCTCCGCCGACGGCCGCTCGGTCACCTTCGGCGGCCTCTCGGTCGGCAGCTGGTTCGGCGAGGGCACGCTGCTGCGCGCCGTGCCGCGCACGGCCGACATCATCGCGCTGCGCGACAGCCGGGTGGCGGTGCTGCCGGTCGAGACCTTCGAGTGGCTGCACCGCACCCAGATGAGCTTCAATCACTTCCTGCTGGTGCAGATCAACGAGCGGCTGCACTGGTTCATGGGCAACTACGCGGCGCAGCGGCTGCTCGATGCCGACAGCCAGGTGGCGCGCGCGATCGCGGGGCTGTTCCATCCCTGGCTGCATCCGCTGGGGCAGGCGCACCTGGAAACCTCGCAGGAGGAGATCGCCAACCTGTCGGGGCTGTCGCGGCAGCGCTGCAACGCGGCGCTGAGCCGGCTGCGTGCGGCGGGGTTGCTGCAGATCGAATACGGGGGGATCACCGTCGTCGACCTCGAAGGCTTGCGGCGCTTCGTCGATCAGATCCCCTAGGGCCCTTAGAACACCAGCGTCGCCGTCGCCATGACCGTCTTGCGGCTGTCGATGCGGTTCTTGCTGCTGATGGTCGGAACCCAGCGCAAGCTCATCGACAAGGGGCTGCCGCCCGACAGCTTGGTGTCATAGCTCACGATCGGGCCGAAGGCCCAGTCGTAGCCCCGGAATCCGTCGAGCTTGTCGGCGGTCGGCCCGCTGTCGTGGCCCAGCTGCTGGACCGTCCCCAGAATCAAGCCCGCGCTGACGCCGTTGCCGAACTTCTTCGTGCCCATGAGGTCGAGCGCGAACTGCGGCGCGTTCTGATAGTCGGTGTCCTTGTTGCGCGTGTAGAACTGGAAGTTGGCCACGGCATCGAGCTGCCATCCGCCCTCCGGAAAGATCCGCGTGTACGCGGCCTGCGGCACGAAGGTCCAGTTGTTCAGGCTCGGGTTGGCCAGGTTCGCCGGGTCGTACTTTCCGGTCGGGGCCCAGATGTTGAAGCTGAGCGCGACGTGCTCGGTCTTCGAGAAATGGTAGCCGGCGATGATGGGCGAAAAGTAGAGGTCGAACAGGTTCGACGCCGTGTCCTTCGAAGCGCCCTGGCGGGCGCCGGCCGTGAGGTTCGCGTTGACCTCGGTCCACACGTAGGGCACGGTGATGCTCGATGCGAAGTTCCATGCCCCGGGTCCGGTGTCCCACACCTTCATGGCCGTGGCCATCGTGAAGGAAATCTTCGCGTCGATACCGATCGAGGTCTGTCCGACCAGCGGAACCAGGCGGCTGCCGCCGATCGAGCCGTCGAGATAGATCTGGCTGAAATTGACGATCCAGGCCGGCTCCGGCGGGACGATGCCGCCGTTGGCTTGCACCGTGGTTCCGGACACTGGCCGGCCCAGTCCTCCCTCTGTCGCGGAGACACCCGCGGCGCACAACCCGAGTGCGAGACCCGCGACCCATTTCGCGGTCGATCCCAACGTCCGAAATCCCATGCAGCCCTCCTTCAAGGAGGTCGAAGTTTGCCGTGCATGGCATGAGGCCGGCAAGGGAATGGGCGACGTCGTGCGACAAGGCGCACATCTGCACCAAGGTGCAATTGGCTCGTCGGGGTCGTTGCGCTAGTGTGCGCGTTTCGGCGTTATCGCCGCGCGCCCGGAGAGCAAAATGGCAAGGAGGGAATGAAAGAAACGGCCATGAAGCTTCTCAAGCTCGCGTGCATCACGGTCCTGGTCGCATTGCCCTGCCTGGCAGCCGCGGAGTCGCTGCGGTGCGCGGGAGGCATCGTCTCCGAAGGGGACTCCCGCCTGTCCGTCGTCTACAAGTGCGGTCAGCCGGTGCTCACGGACACCTACTGCGCACCGGTGTACTACGGCGGCACTCTCCATCCGGTTCCAGAGCCTTTCGCATCCAGCGTGGTGCCGTGCCAGCAGATCGAAGAGTGGCTGTACGAGCGCGGGCCGGGCGAGATGCTGGCCACCGTTTTCCTGCGCTCGGGCGTGGTGCAGTCCATCGCGTACGGTCGCCAGCCACGGTAGTTTTCTCGCGCACTCGGCGTGTCAAGCCGCGGCCCACAGCCCCGGCGGCAAGCTGAGCACGGCCAGCAGCGCAGCACCCACCCCGATGCGCGCGGCCCGCTGCGGCCCGTAGCTCGCGATGCCGACCACCCAGAGCGCGGCAGCGGTCAGCATTCCGAACCACAGCACCCAGCCCTGGGTCGACCCCTGCAGCCGCAGGCTGGCCGCCAGCGACAGCAGCAGCAGGGCCGTGCCCCCGGCGCGCAGCCAGGGCCTGCGGCGGCCCGGCGTGCTGCCGCGGCCGTAGGCGTCCTCGTGATGCCGGTCCATCGCCAGGCTCAGCGCCAGGAAGCCGCCCAAGGCTCCCGCGAAGGCCGCGCAGCCCAGCAGCAGGGTGCTCATGATGTCGGCTCCGCGGCGCGCGCGGCGCCAGCGGCGGCCGGCCGGGCCTTGTGCCGTGGCCGGCCCGTGATCCACGCCGCGGCGCCGAGCCCGATGCCCAGCGCCAGCGACACCAGGTCGAAGCCCGCCACCGGCCAGAGCCCCTCGCGCAGCGAGACGCCCAGGTGGCTGCGCGTGGTCAGCGCATTGAGCAGCGGAATGGCCGCGAACAGCAGTGCGCCGAGGCCGAGCTGCACCTGCCACATCCGGCGCGTCGGCCGCGCGAGGCCGGCGAGCGCGGCCGCGCCCCACGCGATGAAGAACCCGTTGATCTCGGCCGCTGCGCGCCCGTCGATGCCCACCGGCAGCAGCCGGTTGGCCCAGAAGTAGGCGCCGAAGGCGATCGGCAGGCCCGCGATGGCGCCGATGTTGAGCCCGTCCACCAGCCGCAGCCCGAAGCCGATGCGGCCGCCATGCTTGAGCACCTTGGCGTACTTCTGCCGTTCCTTCACGGCCCACAGCAGCAGCCCGGTCGCCACCATCAGGCAGCCGGCCAGGCCGGAGAGGAAGAACAGCGCCCGCAGCATCGGATTCGAGAAGCGCGCGATGTGCAGGCCGTAGAGCACGCCGCGCGTCTCGGCCGCGGCCTTCGGCGCATCGCCCGCGGTCGACAGCAGCGCGCCGGTCACGCCGTCGAACAGCATCGAGGGCTGGTCGGAGGACAGCCCGCGCCCTTCCTGGCGCGCGATGCTGACGGTGGCGTTCGCATCGTTCGGATGGCTGACGACGACGCGGCCGGCCGGCGCGCCGCCCCAGTGCGCGCTGGCCTGCGCCAGCATCGGCGCCAGCGGCGCGAGGGAGGCCGGCCGGCCGGCCGCCTGGGTGTCGCGCGGGCCGCCCGCCGTGAAGACCTCGGCGAAGAAGGCATCGGTGCCGCCGTGGTCCTTGTAGGCGAGCTGCGGCCCCCACGGCATGTACATGAACATCAGCGTCACCAGGCCGGTGTAGGTGATCATCAGGTGGTAGGGCAGCGCGAGCACCGCGGTGGCGTTGTGCGCGTCGAGCCACGAGCGCTGTCCCTTCTTCGGCCGGAAGGTGAAGAAGTCCTTGAAGATGCGCTTGTGCGTGACGATGCCGCTCGCGATGGCGACCAGCATGAACATGGCGCAAAAGCCGACGACCCAGCGCGCCCACAGCGTCGGCAGGTAGTGCAGGTCGAAGTGCAGCCGGTAGATGAACTCGCCGCCGCGGGTGGCGCGCGGCGCGCCCGCGGTCTCGCCGCTGGCGGGGTCGAGCGCGGCGTTCTCGAAGCGCGCGCGCTTGCGCGGCTCGCCGGGCGCCGTGGGTGGCGGCGGCGGCCCGCTCCAGAACATCCGCACCGAAGGCTCGCGCTGCGTCGGCAGCGTGATGAACCAGCGCGGGCTGTGCGCGCCGCGCTGCTGCAGGAAGGCCACCGCATGGTCGAGCGCCTGGGCCTGCGGCACCGCCTCGCGCGATGCGCGATGCAGCTCGGGCGTCATCCAGAAAGTGATCTCGTCGCGGAAGTAGGCGCCGGTGCCGGCGGCGAACACCAGGAACAGCACCCAGCCGACCAACAGGCCCGACCAGGTGTGCAGCCAGGCCATCGACTGGCGAAAACCTTCCTTCATGCGCGGCTCCAGGCGCCGCCTGCGAAGAGCATCAGCGCGAGCGCCGCGGCGGGCACCGCCAGCCCGGCCCACGCGCGCCAGGCGGTGCGCGCGGCGAAGACCCACATCACCGCGCAGGCGAAGACCACGAACGAGGCCAGGGTGCCGGTCAGCACCGCTTCGGCCCTCGGTCCGGGCAGCCACAGCGACAGCGCGGCGGCGGCCAGCGCGCCGAGCGCGTAGCCGCCGCCGATCGCCGCGATCGCGCGCGACGCCACTGCCAGCCGGTGCCTCACTTGGCGATGAAGCTCAGGGTCGCGACGTGGCGGGTCTGGGTGTAGGGCTTGCCGTCCCAGGTGCCGGCGGCGTCCTTGTCGAGGTGCGAGACCTCGGCCACGTACTGTCCGGGCCACGGCGTCTGCAGCGTGAGCTTGCCGGCGTCGTCGCTGTAGAAGCTCTTCTCCCACTTCGGCGGACCGAACACGACCACCTTGGTCTTCGCCAGTGGCTTGCCGTTGAGCAGCAGCGAGAAGCTGTTGCTGCCCGGCGCCTGCGGCACCAGTTCCAGCGCGTGGCGGGCGGTGGTCCCGGTGCGGCCGGTGCGCGCCTGGTAGAGGCTCACGACACCCTTGTCGCTGACGTAGCCGCCGACCAGCCGCGCGTCGCCGCCGGCATCGGCCTTGACCGAGAAGTGGTCGTTGTGCCTTGTCGCCGGCTGCTCCTTGCCGTCGGCGCCGATGCCGCGCGGCGCGCTCACCAGCTTGAGGTGGCCGGCTTCGGTCTCGCGCAGGTCGTCGGCCCATTCGCCGAAATAGGCCTTGGCCTCGCCGCCCGAGGCGGGCTCGAGCCAGACGAAGTGGGCATGGGCCGCACCGGACAGCGCGAGGGCGAGGGCGAGCAGGGATTTCTTCATGTGCATCGGAGGACTCCTTGAGGTGATGACGGGGGTTGGGGACGGGACGAGATGGGATGGGGGCGGTGCTCAGAAGCTGCCGCGCAGCGTCACGAGCAGGTTGCGCGGCGCGCCGTAGAAGCTGCTGCTGGTGCTCGTGTAGTAGGTCTTGTCGAAGACGTTGTTGAGCGCCACCGAGACCGACAGGCTCTTGCTGATCGGGTAGCGCGCCATCAGGTCGAGCGTGGCGTAGCTGGGCTGCGTGAAGCGCGCCTTGCCGCTCGGCCCGAGGTTGCTGGTGTAGGTCTCGCTCTGCCAGTTGACGCCGCCGCCCACGACCAGGCCGTTGCCGATGCCGGCGATGCGGTAGGTCGTGAACAGCTTGAACAGGCCGTTGGGCACCTGCGTGTTGAGCCGCACGCCGGCGGCGTCGCGCGCGACGCTGCGCGAGAAGCCGCTGCCGATCTGCCAGCCCGGCATCACTTCGCCGGCCGCTTCGAATTCGTAGCCGCGCGACTTCGTTCCCTGCGCCGCACGGTAGGCGGCCGAGCCGTCGGGCGCGAACTGGTTGGGGATCACCACGGCCAGGTTGTCCTGCTCGATCTGGAACACCGCGGCGCTCAGGTTCAGCTGGTCGTTGTAGAACGAGCCCTTGACGCCGGCCTCGTAGGCGATGCCCTCGAGCGGCGCGAGGTTGTTGCCGCTCAGGTCCTTGTTGGTCTGCGGCTTGAAGATGTCGGTGTAGCTGGTGTAGACCGACCAGTGGTCGCTCAGGTCGTACACCAGCCCGGCATAGGGCGTGACCACGCCGTTCTCGCTGCGCGAGCCGAAGGTGGCCTTGCCCGCGAAGGGGATCCGGCGCGTCTTCTCGCTCCAGTCGCTCACGCGGGCACCGAGGATCACCGACAGCGCGTCGGTGGGCCGCAGCCGGGTGGTGGCGTACAGGCCCGACTGGTTGGTCGCCGTCTCGCTGTTGCCGGTCTGCGGGTTGAAGGGCTCGAGCGGATAGTCCCCGTTCCAGAGATAGAAGTTCGGGATCGCGCCGTTGTAGTTGGGCGGAGACCAGCCGGCGTAGGTCGGCGGCTGGTCCTTGGTGCGCGAGATGTTGTAGCCCACCACGAGCTCGTGCCGGCGACCGAACATCTCGAAGGGGCCCGTGGCATAGAAGTCGGCCGCGTTCTGCACCGGATCGGAGTTCCACTTGTTCGTCCACAGGGACAGCCCCGCGCCGGTCGCACGGTTCAGGTAGCCGCGCATCGCGTAGCCGAGCACGTCGTCGTAGCTGCGCTTCGACTGGTTGAAGCCGGCATGCGCGCTCCAGCCGTTGTCGAAGCGATGGTCGAGCGAGACGAAGAACTGGCGCTGGTCCTGGTAGGAGTGCGCCCAGCTGGCCGCGGCGCTCTGCGAGCGGTCGAAGTGGCTTTCCGCGCCGTCGCTGTAGAACAGCGGCAGGCCGCTGCGTGCCGCGCCGTCGTTGTCGTGCTGCTGCAGGTCGAGGCCCGCGGTCAGCCGCGTGGCGGACGTGAGGTCGGCCTCGACGATGCCGTAGAAGATCTGCTTCTTTTCCTCGTAGCGGTCGATCCAGGACTCGTTGTCCTGCACCGCCGCCACGATGCGGCCGCGCACCGTGCCGGCCTCGTTGAGCGGACCGCCGATGTCGACCTCGCCGCGGTAGTAGTTCCACGAGCCGGCGCTGATCGATGCATGGGCCTGGAAGGCCTGGGTCGGGCGCTTGCGCACCAGGTTGACCGTGGCGGCCGGCGTGCCGACGCCGTTGAGCAGGCCGGTGGCGCCCCGTATCACCTCGACGCGGTCGTAGGGCGCGAGGTCGCCGGTCTGCGTGAGCCAGCTGCCGGTCTGCGGGATGCCGTCGACCTGGTAGTTCTCGACCAGGAAGCCGCGCGAGTAGACCGAGTTGCCGTCGCTCCCGGCGTTGCCGTTCTGCACGAAGCTCAAGCCCGTCGTCTGTCGCAGCACGTCGCCGATCTGGCGGATGCTCTGGTCTTCCATGCGCTGGCGCGTGATGACCGTGACCGACTGCGGGGTCTCGCGCAGGGTCAGCGGCAGGCGGGTGGCGGTGCTGATCGGTCCGTCCGTCGTGAAGGAGCCGGTGCCTTCGGTGATCGTGTCGCGCCCGGCGGTCACGGTGACGGTCTCGAGCGAGCCACCCGACGGGTGCTGTTCGTCGTTCGCGGCTTCGGCGCGCGGCGCCGGCGCGGCGGCCCGCACGGTGTAGCCGCCGGAGGCGCCGCGGACCGCCTCGAGGCCGCTGCCTTCGAGCAGCAGCAGCAGCGCCTGGCGCGGCGTGTAGCGGCCCTGGATCGCGGGCGCCTGCTTGCCGCGCACCACCTCGGCATCGACGCCGACCAGGAGGCCGGTGTGCACCGCCAGCGCGGTCAGCGCGCTGCCCAGCGGCTGGGCGGGCTGGCGCCATTCGACGGCGGCGCTGTCGGCCGGCGCCGGCGCCTGGGCCCAGGCGCCCCCTGCGATCACGCCCAGTGCCAGCGCGAACGACGAGAGACGATGGAGCGGATGCGCTGGACGGCGGATCTTGTTGCTTTGATTCATTTCCGGCTTCCTGTCATTGGTGTGTGAACTCCTTCTCACCACCTATGACAATCGGCCCGCGAAATCGGGTAGGCCCTTGGCGCGGTTTTTTTCAGCGCGCGGCTTGCGCGGCGGCAGGGCGCGGCTGCGCCGACACGCGGACCAGCCAGGGCGAGATCCGCGAGACCTCGATCGGCAGCGCGGCGGCGAGCAGCGCAAGCGCCTCGTCGCTCTGCCCCGCCGGCAACACGCCGGTGAAGCGCAGCCCGGCAAGGGCCTCGTCGTCGACCAGCAGCAGCCCGGGCCGGTAGCGCGCGAGTTCGCGCAGCACCTCGGCGACCGGTGCATCCTGGAACACCACCCGGCCCTGCCGCCACGCCAGGGCGCCCGGCGCGGCCACGCTCGCGGGGCGGGTGATGCCGTGGCGGTCGAAGCGGACCTGCTCGCCCGCCGCCAGCTCGACGCTCTGGTCGAGCGCCGCGCGCGGTCGGACCCGCACGCGCGATTCGATCACCGTCACCAGCGTGTCCTGCGCGTCGCGCCGCACCGCGTAGCGCGTGCCGAGCGCCCGTGCGGCGCCGTCGCGGTCGATCACCACGAAGGGCGCGCTGCTCTTCGCCACCTCGACATAGACCTCGCCGCGGCGCAACCGCAGCCGGCGCTTGTCGCCCGACAGGTCGATGTCGACCGCACTGTCGCTGTTCAGCGTGACCCGGCTGCCGTCGGCCAGCGTGAACTCCCGCACCTCGCCGACCGCCGTGCGCTCGTCGGCCAGCCAGTAGCGCCAGGGCAGGGCGCTCGCGATCCCCACCAGGCAGGGCACGATGACCAGCAGGCCGAGCGCATGGCGCGACCCGGGCTTGCGTGCGGGCCGCCGCGCCGGCACCGGCGTCTGCGGCGTGACCGACTCCCACATGCGGCGCATCGCGTCCAGCGCCCGCGCGTGCCGCGGGTCCTGTGCGCACCATTGCGCGCAGGCCGTGCGCGCCGCTTCGTCGGCCGCTTCCTCATCCAGCCTCACCACCCACAGCGCGGCCTGCTCCTCGATGCTCTGCGGCGCCGCAGCCGCTTCATTCATGGCACGTGGCGGGCTCGGCCGCGGCGTTCGACATCCGGGTGTGGAAGTGCAGCAGCACCTTGGCCAGGTACTGCTTGACGCGGGTTTCCGACACGCCCAGGTGCGCCGCGATCTCGCGGTACGAACTGCCGTCGACCCGCGCCATGAGGAAGGCCGTGCGGCTCTTCACGTCGAGTTCGTGGGTCAGCATGGCCAGCACCTGCCCGAGCAGCTGGCGGGTCGAGGCCAGGTCTTCCGCGCTGGCCGCCTGGTCCTGCTCGGCCATCCAGCCGACCGTGCGCAGCACCTCGGCCTCGATGGTCATGCGGCGGTAGCGGTTGATCATGAGCCGGCTGGCCACGACCTGCAGGAAGGCGCGCGGCTGCCGCAACACCGGGGGCGCCGGCTGCTCCATCAGGTTGACGAAGGTGTCCTGGGTCAGGTCGGCGGCCGCGAAGCCGCAACGCAGCCGGCCCCGCAACCAGCCGCGAAGCCAGCCGTGATGTGCCACGTACAGATCATGGAATTCCTGGTGGTGCGGAGACACGGCGGTTTTTCGTCTTGAATGTGCGAATGCAATTGATAACGATTCGCATTATAGGAAAAAGAACTGAGACGACTCCCGGTCGGACTACCCGATTCCCGCGCTCGAGCGTCATCCATGCATGAGCTCTCCCAATCCCCTGAACCCGGACAGCGCGCGTTCCGGACCCCACCGCGCCCGCCGATGGCGCTGGACCGGCCTGGTGGCGCTCGTGTCGCTGCTGGCCACCGCGGGGCTGTGGGCCAACCACCGAGCCGCGGGCGACGGCTTCGACACCGTGACCATCGGCCGCGGCGACATCGAAGCCACGGTGGACGCCATCGGCACGCTGCAGCCGCGCCGCTACGTCGACGTCGGCGCCCAGGTCTCGGGCCAGGTCCGGCGCCTGTACGTGCGCGCCGGTGACGCGGTCGAGAAGGGCCAGCCGCTGGCCGAGATCGACCCTACGGTGCAGCAGTCGACCGTCGACGCCAGCCGCGCCGCGCTGGCCGGCCTGAAGGCGCAGCTGGCCGACCAGCAGGCCCGCCACCGCCTGGCGCGGCACCAGCACGCGCGCCAGCTCCAGATGGCCGGCGACGGCGCGACCCGCGACGAGGACGTGCAGGTCGCCGAGGCCGAGCGGGCCTCGACCGCCGCCCGCATCGATCACCTGAAGGCGCAGATCGACCAGGCGCAGTCCACGCTCAAGGGCAATCTGGCCCAGCTCGGCTACACGCGCATCGACGCGCCGATGGCCGGCACCGTGGTGTCGCTCGACGCCCGGGAAGGCCAGACCCTCAACGCCGCCTACCAGACACCCAACGTGCTGCGCATTGCCGACCTCTCGGCGATGACCGTCTGGACCGAGGTGTCGGAGGCCGAGGTGCGGCGCGTGCGCGCCGGCATGCCGGTGCGCTTCACCACCCTTGGCGGCGCGCCGGGCCAGGCCAAGCGGCGCTGGAGCGGTACCGTGCGCCAGGTGCTGCCGGCGCCGCAGCAGCCGGAGGGCAAGGCCGCCGGCACCGCGCTCGCGCCCACCACCAGCAAGGTGGTGCTCTACACCGTGCTCTTCGACGTCGCCAACGCCGACGGCGAGCTGATGCCGCAGATGACGGCGCAGGTGTCCTTCGTGACGGCCGCGGCGCAAGGCGTGCTCACCGCGCCGCTGCCGGCCCTGCAGCTCGTGGCCGGCCAGCCCGGGCGCTACACCGCGCGCGTGCTGGGCCCGGACGGCCAGCCGCAGGCGCGGGCGCTGCGCATCGGCGTGCGCGACCGGCTCACCGCCGAGGTGCTGGAGGGACTGGCGGAAGGCGACCGGCTGATCACCGCCGAGCGCAGCACCGGCGACGGCGCGCGGAGATTCCAGTTTTGAGCGACGCTCCCGTCCCGCCGCCGCTGATCGCGCTCGACGGCCTGCGCAAGCACTACGGCGGACGCGGCGGCGCACCGGCGGTGGAAGTGCTGCGCGGCGTCTCGCTCACGATCGAGGCCGGCGAATTCGTGGCCATCGTCGGCGCCTCGGGCTCCGGCAAATCGACCTTGATGCACCTGCTCGGCTGCCTGGACCGGCCGAGCGCCGGCAGCTACCGATTCGACGGCCACGATGTCGCCACGCTCGACGCCGACCAACTGGCCTGGCTGCGCCGCGAGGCCTTCGGCTTCGTGTTCCAGGGCTATCACCTGATCGCCACCGAATCGGCCCGCGAGAACGTCGAGGTGCCGGCGATCTACGCCGGCCTGCCCGAGGCGCAACGCCGCGCGCGTTCGCGCGCGCTGCTCGAACGGCTGGGACTCGGCGACCGCCTCGACCACCGGCCGCACCAGCTCTCGGGCGGCCAGCAGCAGCGCGTGTCCATTGCGCGTGCGCTCATGAACGGCGGCCGGGTCATCCTCGCGGACGAGCCGACCGGCGCCCTCGACTCGAAGAGCGGGGCCGAGGTCATGGCGCTGCTCGAGGAACTCGCCGACGCCGGACACACCGTGGTGATCATCACGCACGACCGAGAGGTCGCCGCCGCCGCGCGCCGCGTGATCGAGATTCGCGACGGCCTGGTCGTGGCGGACAGCGGCCGCGCGGGGCCGCAGCCCGATGCCGGCACGGCGGCGCGTCACCGCGTCCGCCCCGCGCGCGAGGCGCAAGGTCCGTCGCTGGCCACCGAGTTGGCCGACGCCTGCCGAGCGGCCTGGCGCGTGATGTGGATCAACCGCTTCCGCACCAGCCTGACGCTGCTCGGCATCGTGATCGGCGTCGCCTCGGTCATCGTGATGCTCGCGGTCGGCCTCGGCACGCGCCAGCAGGTGGTGGCGCAGGCCAGCGCCTTCGGCGCCAACCTGCTCTACATGAGCTCGGTGGGCGCCAGCTCCCGCATCCCCGGGCGCAGCGTCACGCTGGCCGACCTGCAGGCCGTGGCCGAGCTGCCGCAACTGGCCGAGGTGCTGCCGAACGTGACCGGCAACAAGGTCGTGCGCCACGGCGAGAAGGATCTGCAGACCTACGTGCGCGGCACCGGCGCCGCCATGCCCGAGGTCCAGAACTGGCCGGTCCGCCTGGGCGGCTTCTTCACCGCCGAGGACGACCGCGACCTCGCCGCCGTGGCGGTGCTGGGCCACAAGCTTGCGCGCGACCTGCTGCCGGACCTGCCGAACCCCGTGGGCCGGCACATCCTGATCGAGAACGTGCCCTTCCAGGTGATCGGCGTCATGGCCGAGAAGGGCGCGGCCGCCGGAGACCAGAGCTACGACGACCTGCTGCTGATGCCGTTCACGACCGCGGGCGTCAAGGTCTTCGGCCAGCGCGAACCCACCTACACCGCGATGTCGGTGCGCGAGGGCGCCAGCGTCGACGCCGCCGAGCGCGCGGTCGACGCCGTGATGTTCGAACGCCACGGCATCCGCGACTACCGCATCGGCAATGCCGCCGCCGCCATCGCGGCCAAGGCGAAGACCGAGGACACGATGACCCTGCTGCTGGGCCTGATCGCCGCCGTGTCGCTGCTGGTCGGCGGCATCGGCGTGATGAACGTGATGCTGATGACGGTGCGCGAGCGCACCCGCGAGATCGGCATCCGGATGGCCACCGGCGCGCGCCGCAAGGACATCCTGCGGCAGTTCCTGACCGAGGCCGTGCTGGTGTCGGTGGTCGGAGGCAGCGCGGGCGTGGTCATCGGGCTGGCGGTCGGGGCCGTGCTGATCCTCTCGGGCGTGCCGGTGATCTTTTCGCTGCGCGCGATCGCCGGCGCCTTCTTCTGCGCCACCGCCACCGGGCTGGTGTTCGGCTTCATGCCGGCCCGGCAGGCCGCCGGGCTCGACCCGGTCGTCGCCCTGTCGAGCGAATGATGAGAAAGACGAACGCCTTGCTGCGCACCCTGTGGATTCCATTGACCCTGGCGCTGGCCGCCTGCGCCGCGGCACCGCCCGCCGTCCCCGAGGCGGCGGCGACCACACCCGATCACGCGGCCTGGTGGAATGCCTTCGGCAGCGCCGAGCTGCGCGCGCGGGTCGAGGAAGCCCAGGCCCAGAACCTCGACATCGCGGCGGCCGCTGCGCGGGTGGGCCAGGCCGAAGCCCTGGCCCGCGGCGCCGAGGCCACGCTGTGGCCGAACGTCTCGCTCACCGCCGGCGCCAGCCGCGAAGGGCGCTGGAGCGGCGATGCGCCGGTGGCCGGCACCGCTTACGCCACGCGCCTGGTGACACGCTACGAGGTCGACCTTTGGGGCGGCCAGCGCGGCTTGCGCGACAGCGCGCAGGCCGACCTGCGCGCCAGTGTCTTCGACCGCGACGCGGTGCGGCTCGCGGTGACCGCGGGCACCGCTTCGGCCTGGCTGCGCACGGTCGGGTTGCACGACCGGGTGGCGATCGCGGCGCTCAACCTGGCGGATGCCGAACGGCTGCTCGCCCTGGTCGAGGCCCGCCAGCGCGCGGGTGCCGCGACCCCGCTGGAACTGGCGCAGCAGCGCGGCATCGTCGCCTCGCAGCGGCGGGTCCTGCTGGCGCTGCAGCGCGAGGCCGCCGACAGCCGCGTCCTGCTGGCGACCTGGCTGGGCCGGCAGGTGCCGACGCCGCCGGACGCCGGCACGCTGGACGCGCTGCGGGTGCCATCGTTCGACGCCGGACTGCCGTCGGACCTGCTGGCCCGCCGGCCGGATGTCGCACGGGCCGAAGCACGGCTGGTGGCGGCCGATGCCGACATCGCGGTGGCGCGCGCCGCGATGCTGCCCAGCCTGTCGCTGTCGGCGGGCGTCGGCACCGGCGGCGGGCGCTGGCGCGACCTGTTCGAGTCGCCGCTCTACACCCTGGCGGCCGGGCTGGCGGCACCGATCTTCGATGCCGGGAAACTCGCGGCCGGGCGCGACCTGGCCGTCGCGCGGCGCGAAGAGCTGCTCGCCGGCTACCGCTCGGCCATCGTGGCCGCCTTCGCCGACGCGCAGACCGCATTGCAGGCGCTGGACAGCCTGGACGCCGAACGCGTGGCCCAGGCCGAGGCGCTGAAGCAGGCGCGCCAGGCGCTCGCGATCGCCGAGTCGCGCTACCGCGCCGGTGCCGAGACCCTGCTGACCCTGCTCGACGCCCAGCGCACGCTGTACGCGGCGCTCGATGCGGGGGCACGCTTGCAGCTGGCGCGGCTGGAGGCGTCGGTGAGCCTGTACAAGGCGCTGGGAGGCGGCTGGGAGCTCGGCGGCGGCTGATCTCTCAGCGCGCTGAAGCGCGTCAGACCCCGAGCAGTTCCTCGAGCACGGCCGGCTCGGCCACCAGATCGGCGGACGGGCCGTGCCGCACGATGCGGCCCTTCTCCATCACCACCGCGCGGTCGGTGTGGCCGAGCACCTTGCGCCAGTCGCGGTCGACGATCAGCGTGGCGATGCCGGTCGAGCGGATGTCGGCGATCACGCGCCAGATCTCGGCCACGATCAGCGGCGCCAGGCCTTCGGTCGCCTCGTCGAGGATCATGAGCCGCGGGTTGGTCATCAGCGCGCGGCCGATCGACAGCATCTGCTGCTCGCCGCCCGAGAGCTGCTGGCCGCCGTGCGAGAGCCGCTCGGTCAGCCGCGGGAAGGTCGCCATCACGCGCTCGAAGGTCCAGTCGCGCTTGCCGTCGATGCCGGCGCGTGCGCTCATCACGAGGTTCTCGCGCACCGACAGGTTCGGGAAGATGCCGCGCCCCTCGGGCACGTAGCCGATGCCGCGCCGCGCCATCTTCTCGGGCACCCAGCCGGTGACTTCCTGGCCGTCGAGCTTCACGTGGCCGGAGGCCGGCCGCACGTAGCCCATCAGCGAGCGGATCAGCGTGGTCTTGCCCATGCCGTTGCGACCGAGCAGGCCGACCGAGGTGGCGGCCGGGATCTCGACGTCGACGCCGCGCAGGATGTGGCTGTCGCCGTAGTAGGTGTTCAGGTCTTGTATCGACAGCATCTCAGTTTTCCAGCACGCGACGCATGAAACCGGCACAGCCCCATGCCAGGGATACCGCGGAACCGGCTTTGCCGGGCCGCTGGTATCGCCCCCTTGAGGGGGAGGCGCCGCAGGCGCTTCGGGGGTGTTTCATCTCTCAATGGTCCTCGCCGAGGTAGGCCGTTCGTACTTCGGGATTGGTCCGGATCGACGCCGGATCGCCGGTCGCGATCACGGTGCCGTTGACCATCACGGTGATGCGGTCGGCGATGCGGAACACCGCGTCCATGTCGTGCTCCACCAGCAGGATCGCGTGCGAGGCCTTGAGGTTCGCGAGCAGGCCCAGCATGCGCTCGGTCTCCTCGGCGCCCATGCCGGCCAGCGGCTCGTCGAGCAGCAGCACGCGCGGCTTGGTCGCCAGGCACATCGCGACTTCGAGTTGCCGCTTGGCGCCGTGGCTCAGCGTGCCCGCGATGCGCTCGGCCACCGTATCGAGGCCGGCCGCGGCCAGCGCCTCGCGGGCCGAGGCATTGCTCTCCGCGCAATGGCGCGAGGCCTGCCAGATCGCCCACGGCCGGGGCGTCGCGGCCTGCGCCGCGAGGCGGCAGTTTTCCAGCACCGTGAACTCCGGGAAGATCGTGGTGCGCTGGTAGCTGCGGCCGACGCCGGCCAGCGCGCGCCGGAACTGCGCCCGCGTCGTGATGTCCTCGCCGTCCAGCGCGATGCGGCCGTCGGAGGCGCCGATCTCGCCCGAGAGCATGTTGATCAGCGTCGACTTGCCGGCGCCGTTGGTGCCGATCACCGCATGCACTTCGCCGCGGCGCAGGTCCAGCGTCACGGCATTGACCGCGACCAGGCCGCCGAAGCGGCGCGTCAGCGTTTCGACCGCAAGCAGGGTGCTCATGATGCAGCCCCCTTCGGCGAGATCCGCGCCGCAATCCCGATGATGCCCTTGGGTAGCAGCGCGACGAAGGCGATGATGGCCAGCCCGAGCGAGAGCTGCCAGTGGTCCGCCATCGGGCCGACCAGCGCATGCGTCGAGAGCAGTTCCTTCAGCAAGGTGAACGCCACCGCGCCGATCACCGCGCCGCGCAGGTGGCCGAGGCCGCCGAGGATGATCATCAGCAGCACCTCGCCCGAGTTGTGCCAGGCCATCAGTTCGGGGTTGACCACGCCATCGCGCGCAGCAACCAGGAAGCCCGCCAGCCCTGCCAGCGCGCCGGCGATCACGAAGGCCGCCAGCTTGTAGCCGTAGACCGGGAAGCCGGCCGCGCGCATGCGCTGCTCGTTGACGCGGATGCCGGCCAGCGCGGCGCCGAAGCGCGAGCGCCGGATCAGCGCCAGCAGGCCGTAGGTGGCCGCCAGCGCGGCCAGCACGAAGTAGAACTGCACGGTCCGGTTCTCCAGGTCGAGCGCGCCGAGGGCCGGGCGGATGTACATGTAGATGCCGTCGCTGCCGCCGCCGAGCGCGGTGTCGTGGAAGACGAAGAAGGCCATCTGCGCGAAGGCCAGCGTGACCATGATGAAGTACACGCCGCGGGTGCGCAGGCTCAAGGCGCCGACGAACAGGGCGTAGGCCGCGGCCGAGCCCATGGCCAGCGGCAGCAGCCAGGCGATCGAGCCGCCGTCCTTGCCAGAGCCGAGCACGGTGGCGTAGGCGCCGATGCCGTAGAAGGCCGCATGGCCGAGGCTCACGAGGCCGGTCATGCCGACCAGCAGTTCGAGGCTCAGCGCGAAGATCGACAGGATCATCACCTTGACGATCAGGTCCGACATGTAGGGGCTCAGCATCGGGCCCAGCAGGCCCAGCGCGATGGCGCAGAGCACAGGGAGCCAGTGGTTCAGTTTGGTCATCATCAGCTCTTGCGGCCCATCAAGCCTTCGGGGCGCCAGATCAGCACGATCGCCATCAGCACGTACACGCCCATGCCGCTCAGTTCGGCGAAGAACACCTTGCCGAAGGTGTCGACGAAACCCACCAGCAGCGAGGCCACCAGGGCGCCGGTGATGGAGCCGATGCCGCCGATCACCACCACCACGAAGCAGATGATCAGCACGCTCGCGCCCATGCCCGGATACACCGAGGACATCGGCGCCGCGATCATGCCGGCCAGCGCGGCCAGCGCCACGCCCGCCGCGAAGACGATGCGGTAGAGCCGCCGGATGTCGATGCCGAGTCCGCGCACCATGTCGCGATTGCTGGCGCCGGCGCGGATCATCATGCCCAGGCGCGTGCGGTTGACCACGAAGTACAGGCCGACCGCCAGCAGCACGCAGGCCGCCGAGGCGAACAGGCGATACCACGGGTAGCTCATGAGGTCGCCGAGCGCGAAGCTGCCTTCGAGCCAGGGCGGGGCCTTGACGCCGTGCACGTCGTTGCCGACCAGCAGCGAGCGCAGTTCCTCGAACACCAGGATCAGCCCGTAGGTCATCAGCACCTGCTGCAGGTGGTCGCGCTGGTAGAGGTAGCTGAAGAAGGCCCACTCCAGCAGGTAGCCGAACAGCGCGGCGAGCACCACGCCCGCCACCAGCATCACGATGAACTGGTCGCCGAACAGCGGCGACAGCGCGAACGCCATGTAGGCGCCCAGCATGTAGAAGCTGCCGTGGGCCAGGTTGATCACGCCCATGATGCCGAAGATCAGCGTCAGTCCGGAGGCGACCAGGAACAGCAGCAATCCGTACTGCACGGAGTTCAGGCACTGAACAAGAAAGGTACCGAAGTCCACAAGCAGTTTTCTAGGTTGAAATCATTGGAAGCTACCGGGATCCCCTTCGGGAAACACCGCGGAACCGGCTCCGCCGGGCCGCTGGTGTTGCCCCCGGCAGGGGGTGGGCGCCCCGACACGAAGTGCGGGGCAACCTGGGGGCGAGCTACATCCTCGAGTTACATCCTGCAGCCGCGGGCCGGGTCGGCCAGGTTCTTGACCGCGACGCCGACCATCTTGTTCTCGTTGCCTTCGACCTTGCGCAGGTAGACGTCCTGCACCGGGTTGTGCGCCTTGCTGATCGTGAACGCGCCGCGCGGGCTGTCGATCTTGGCCTTTTCGATGGCGCCTGCGAACTCGGCCTTCTTGCTGATGTCGCCCTTGACCGCGGCGAGGCCGATCGCGAGCATCTGCGCCGCGTCGTAGCCCTGCACCGCATACACGTCGGGCTGCAGCTTGAAGGACTTGGCGTAGGCGGTGCGGAAGGCGGTGTCGCGCGGCGTGTTGAGGCCGTCGGCGTAGTGCAGCGTGGTCAGCATGCCCTGGGCGGCTTCGCCCTGCGCTTCGAGCGTGCCGTCGGTCAGGAAGCCGGGGCCGACCAGCGGGATGGTCTTGTTGAGGCCGGCCGCCGCGTAGTCCTTGACGAACTTGACCGCGCCGCCGCCGGCGAAGAAGGAATACACCACGTCGGGCTTGGCCGCGGCGATCTCGGTCAGGAGCGCCTGGAACTCGACGTTCGGGAACGGCACGGTGAGCTGCTTCTCGACCTTGCCGCCGGCCTTCTCGAAGCCTTCCTTGAAGCCCGCCACCGACTCGTCGCCGGCCGCGTACTTCCAGGTGATGGTCATGGCCTTCTTCTTGCCCTGCTTGCCCGCCACCTCGCCCATCGCGTAAGCCGGCTGCCAGTTCGAGAACGAGCTGCGGAAGATGTTCTGCGCGCACATCGGGCCGGTCACGGCGTCGGCGCCCGCGTTCGGCACGATCAGCACGGTCCCGCTTTCCTTGGCCGCCTTGGCCATCGCCATCGCCACGCCCGAGTGCACCGTGCCGATGATCACGTCGACGTTGTCGCGCTTGATCAGCTTGTTGACGTTGTCGGTGGCCTTGGCCGGGTCCGACTCGTCGTCGACCTTGACGAACTCGATGTCGCGGCCGCCGAGCTTGCCGCCCTGCTCCTCGATGCGCAGCTTGAAGCCGTTCTCGATGGCGACGCCGAGCGCGGCGTAGGTGCCGCTGAACGGCAGCATCAGGCCCACCTTCAGCTTGCCCTGCTGGGCGTGGCCCAGCGTGGCGATGCACGCGAGTGCCAGGGCTGTCAGGGTGGTGCGTGCGATGCGTTGGCTCATGGAGGTCTCCTTTTGGTTTGATTGAGAATACTTTACAGCTAAACTATTCACGATTCAATTAAGAATTTCCCCAGCATCGCGGGCATCCCCCGGGTGGGGCGGGTGCTGGGTGGGGCTTCCTGTCTTGATGAATGAAACGGTCGCCACTATCGCCGTTTCGGGCTGATCGCGATGCGGGGAATGCCCGCAGTCCGGGATCTCCACCAGCCGGGTCTGCGGCAGCCGTTCGGCGATGCCGCGAATCTGCCGGAGTGTGCCGTACTCGTCGTCGATGCCCTGGATGGCGAGCACCGGGCAGCGGATGCCGTCGAGCTCGCGCTCGATGTTCCATTGCCGGAAGGGCGGATGCAGCCAGATCCGGTTCCAGCCCCAGAAGGCGGAGTCGACGTCGTCGTGGTAGCGGCCCAGCTTCTTCGGCAGGTCGGTCTCCAGGTAGGCCTGCCGCGCCAGCTGGATGTTGGCCACCGTCACGTCCTCCACGAGGATGTGCGGCGCCAGCACCACCAGGCCCGCGACCCGGTCCGGGAAGCGCGCGGCGTAGAGCAGCGAGATCGAGCCGCCGTCGCTGTGGCCGAACAGCCACGGCTTCTCGGCGAGACCCAGCGCTTCGAAGAACGCCGGCAGCACCTCGTGCGCCTGGCGGTGCATGAAGTCGACGTCCCAGGTCTCGTCGGCCGCGCGCGGCGTCGAGCGGCCGTAGCCGGGGCGCGAGAACACCAGGCCGCGGAAGCCGCCGGCCTCGCACAGGCGCTCGGGGAAGTCCTTCCACATCGAGATGGACCCGAGGCCTTCGTGCAGGAAGACGACCAGCGGCGCGTCGGTGCGTTCGGGAGCGATGCGCACGTATTCGATGCGCACCTCTCTGCCCCGCCAGCGGATGGCGGCGAATTCGGCGTGGGTGCTCATGGTGTCGGCGCCGGGAGAGGACACGAAGTGCCGAACGCGGGGGTCATTTCTGCTCCCGCTCGCGCAGGCGGAAGCGCTGTATTTTTCCGGTGGCGGTCTTTGGAAGCTCGTCCACGAACTCGATGAAGCGCGGGTACTTGTAGGGCGCCAGGCGTTCCTTCACGAAGGCCTTGAGTTCGTCGTCGCTGACCGACTGGCCGTCCTTGCGGACCACGAAGGCCTTGGTCTTCGTGAGCCCGTCGGCGTCCTCCTTGCCGATCACCGCGGCCTCGAGCACCGCCGGGTGCTGCATCAGCGTGGCCTCGACCTCGAAGGGCGAGACATAGATGCCGCTGACCTTCAGCATGTCGTCGCTGCGGCCCGCATAGGTGTAGTAGCCGTCGGCGTCGCGCGAGTACTTGTCGCCGCTCTTGGTCCAGCCGTCGCGGAAGGTCTCGGCGCTCTTCTCGGGGTTGCCCCAGTACATCAGCGCGGTGCTCGGGCCCTTGATGTAGAGATCGCCGACCTCGCCCACGCCGACGGGCTGGCCGTCCTCGCCGCGCAGCTCGATCTCGTAGCCGTCGACCGGCTTCCCGGTGGTGCCGTAGCGGATGTCGCCCGGCCGGTTGGAGATGAAGATGTGAAGCATCTCGGTCGAGCCGATGCCGTCGACGATCTCGCAGCCGAAGTGCTGGTGGAAGCGCTGCGCGATCTCGCCCGGCAGCGCCTCGCCGGCCGAGGAGCACATGCGCAGCGCGACCGCCTCGCGCGCCGGCAGGCGGGGCGAGGCGAGCATGCCCGCGAAACCGGTCGGCGCACCGAAGAACACGGTCGGCTTGTGGGCGCCGGTCCAGCGCTTGAAGGTGGCGTCGGGCGTGGGGCGCTCGGCCATCAGCAGCACGGTGGCGCCGACCGACAGCGGGAAGGTCAGCGCGTTGCCGAGCCCGTAGGCGAAGTACATCTTCGCGGCCGAGAAGCAGATGTCGTTCTCGGTCAGGCCCAGCACCGGCTTGCCGTAGAGCTCGGCGGTCCACCAGGGGTTGGCGTGCGTGTGCACGGTGCCCTTGGGCTTGCCGGTGGAGCCGGAGGAATAGAGCCAGAAGGCGTGGTCCTGCGGACCGGTGGCGGCCGGCGCCGCGAGCGGTTCGCTGGCGGCGATCGCGGAGTCGAGATTCCGTGCGCCTTCGGGCAGCGGGCCGTCGGGCTGCGACACGAACAGCGTGCGCAGCGCGTTCGGTCCCTTTGCCATCGCCTCCTGCAGCACCGGCAGCAGCGCGCCCGACACCAGTGCCGTGGTGGCGCCGCTGTGGTCGAGCATGTAGGCGTAGTCGTCGGCCGTGAGCAGCGTGTTGACCGCCACCGGCACCACGCCGGCATACAGGCAGCCGAGGAAGCTCACGGGCCAGTCGCTGCCGTCGAGCATCAGCAGCAGCGCGCGCTCCTCGCGCCGCGCGCCGCTTGCCAGCAGGGCCGCCGCGAGCCGGCGCGCGCGGTCTTCGAGCTCGCCGTAGCCGAGCGCGCCGCGGTCGTCGACATAGGCGATCTTCCGGGCGCGGCCGCGGTTCAGCGCGAACAGGTGCTCGGCGAAGTTGAATGTGTCGGGCAGGTTCATCGTGTGTCTCCTTCGGTCCTCGTCTGCGGCCCCGGCTTACTGAAGCCCGAGCTGCGCCAGCACGCCGGGGCTGGCCTGCACGGCGCTCCTGCGGTGATAGAAGTCCAGCGCCCGCAGGCCGCCCAGTTCGGCGCCGCCGCCGGCGCGGCCGGGGCCGCCGTGCAGCGACATCGGCATCACGTTGCCGTGGCCGGTCTGGGCCTGCGCCACCTCGGGCGTGATCACGTGCACGCGGCCGTGGCTGGCGGCGATCTGCACGGCCACCCGGCCGAGCTCGGCGTCGTCGGCGCCGTAGAGCGAGGTCACCAGCGAACCCTGGCCGCGGTGCGCGAGCGCGATCGCATGGTCGAGGTCGCGGTAGGGCAGCAGCGTGGCGACCGGGCCGAAGACCTCGATGTCGTGCACGCGGTCGGCCGCGTCGGCATCGCGCGCGCCCAGCAGCACCGGGCCGATGCAGGCGGCGACGGCCGGGTCGGCGTCGACCAGCGGCTGCCGGCTGCCGTCGTGCAGCACCCCGGCCTGCGCCTTGAGCGTCTCCAGCCCTTCGCGCACCGCGGCCAGCTGGGCGCGGCTCACGAGCGAACCCATGCGCACGCCCTCGCTGCGCGGATTGCCCACGGTGACGCCGGCCAGCTTGGCGCCGATGGCTTGCGCCGCGGCGTCGTAGACCGTGGCGGGCACCAGGATGCGGCGGATCGCGGTGCATTTCTGGCCCGACTTCACGGTCATCTCGCGCACCACTTCGCGCACCAGCAGGTTGAAGGCGTCGGAGCCCGGTGCCGCATCCGGCAGCAGCAGGGCGGAATTCAGGCTGTCGGCCTCGATGTTCACGCGCGCCGAGCGCTGCGCGACGGCCGGGTGCGAGCGAATCACCGCGCCTGTCTCGGCCGAGCCGGTGAATGAAACGACATCGAAGGGCTCGAGCTGGTCCATCAGCCCGGCCGAGCTGCCGCAGATCACCGACAGCGCGCCGGCCGGCAGCACCCCGGCCTCGACCACGTCGCGCACCATGCGCTGCGTGAGCCAGGCGGTGGAGGTCGCGGGCTTCACGATCACCGGCACGCCCGAGAGCAGGGCCGGCGCGGCCTTCTCCCACAGGCCCCAGGACGGGAAGTTGAAGGCGTTGATGAACAGCGCCACGCCGCGCGTGGGCACTTGCAGATGCTGCGACTGGAACAGCGGCTCCTTGCCGAGCTTGACCGGGTCGCCGTCGCGCAGCGCGCGGACGTCGCCGAGCGCATCGCCCCACTTGGCGTACTGGCCGAGCGTGAAGATCGCGCCGTCGATGTCGACCGCCGAGTCGTTCTTCACCGTGCCCGAATTGGCGGTGGCGATCTCGTAGTAGACGTCGCGGTTGGCTTGCAGCACCTTGACGACAGCGGCCAGCAGGCCGGCGCGCTCGCGGTAGGTGAGGGCGCGCAACGCGGCGCCGCCGGTTTCACGTGCGAAGCGGAAGGCGCCGGGGAGGTCGAGCCCGGTGGCGTCGACCCGTGCCAGCTCGGTGCCGAGCACCGGATCGACGAGCACCGTGCCGGCGCCGCTGCCGGCCTGCCAGCGGCCAGCCACGTAGTTGGGAAGAAGTTCGGTCATTTGGTGAACTGGATTTGCCCTTCGGGCAGCAGATAGAGGACCAGCGCGCGGCCTTGCGCGACGGTGGGGCGATGGGCGCTGCCCGGCGGGTAGACGCACCAGCCGGCCGGCCGGCCGTCGAAGGTGGCGTCGCCCTCCAGCGGCATGATCAAATCGATCTCGCCGCCGGGATGCGTGTGATGCGGCCCGGCGATGTCCCGCATGTCGACCACGTCGACCGAAAAGCGGCCCAGCGCGTCCTCGGCCTTGAACACCCGTCCGTAGCGGATGCCGCCGCCCTCGCGCTCGCACAGCCAGCCTTCGGCCACGCCCTCGACGCAGGCCTGCTTGAGGCCTTCGAAGGTGGGGCTGCCGGCGCCGTGGTGGGTGTTGAGCCAGCGGTCGAGCGCGTCGTCGAGCGGCCGGCCGGCAATTTGCGACGCCAGGTCGGCGACGCGCTGGTGGAAGGCTTGCTTGGACATGGGATGTTTCTTCGTGCGTGGGGAACAAACTTGCGGCAAATGCTCTGGTGCAGTATCTTGCCTGTGCACGAACCATAAGCACCGACACAATGGGTGTCAAGCAATATAGTGCATGAATACGCGTTAACCCTGAGTTGCGGCCATCCGAAGACAACGAGAAAGAGCCATGAACGAGCGAGCAGTCGACGCGGTATTGACCGTGCCCCATGAGGCGACCCCGCCGGCCGAAGAGGCCAAGAACCCGCTGCTGGCGGCGCTGGGCGAGCGCGTGCGCAACCTGCGCGCGCGCCGCGGACTGACGCGCAAGGCCGTGGCGCAGGCGGCCGAGGTCTCGGAGCGCCATCTGGCCAATCTCGAATACGGCATCGGCAACGCCTCGATCCTGGTGCTGCAGCAGGTGGCGACCGCGCTCCATTGCTCGCTGGCCGAGCTGGTCGGCGACGTCACGACCATTTCCCCCGAGTGGCTGCTGATCCGCGAACTGCTCGAGGACCGCAGCGAGGCCGACCTGCGCCGCGCCCGCATCGCGTTGGGCGAGCTGCTCGGCACCGCGGCCGGCGACCCGGCGCGGCACCGGCGCATCGCGCTGGTCGGGCTGCGCGGGGCGGGCAAGTCCACCCTGGGCCAGATGCTCGCGGACGACCTCGAAGTGCCATTCGTCGAACTGAGCCGCGAGATCGAGAAAATCGCCGGCTGCAGCGTGCGCGAGATCCACGACCTCTACGGCACCAACGCCTACCGCCGCTACGAGCGGCGCGCGCTCGAGGAAACCGTGCAGATCTACAGCGAGGTGGTGATCGCCACGCCCGGCGGCATCGTCTCCGATCCGGCCACCTTCAACCAGCTGCTGGCGCACTGCACCACGGTCTGGCTGCAGGCCGCGCCCGAGGAACACATGGGCCGGGTGGCCGCTCAGGGCGATACCCGCCCGATGGCCGCCAGCAAGGAGGCGATGGACGACCTGCGCCGCATCCTGAGCGGCCGCGCGGCCTTCTATTCGAAGGCCGACCTCAGCGTGGACACCAGCGGGCGCGGCCTGCCCGACAGTTTCCAGCTGCTGCGCACCGCGGTGCGCGAGGCCATGGCCCAGGAAGTCTGAGTCCGCTTCGGGACCTGTAAAAAAGTCATTCCAGTGTTGACGCGTCCGTAAACATGCAGCATGATGCATGTCCCGGCGCTCGAAAAATGCATTATTGTTCCTCGACGCCCCCGAACCCCACAGGAGACCTCGACATGACCGACACTGCTGCTCACCCCACCCGCGTGGACTACCGCACCGATCCCACGCAGTACCGCCACTGGAAACTGAGCGTCGAGGGCCCGGTGGCCCGCCTGTCGCTGGACATCGCGGAAGACGGCGGCATCCGCCCCGGCTACAAGCTCAAGCTCAACAGCTACGACCTGGGCGTCGACATCGAGCTCAACGACGCGCTGAACCGCGTGCGCTTCGAGCATCCCCAGGTGCGCTCGGTGATCGTCACGAGCGGCAAGGACCGCATCTTCTGCTCGGGCGCCAACATCTTCATGCTGGGCGTCTCGAGCCATGCCTGGAAGGTGAACTTCTGCAAGTTCACCAACGAGACCCGCAACGGCATCGAGGACTCGTCGAAGCACTCCGGCCTGAAGTTCCTCGCGGCCGTCAACGGCGCCTGCGCCGGCGGCGGCTACGAGCTGGCGCTGGCCTGCGACGAGATCGTGCTGGTCGACGACCGCTCCTCGTCCGTGTCGCTGCCCGAAGTGCCGCTGCTCGGCGTGCTGCCCGGCACCGGCGGCCTGACCCGCGTGACCGACAAGCGCCGTGTGCGCCATGACCTGGCCGACATCTTCTGCACCAGCGTCGAAGGCGTGCGCGGCCAGCGCGCGGTCGACTGGCGCCTGGTCGACGCGATCGCCAAGCCGGCCCAGTTCAGCGCCGCGGTGCAGGAACGCGCCGCCAAGCTCGCGGAAGGCAGCCTTCGCCCGGCCGAAGGCAAGGGCGTCAGCCTGGCACGCCTCGAACGCGAAGACGGCGCCGACAGCCTGCGCTACGAGCACGTCACGGTCGAAATCGACCGCGCCCGCCGCACCGCGACCCTGACGGTCAAGGCGCCGAAGGGCGCGCAACCCGCCGACATCGCCGCGATCGAAGCCGCCGGCGCCGCCTGGTGGCCGCTCGCGGTGGCGCGCCAGCTCGACGACGCGATCCTCAACCTGCGCACCAACGAGCTCGACATCGGCACCTGGCTGCTCAAGACCGAGGGCGACGCCCAGGCCGTGCTGGCCAGCGACGCCACCATGCTCGCGAACAAGGACCACTGGCTGGTGCGCGAGACCCTCGGTGCGCTGCGCCGCACGCTGGCCCGGCTCGACGTCTCGTCGCGCAGCCTGTTCGCGCTGGTCGAAGAAGGCTCCTGCTTCGCCGGCACGCTGGCCGAGCTGGCCTTCGCGGCCGACCGCGCCTACATGCTGGCGCTGCCCGACGCCCCCGAGAAGGCACCCAGGCTCACGCTGAACGAACTCAACTTCGGCTTCTTCCCGATGGTCAACGACCAGAGCCGCCTGCAGCGCCGCTTCTATGAAGAAGTCGCGCCGATGGAAGCCGCCCGCAGCGCCGCCGGCCGCGCACTCGACGCCGACGAAGCGTTGAAGCTCGGCCTGGTCACGGCCGCGCCCGACGACATCGACTGGGGCGACGAGATCCGCATGGCGATCGAGGAACGCGCCGCGATGTCGCCCGACGCGCTGACCGGCCTCGAAGCCAACCTGCGCTTCGCGAGCAAGGAGAACATGAACACCCGCATCTTCGGCCGGCTCACCGCCTGGCAGAACTGGATCTTCAACCGCCCCAACGCGGTCGGTGCCAAGGGTGCCCTGAAGGTCTACGGCACCGGCGAAAAAGCCGGCTTCGACCTCAACCGCGTCTGATCCATCCGCCCACAACGAACTCCCAAAGGAAGCACGACATGAGCACGGTCAACTACAGCGAAAAGATCCCCAACAACGTCAACCTCGGCGAAGACCGCACCCTGCAGCGCGCGCTCGAAGGCTGGCAGCCCAACTTCGTCAACTGGTGGGACGACGTCGGCCCCGACGGCTCGACCGCCTACGAGGTCTACCTGCGCACGGCGGTCAGCGTCGACCCGCAGGGCTGGGCCCAGTTCGGCCACGTGAAGATGCGCGACTACCGCTGGGGCATCTTCCTGAACCCGGGCGACGCCAACCGCGAGATCCACTTCGGCGACCACAAGGGCGAGAAGGCCTGGCAGGACGTGCCCGGCGAGCACCGCGCCAACCTGCGCCGCATCATCGTCACGCAGGGCGACACCGAGCCGGCCTCGGTCGAGCAGCAGCGCCACCTGGGCCTGACCGCGCCCAGCATGTACGACCTGCGCAACCTCTACCAGATCAACGTGGAAGAGGGCCGCCACCTGTGGGCCATGGTCTACCTGCTGCACAAGCACTTCGGCCGCGACGGCCGCGAAGAGGCCGAGGCGCTGCTGCAGCGCCAGTCCGGCGACGCCAACAACCCGCGCATCCTGGGCGCCTTCAACGAGAAGACGCCCGACTGGCTGGCCTTCTTCATGTTCACCTACTTCACCGACCGCGACGGCAAGTTCCAGCTGTCGGCGCTGGCCGAGAGCGCCTTCGATCCGCTGGCGCGCACCACCAAGTTCATGCTGACCGAGGAAGCGCACCACATGTTCGTGGGCGAGAGCGGCGTGTCGCGCGTGCTGCAGCGCACCGCGCAGGTCATGAACGAGCTCAAGACCGACGATCCGCAGAAGGTCCGCGCGGCCGGCGCCATCGACCTGGGCACCATCCAGCGCTACCTGAACTTCCACTACAGCGTGACCATCGACCTGTTCGGCGCCGACCAGTCGAGCAATGCCGCCATCTTCTACAGCTCGGGCCTGAAGGGCCGCTACGAGGAAGGCAAGCGCACCGACGACCACGTGCTCAAGGGCCAGACCTACAAGGTGCTCGAAGTGGTCAACGGCCAGCTGGTCGAGAAGGATGTGCCGATGCTCAACGCGCTCAACGAAGTGCTGCGCGACGACTTCATCAAGGACTCGGTGGCCGGCGTCCAGCGCTGGAACAAGGTGCTCGAGAAGGCCGGCATCCCGACCCGCCTGACCGTGCCGCACAAGGCCTTCAATCGCCAGATCGGCGCGCTGGCCGGCATCAAGATGTCGCCCGACGGCCGGGTGGTGAACGAGGCCGAATGGGCCGCGAAGAAGAGCGAATGGCTGCCGACGCCCGATGACTTTGCTTTCGTGGCATCGTTGATGGGCCGCGTGGTCGATCCGGGCAAGTTCGCCGGCTGGATCGCGCCGCCGGTGATGGGCATCAACCGCCAGCCTGTGGACTTTGAATACGTGCGCTTCGGCTGAACGTTGCTCGCCCCCAGGTTGCCCGGCACTTCGTGTCCGGGCGCCCACCCCCTGCCGGGGGCAACACCAGCGGCCTGGCCAAGCCAGTTCCGCGGTGTTTCACGAAGGGGCCTGCGCTTTGCGCGGCCGGGGAGTACAAAGGTCTTGAGCGGTGATTGGCCGCCGGGGCGACAAAGGAGATACCCATGGATATGGCGGTCGATATCAACGTCATCAGGCAGCACCTGATCGACCCCGAGATCTGCATTCGCTGCAACACCTGCGAAGCCACCTGCCCGGTCAATGCGATCACGCATGACGACCGCAACTACGTCGTTCGTGCCGATGTCTGCAACGGCTGCATGGCCTGCATCTCGCCGTGCCCGACCGGCTCGATCGACAACTGGCGCACCATGCCCCTGGTGCGCGCCTACTCGATCGAGGAGCAGCTGACCTGGGACGAACTGCCGGCCGAACTCACGCCCGAGCAGCTCGAGGCCGAAGGCGTCGGCGCGCCGCAGGAGGCGCTGCTGCAGGTGCCGGCCGCGTCGCCGCAGCCGCCCGCGACGCCCGGCGAGGTGGTCTTCAATTCGGCCGAGTACGGTTCCACCGTGCCGCCCTGGTCGGCCGCGCACGCCTACACCAACCTGCATCCGCCGAAGAACCCGACCACTGCCACCGTGGTGGGCAACTTCAACTGCACCGAGGCCGGCTACGAGAACCAGACCCACCACATCGTGCTCGACTTCGGCGCCATGCCGTTCCCGGTGCTCGAAGGTCAATCGATCGGCATCATCCCGCCAGGCACCGATGCCAACGGCAAGGCGCACTTCGCGCGCCAGTACTCCATCGCGAGTCCGCGCAACGGCGAGCGGCCGGGCTACAACAACATCTCGCTGACCGTGAAGCGCGTGCTGGAGGACCACCAGGGCAAGCCGGTGCGCGGCGTGGCCAGCAACTACGTGTGCGACCTCAAGGTCGGCGACAAGGTGCAGGTGATCGGGCCCTTCGGCGCCTCTTTCCTGATGCCGAACCACCCGAAGTCGCACATCGTGATGATCTGCACCGGCACCGGCAGCGCACCGATGCGCGCGATGACCGAATGGCGCCGGCGGCTGCGCAAGAGCGGCAAGTTCGAGAGCGGCAAGCTGATGCTGTTCTTCGGCGCCCGCACGCAGCAGGAGCTGCCGTACTTCGGCCCGCTGCAGACGCTGCCCAAGGACTTCATCGACATCAACTTCGCCTTCTCGCGCACGCCGGGAAGCCCCAAGCGCTACGTGCAGGACCTGATGCGCGAGCGCGCCGCCGACCTGGCCGAATTGCTGAAGGACGGCCAGACCCACTTCTACGTCTGTGGCCTCAAGAGCATGGAAGAGGGCGTGGTGCTGGCGCTGCGCGACGTGGCCACCGACGCGGGGCTCGACTGGGACACGGTCGGGGCCAGCCTCAAGCGCGAGGGGCGCCTGCACCTCGAAACCTACTGATCACGGTGCGATGAAATTCGCCGACTTCCATGCGGGCCGCGTCATCGAGGCCGGCCCGTACCTCGTGACCGAGGCGGAAGTCCTGCAGTTCGCGCAGGCCTACGACCCGCAGTGGTTCCACACCGACGCCGAGGCGGCCGCCGAGGGGCCCTTCGGCGGCCTGATCGCGAGCGGCTGGCACACCAGCGCGATCGCGATGCGGCTGGTCACCGATGCGGCGCTGGCCGGCTCCGAGTCCTTCGCCTCGCCGGGCCTCGCCTTCCTCAAATGGCCGAATCCGGTGCGCCCGGGCGACAGCCTGCGCCTGCTGGCCGACGTGATCGAGGCGCGGCGCTCCGAGAAGCGGCCGACGCTGGGCATCCTGCGCTGGCGCTGGCGGCTCTTCAATCAGCGCGAGCTGCCGGTGCTGGACCTCGAGGCGACCAGCCTGTTCAGGCTGGCGGCCTGATCCGCCGCGCCCGCACGGGCGCGCGTCTTGCCCGGCGCCGGCCCGGACACTTCAGTCGAGCAGCCCGTTGTGAACCGCGTACTGCACCAGCTGCGCGTTCGAGGCGACGCCCAGCTTCTCGAGAATCCTCCGCCGGTAGGTGCTCACGGTCTTCACGTTGATCAGCAGCCGTTCGGCGATCGCGGTCAGGGCTTCGCCCGCGACGATCATCCGCATGATCTGCGACTCGCGCGCCGACAGGTGCTCGTGCGGTCGCGGGTGGGGTGCCAGCCCGTGCATCGAATCGAGCAGTGCCTCGGTCACGGCGGGGGTGATGAACTTCTTGCCCCGGTTGACGTTGCGGATCGCCGCGATCAGGTCGCTCGCCTCCATGTCCTTGGCCACGTAGCCCTTGGCGCCGTTGCGCAGCGCCCGGATCGCGTACTGCGGCGCCGCGTACATGCTCAGCATGACGACGTGCACGGCCGGGAAGCGCGCATGGACCGTGTCGAGCACGTCCAGCCCGCTGCTGTCGGGCAGGTTGATGTCCAGCAGCAGCACGTGGGTGTCGCCGCGCTCGAGCATCGCGAGCCCGTCGCGCCACTCGCCGGTCTCTTCCACGCGCGCGATGTCCGGCGCGTCCTGCAGCACCTTGCGCAGGCCCGAGCGGAACATCGCATGGTCGTCGATGATCAGGACGTTGATCATGCGCGCAGCAGCGGGTTGTCGATGATCGGTGCGTGCAGCGTGATCCGGGTGCCGGCGCCCGGGGCGGAGTCGATCAGCAGGGTGCCGCCGATCTCGTGCGCGCGTTCGCGCATCGAGATCAGTCCGAGCGAATGCCGGGTGGCGTCGTGCCGGATGCTGCCGGCGCCGGGCATGCCGCAGCCGTTGTCCTCGATCTCGAGCCAGAAGGCGTCGTCGCTGCGGCGCAGCCGCACCGCCACGGCCGTGGCCCCGGCATGGCGCGCCACGTTGGTCAGCGCCTCCTGGAAGATCCGGTAGACCGCGATCGAGCGCCAGCGGCACAGGTCGAGATCGAACTCGTCCGGCTGCATGCTCACCTTGAGGCCCGAGCGCTCGCGGAAACGGGCCAGGTGGCTCGCGATCGCCGCGTGCAGGCCCAGGTGGTCGAGCAGCTGCGGGCGCATCGACTCCGACAGCTCGCGCACGTTGTCGATCGCTTCGAGCAGCAGTGCGTTGAGGTCCGCCGTGATGCCGCGGATGGTGCGCGAGCGCGAGCGGCGCGTGATGCGCCCGACGTCGAGCTTCATCGAGGTCAGCAGGCCGCCGAGCACGTCGTGCACCTCGCGCGCATAGTCGGCGCGCTGCTGTTCGCGAATGCTGTTGAGGTGCGAGGCGAGCTGGCGGTACTCCTGCCGCGACTGCTGCAGCTCGGCATCGCGCTGCACCTGGGCGCTGACGTTGACGCCGACGCCCACGATCGCCGGCCGGCCACGGTACTGCATGGCCTCGCCGTGCACCTCGATGTAGACCACGTGGCCGTCGCGATGCAGGCCCTGCGTGATGAAGCGCATGCTCTTCACCTCGCCCGAGATGCGCCGGTTGTAGCGGTCCATCACCTCCGCCTCGTAGTAGGGCGGCACGCATTCGCGCAGCGGACGTCCGGTCATCTCGTCGACCGAATAGCCGGCCATCGCGCCGAAGGTCGCGTTGGAATACTGGAAGTGCTCGTCCTGCAGGATGTAGATGCCTGCCACGGACTGCTCCACGATCCCGCGAAACGGAACGGAATCGATCCCGCTCGTATCAAGGGGCTCGTGCGTCATGGATGTCCTGCGCGTGCCGATGTCCCGGCGCACGCAGCCTTGTCTCCGATTGTTGTCTATTTGGTTAATCCATTGTGCCGCCTCGGGCCGCGTCCCGCATCCGCGTTAAGCCGTAGACGCATGGGTAATTCCCCTGAGGCCGGGGCCCGTTTATCTGACACGAACTTCCCGTTGATCTGACTGGTGGCCGGAGTCCACTCTCCCTAGCATCGGACGGCGTGCCGCCTCTGGCGCGCGCCCACAACGAGAACGACGGAGACATGCGAATGAACGAGTGCTGGAAGCGGGCGCGGCGCGCGGCTGCCTGGATGGGGATTGCCTTGAGCGCGGTGGCGGTGGTCGCGTGCGGTGGGGGCAGCAGCGGGGGCGGCGGCGTGTTCAGCCCGTCCGCAACGCAAACGCCGGCGGCCTCCGGCGATGCGGGCGCGCCGAGCGCCCCCGTCAGGCCCGGTCCGGGCACGCCGGTCGTCCCGGAAACCGGGACGCCGCGACCCGAAGTCTCGCTGGCGGGCCTCAAGTTCTGGCTCGGCGAGATGGGGCCGTCCGGCCCAACGGCCTTCAGCGGGCCGCAGCAGCAGCCCTTCCTGTGCCTGACCCAGCTGTCGGGCCTCGGCGCGCCCGAGGTCGACAACCATGAGGGCATCGGCCAGCCGATCTATCAGAAGCCCGGCGACGCCAGCAGCCCCTTGCTCGGCCACAGCCGGTACTGCGGCGTGAAGACGCAACTGCGCTACGTCTACTACAACGGCAGCGACTTCGTGCCCTTCGATCCGGCGACCCAGTTCAACCCGCTGCCGGCCAACATGCAGCGCGTGCGCGTCAGCGGCGTCGACGTGCCCTTCATCGTGCGGGTCGAGGCCGGCACCATCAACCGCTTCGCCTACAGCGTGGCGATGCTGGCGCCGTTCGCGGAGACCACCGCGCAGCCGAAGGACCTGGACAACACGGCCTGGAACAAGAAGCTGGTCTACTGGATGCGCGGCGGCGTCGGCATCGGCCACCAGCAGGGCAAGGCGATGTGGTTCGGCGGCCTCTGGAGCGAGGAGAAACCGGTCATGCCGCGCCTGCTCGAGCAGGGCTATGCGGTGGTGTCCTCGTCGGGCAACGAGACCGGCGTGCACTACAACCTGCAACTCGGCGAGGAAACGGCCGTGATGGTCAAGGAGCACTTCGTCCAGACCTATGGCGCGCCCAGGTACACGGTCGCGATGGGGATCTCGGGCGGCGCGGTGCAGCAGTACGTCTATGCGCAGAACCGGCCCAAGGGCCTGTTCGATGGAGGCGTGCCGATCCAGTCCTATCCGGACATGGTGACGCAGGTGACCTATGTGTCCGACTGCTCGCTGCTCGAGCAGTACTTCAAGGACGAGACGGGGCTCGCTCCGGGCTCGATGTGGGCCACGTGGAGCAATCGCACGCTGATCGAGGGCCTCGCGACCAGCGACACGTTGAAATCTTCCGAGTGCGTCAAGAGCTGGCTGGGCGCCGGGCCGCTGGTTTTCAATCCGACCTTCATCGTTCCTGATTATTTCGCTGCCGCGACCACCCTTGGCTGGCCCAACGCCTTTGCCAACGTCAAGTGGACCCACTGGAACGACCTGGCCAACATCTACGGCACCGACGCCCAGGGCTTCGCGCCGATCCCGATCGACAACGTCGGCGTGCAGTACGGACTGCAGGCACTGAAGGACGGCGCGATCACGACCGAGGAGTTCCTGCGCATCAACGCCTGCGCCGGCAGCTGGAAGGAACAGAACGAATTCGTCGACTGGCTGTCGGGCACCGACCCCTTCGACAGCCGCAACATGCGGCGCAGCGCGGACTGCCGCACCGACGCGGGCACGCCGGCGCCGCGCCGCAGCGGCAGCCTCAAGGCGATGAACCTGGCCTACACCTCGGGCCAGGTGTTCACCGGCAAGACGCTGGACATTCCGCTGATCGACCTGCGGCCGTGGAAGGAAGACGTGCTCGACATGCACAACTCCCGCCAGTCCTTCTCGGCCCGCGCACGGCTGGCGGCCGGCGGCGGCAATGCCGCCAACCAGGTGATCTGGTTCACGCACGAGACCAGCAAGGCCGACGTGGCCACGCGGGCGACGGATGCGCTCGCGGTGCTCGACGCCTACCTCACGAGCGGCACCAGGCCGGCACGCTTCGCCGACCAGTGCTTCGACGCGGCGGGCCAGTCCATCGCGGCCGGGCCCGGGGTATGGGGCGGCATTCTCGACAAGGGCAGCGCCGGTGCCTGCACCCAGGCCTTCAAGGTCAACACCAGCCCGCGCATGGTGGCCGGTGACTCGTACCGCGGCGACCTGTTCAAGTGCGCGCCCAAGCCGGTCGCCACGGCGCTGGCCGACGGCACCTACGCACCGAGCGCGGGCGGCGCGGCCGATCCGTTCAGCACGGCCGAGAAGGCCTGGCTGAACCGGATCTTCGCCGGCGGCGTCTGCGACTACGCGAAGCCCGACATGGGCCGGCCCGCGGGCCTGTGAATCCGAACGAGAACGAACAGGAGACCTCGATGAACCCCGTGAAACGCGACGCCCGGCTGCGGCCCCCTCTCCTGGCAGTGCTCGCCGGCAGCTTGCTGCTGGGCGCGCTGGCCTCCTGCGGCGGGGGCAGCAGCGGCAGCTCCTTCGTCGGCCTTCCCCCGGCCAGCACCGTCACTCCGCCGCCAGCGGCCGCCGGCGGCGGCGCCGACCCGGCGCCGACCACGCCGGGGGCGCTCAAGATCGCGGTCCTGTCGAGCCGCGCCGACCTGGTCAGCGGCGGCGATGCGCTGGTCGAGGTCGACGTGCCGAAGGGGCTGGACGCCGCCGAGGTGCGCGTGCTGCGCAACGGCAGCGACGTGAGCGCGATGCTGAAGGCCTCCGCCGATGGCCGCAAGCTGCGCGGACTGGTGTCGGGACTGGCGCTCGGGAGCAACAAGCTGGTCGCGCAGGCCGGCACCGGCAAGGCCCATGGCGAACTCACGCTGACCAACCATCCGATCACCGGTCCGATGTTCTCGGGCCCGCAGCTGTCGCCCTTCGAGTGCCGCACTTCCGAGTCCGGCCTGGGCGCGCCGCTGGACGCGAGCTGCTCCGTCGCCACGCGCTACGACTGGTTCTATTTCACGAAGGCCGGCGTGCGCCAGGCCTTGAGCGACCCCCTCGGTTCGCGGCCGGCCGATCTCGCGACCGCGACCACGATCGACGGCAAGACGGTGCCCTTCATCGTGCGGGTCGAGTCCGGCACCATCAACCGCTCGATCTACCGCATCGCGGTGCTCGACGACCCCGCCGTCGCCGGGCAATGGAACGGGGCCGGCTGGAACCAGCGCGTCGTGTTCCGCTTCGGCGAGTCGACCGCCGCCCAGTACAACCAGGGCGCCAATTCGTTGGCCGAGGCCTTCAAGGCCGATGCCATCGACCAACAGAGCGTGAAGGCGCTGGAACGCGGTTTCGCCTACGTGGTCTCGACGCTGAACGTCAACAAGGTGAACGTGAACGACGTGGTCGCCGCCGAGACCGCCACCATGCTGCGCGAGCACATCGCCGAGGCCTATGGCGTGCCGCGCTGGGTGGTCGGCATGGGAGGCTCGGGTGGGGCGATCCAGCAGATGCTGATCGCGCAGAACTACCCGGGCATCCTCGACGGGATCATGCCCGACTCGGCCTTTCCGGACGTCTTCGGCACCGCGATGGCGGTGTCGGACTGCCGGCTGCTGAACCGTTACTTCATCGCCAATCCACCGGCCAGTTCCACGGTGCGCGGGGCCTTCGAAGGCCACCTGAACACGCCCTTCGGCATCACCTGCGCCAATTGGGACAAGGGCAACGGCGACGCCGTGCTGGCCACCAGCGGATCGGTCACACCGGCCTGCGGCCTGAACGACGGCACCAAGGTCTACAGCCCGCTGACCAACCCCGGCGGCGCGCGCTGCACGGTGTACGACATCAACGTCAACAGCCTCGGGCGCGACCCCGCGACCGGCTTCGTGCGCCGGCCGCTCGACAACGTCGGCGTGCAGTACGGCCTCGACGGGCTTCGCAAGGGGCTGGTCACCGTCACCCAGTTCCTGGACCTGAACGAGAACATCGGCGGCTACGACGCCGACGGCAACATCGTGAAGCCGCAGCGCACGGTGGCCGACACCGAGGCGCTCGCACGCAGCTACACGCTGGGCCGGATCGGCTCCGGCGGCGGCGGCCTGGCGACCGTGCCGATCCTGAGCGTGCATCCCTATGCCGAGCCGGGCGGCGACATCCACACGATCTACAACGACATCAAGATCCGCGAGCAGCTTCAGGCTGCCAATGGGCGCGCCGACAACCAGGTGATCTGGCTGTTCCCGAACCCGGACCTGGCCAAGCTGGTCGGCAAGCCGGATCAGGTCCTTCCGCTGTCGCTGCTGCTGAAGGACCTGATCCTCACCCGCCTCACGCTGATGACGTCCTGGCTGGACGGCATCACCGCCGACCCGGCCGTGCTCACGGCCGACAAGGTGGTGCGGCACAAGCCGGGCGACGCGGTCGACTCGTGCTGGGACGTGAACGACGGCGCCCGCTACAAGGAGACGGCGACCATGAACGGCGCCGGCAAGTGCAACACGCTCTACCCGAAGACCCCGGCGCCGCGCATGGTGGCGGGCGGACCGGTGAGCGACGACGTGCTCAAGTGCCAGCTCAAGCCCGTGGACCTCGCCGACTATGCGCCGGCGGTGTTCAACGGGGCCGAGGAGGCGCGGCTGAAGGCGATCTTTGCGCAGGGCGTGTGCGATTTCAGCAAGCCGGGCGTGGGGCAGGCCAAGCTGAAGGGGACCTGGCTGCGGTACTGATGGCCCCCACGCGCCGCACCGCGTGTCGTCCGGCGCCGGATCCGGACCGCGTCACGCCGCCGGCGGCGGCCGCCAGTCCTCCTTGGCCACCAGCACCGGGGTGGCGGGCTGGAGCACGAAGTTCGGCGACATGATCTGCACGCCGTACTCGTTGAAGACGTCCTGGATGTGGCCGTGCAGCGTGTTGAGCACGTCGTACTTGGGCGCTCCGGCGCGCATGAAGACGTTGAGCTCGTACTCGACGTAGAAATCCTGCAGCCGCACCTGCCGCACTTCGGGCGTCGGTTCGGCCAGCAGGTCGGGGGTCCGGCCGGCGGCCATCACGAGCATGGCATGCACCTGGCGCCAGGGGCTGTCGTAGCCGATCGTGACCGAGGTGGACAGCGCGATGCCGCGGCCGCTGGTCCGGGAGGTGTCGCTCGAATTCAGGATCCGGGTCGCGACCACCAGCGAATTGGGCAGCGTGACCTCCTGGTCGAGGCGGTTGCGCAGCTTGGTCGAGAGCGTGCCGAGTTCGATCACGTAGCCTTCGGCCTCGCCGATCTGCACGTAGTCGCCGGGCTGCAGCGCCCGCGAATAGATCAGCACGAAGCCGGACATGATCTGCGACACCACGCCGGACGAGCCGAGCGTCACCAGCACGCCGAAGAACACGCTCAGGCCCTTGAACGCATCGGAGTCGGATCCCGGAATGAAGGGATAGGCGACCACCGCCGCGAACAGCCACACCAGCACCACCGTCAGCCGGCGCGTGGCGCCGATGGTGTCGGCTTGCAGCGCCGCGACCTTCACGCCGCTGGCGTGCGCGGCATTGAACACCGCATGCAGGCCGCGCACCGCCAGGTGCGCCAGCAGGAAGATCACGGCGACCAGCGCCAGATCGGGCAGCGCGTGCAGCACCGCGACCGCGATTCGCGAGGCCACTGCGACCAGCGAGCTGTCGAGCGACTCGCCCCAGGGATGGGTGTAGGGGAAGCGGGTCAGCACGTAGGCGAGCCAGACATACACCGCCATCAGCACCAGGGCGATCTTGATCCACTGGATCGCGTAGCCCAGGGCCGACACGAGGATCCGACGCGCGTCGAACAGGGGCCGCGCGGCCGCGCGCGCGCGCAGGGCCTGCGTCCGGGCGTCGATGGCGGCGGCCAGCCGCTGCAGCGCGAACACCACCGCCGCGAGGGCCGCCGTGGCGAGCGCGACCCAGCCGAGCGAGACTGCGAACCGGCGCGTGCTGCTCTGCGCCTGCCTCGCAAGCAGCGCCTGGTGCAGCCGCTCGGCGGCCTGCCCGGCGACCTGCGCCACCCCCGGGTCGCCCGGCTCCAGATCGCTGGTGAAGATCGCGAACAGCGTCTCGCCTTCGAGCATCACCGCGTAACCCGGCACGCCTTCGTGGGTGAAGTTCGCGACCTCGACCGGCGCGCCCAGGCTTGCCAACGGGAGGTCGCGGATGCGCTCGGAGGCGCGATCGGCGCGCTGCTGCGGCGAGAGGCCGAACATCGGCACGCGGAAGACGAAGACCTGGCGGTTCCAGACCTTCAGCGAAGCGCCGGTGGGCGCGGCTTCCTGGGCCGCGCCGACGCCCGCCGCCGCGGTCAGGAGCAAGGCCAGCAGCAAGGCGGCCCGCCGCAGGGGCAGCCCGAGAAGCGCGACGAAACAGGTGAGCCGATATGCCATCCCGGGTGCCGAGCCAGCCTTAACGGGTCGGCGACGTCGCCGCTCCGAACTGTGCCAGGAGGACGGGCTCCGCCACCGCCGTGGCCTTGGGTTCCTTGGGCTTCGGCTCGCAGCCGGCGAGCGCCGCCGCCGTGCAGACGGCAATGGCGAGTGCAAGGCTTCGATGGGTCATGGTTGCTCCTTGTGGACTGGCAGAAAGTACACCACGATCGGCCGGCCCCGACAAGGCGCGCGGTGCTTTCCCGCATTGATGCGGCAGCGCCCGGCGCGTTAGGCTGCGGGGGTGAACCCAACAACCACAGCCCCCTTCGTTCCCCGGATCCGCCTCTACCAGGAATGGCTGCGCGACACGTGCGGCCTGAGCTTCGACACCTATGACGCGCTGTGGCGCTGGTCGGTCACCGACCTGCCGGCCTTCTGGCAGAGCATCTGGGACTTCAGCGGCATGCAGTCGCCGACGCCGGCCAGCGCCGTGCTGGCCGATGCGCGCATGCCCGGCGCGCGCTGGTTCCCGGGCGCCCAGGTGAACTACGCGCGCGAGGTGCTGCGCCACGTGGACGCGGCGCATGCGGCGGGCATGCCGGCCATCGTCAGCGACAACGAACGGGGCGAGGTGCGCGAGATGTCCTGGCCCGAGCTTCGGCGCCAGGTCCATGCCTTCGCGCTGACGCTGCGCGCGCTCGGCGTCGAGCGCGGCGACCGCGTCGCGGCCTACCTGCCGAACGTGCCGGAGGCCTTGATCGCCTTCCTGGGCTGTTCCAGCGTCGGCGCGATCTGGAGCGTCTGCGCGCCGGACATGGGCACGGCCGCGGTGGTCGACCGCTTCCGCCAGATCGAGCCCAAGCTGCTGATCGCCGCCGACGGCGTGCACTACGGCGGCAAGCCGCTGGATCGCAGCGCCGTGGTGCAGGAACTGCGCGCCTCGCTGCCCAGCGTGCGCCGGCTGGTGCTGCTGAAGACGCCGTATGCCGCGCAGCAGGTCGCGGCCGACGCCGAATGGACCGCCGCGGTGGCGCGCGACGATGCCGAGGTCGCGGCCTTCGAGCCCGAATGGCTGCCTTTCGACCACCCGGTCTGGATCGTCTACTCGAGCGGCACCACCGGCCTGCCCAAGCCGATCGTGCACGGGCAGGGCGGCATCATCGTCAACATGTACGCCGGCGGCCTGCATCACGACCTGGGTCCGAGCTATGGCGCCAACAACTTCGGCGAGCGCTACCACTGGTACAGCTCGACCGGCTGGGTGATGTGGAACTCGCAGCTCTCGGGCCTGGCTTTCGGATCGACCATCTGCATCTACGACGGCCACCCCGCCGGCAGCCGCGAGAAGCCCGACTGGGGCGTGCTGTGGCGCTTCGTCGCCAGGCACCGGGTCAGCTTCTTCGGCGCCGGCGCGGCCTATTTCGCCAACTGCATGAAGGCCGGCCTCGAGGCGAAGGACTGCGGCGATCTCTCGCGCGTCCGGGCGCTGGGCAGCACCGGCTCCCCCTTGGCCGAAGAGGTGCAGCGCTGGGGCACGGCGCAGCTGCTGGCGGCCGGCGCGCCCTCGGTCTGGTGGTACAACATTTCCGGCGGCACGGATTTCTGCGGCGCCTTCGTCGGCGGCAACCGCGAGTTGCCCGAAGTCCCGGGCCAGATGCAGTGCCGCTTCCTCGGCGCCGCGGTCGAGGCCTGGAACGAGGCCGGCCGGCCCGTGCTCGGCGAGGTCGGCGAACTGGTCTGCACCCAGCCCATCCCGTCGATGCCGCTCTGCTTCTGGGGCGACGAGGGCAATGCGCGCTATCTGTCGAGCTACTTCGACACCTACCCCGGCGTCTGGCGCCACGGTGACTGGATCCGGATCGGCGAGAACGGCGGCTGCATCATCTACGGCCGTAGCGACGCCACCATCAACCGCCAGGGCCTGCGCATGGGCACCAGCGAGATCTACAACGCGGTCGAGGCCCTGCCCGAGGTGCTCGACTCGATGGTGGTCGACCTCGAGTACCTGGGCCGCGAGAGCTACATGCCGCTGTTCGTGGTGCTGCGCGAGGGCGCGGTGCTCGACGACGCGCTGCGCGGCCGGATCCACCAGGCGATCCGCACTTCGTTGTCGCCGCGCTTCGTGCCCGACGACACCTTCCAGGTGGCCGAGATCCCGCGCACGCTGTCGGGCAAGAAGCAGGAGCTGCCGATCAAGAAGCTGCTGCTGGGCCAGCCCATCGACAAGGTCGTGAACCGCGAGGCGATGGCCAACCCGGGCAGCCTCGACTGGTACGTCGCGTTCGCGGCGCGGCATGCGCAGGCGCACAATCCGGCCGCATGAAAAAACGCACGATCCTGCTTCTTCTCGGTGCTGCCGGGGCCGTATGCTTGACGGCGTGCGCGGCGCCGCCCGGCGCCTCGACCCCGGAGGCGGCTGCGCCGCTGCGGGTGACCGGTTCCGTCGCGTACCGCGAGCGCATCGCGCTCGATCCCTCGGCCGAGATCGTGGTGCAACTGCTCGACGTCTCGCGCATGGACGTGGCCGCCGTGGTGCTGGCCGAGCAGCGCTTGCGCGCCGGCGGCAAGCAGGTGCCTTTCACGTTCGAACTGAGCGTCGATCCGGCGCGCATCGATCCGCGCATGCGCTACACGGTGTCGGCCCGCATCCTGCAGGGCGACCAGCTGCTGTTCATCACCGACACCGCGCACCCGGTGCTGACCCAGCGCCAGGGCAACACGGCCAGCCTGATGCTGGTCAAGGTTGCGCGCTGACCCGGCCGAGCGCGCAGCCAGTCACAACCAGTTTCCGGTGGAGGGCATCGTGGGCATCTGGATCGCGTCCGGGCCGCTCGTATCGACCAATGCGCCGAGGAACACGCTGAGCAGCGAAATGAAGATGCTCGCGAACATCGCGGTCCAGAAGCCGGACACCTTGAAGCCGCGCACCAGCGCCGACACCAGCAGGATCATCAGCGCGTTGATCACCAGCAGGAACAGGCCGAAGGTCAGCAGTGTCAACGGCAGGGTCAGCACGATCAGCAGCGGCTTGACCACCGCGTTGGCGAAGCCCAGCAGCAGCGCGGAGATCACCAGCGATCCGGTGCTTTCGAACTTGATGCCGCGAAAGATGTAGCTCGCCACCCAGAGTGACAGGGCGGTGATGGCCCAGTGCAGCAGGAAGGGCGCCAGGGAGTTCAGCATGTAGCGGCTCGCGGTTTCGGGGGAGGAGCGGCGATCATATCGGCGGCCGCTGCGCGCGGCACGTCAGGCCCGATGGCGACGGTTCGAAAGCTTGGTCAGCAATTCGTCCGCGACCTCGAATGCACGGTGCTCCATGACGGCCACCGGATAGCTGCCGAGCCGCAGGCGGTCGTAGATCACGGTTGCGAAACTGAACTCGGGTCCCAGGGCCGCCGCCGCGTCCTGCAGGCATTCGGCGACCGAAGGCAGGCCCTCGCGTGCGTAGCGGCGGGTGCCGTCGCCGATTCCGACGTACGCGTTGAAACTGCCGTCCTCGCGTTTCGTGATCTCGACCTCAGGCTGCATGACTCACTCTTCCAATAACTTCATTCGTCCGTCCGCCGGAGCGGAACCCTCGACCATACAAAGAGATGCGCAGTTGCGCCATCACGGAAAACGGTGAGTCGGGTAGAGGTCGCCCAGAGGTCGCCTAGAGGTCGCCGAAGCCCGAGTTGCCGCTGTGGTCCCGGGACTGCCACTCGGCAAGCCAGAGTTCCACGCGCGTCGCCACGCGGTCCAGCGCCACCTTGCGGTCGCTGTCCAGGTTGGACAGCAGCATGCGGCAGCGCAGCACGCCGTTCTCGTGCAGCTCCGCGAGGCCGCCGTAGGACTGGTCTTCGCCGCGCTTGAGCTGGAGGTTGAAGGTCCAGCCTTCGGGCAGGGCCAGCGAGAGTTCGAGGCTGCAGTCGGGTTCGTCCATCGGGGTTCCTGGCCCCGGGCTTGGGGCCGGGAAAGCATACCCCTGCGCGGCCCCTGCGTTCCAGCATCAAATCACATGCGGATGGCGTGCTCTTTCGTACAGCGTGCGGGCCAGTTCGCGGTGGCGTTCGAGCAGGGGGGCGAGTTCCAGATCGGCGAAGCGCCCGTCGCGGATCCGCACCCGGCCGTTGATCACGTTCAGTGCCGCGGCGCCCGGCTGGCAGAACACCAGCGCAGCCACCGGGTCGTGGCCGGCGCCCGCGTGCGCGACCCCGCGCAGGTCGAACGCCACGAGGTCGGCCGACATGCCCGGCGCGAGCGCGCCGATGTCGTCGCGGCCGAGCACGCGGGCGCCGCCGAGGGTGGCGATCTCCAGCGCCTCGCGGGCGGTCATCGCGGCCGGGCCGAAGCCCACGCGCTGCAGCAGCATCGCCTGGCGCGCTTCGCCGAGCAGATGGGCGCCGTCGTTCGAGGCACTGCCGTCGACGCCCAGGCCCACCGGCACGCCGGCCCGCCGCATGGCCCCGATCGGCGCGATGCCCGAGGCCAGCCGCATGTTCGAGCACGGGCAATGCGCCACGCCGGTGCCGGTGCGGCCGAAGAGGGCGATGCCGGCCTCGTCGAGCTTGACGCAGTGGGCGTGCCAGACGTCGCGGCCGACCCAGCCCAGGTCCTCGGCGTACTCGGCCGGCGTCATGCCGAATTTCTCGCGCGAGTAGGCGATGTCGTTGTCGTTCTCCGCCAGGTGGGTGTGCAGCGAGACGCCGCGTTCGCGCGCCAGCTCGGCCGACAGCCGCATCAGGTCGCGCGAGACCGAGAACGGGGAGCATGGCGCGAGCACGATGCGGCGCATCGCGTGGCGCGAGGGGTCGTGCCAGCGGCCGATCAGGCGCTCGCTGTCGTGCAGGATCGCGGCTTCGGTCTCGACCACCTCGTCGGGCGGCAGGCCGCCGAGGCTCTTGCCCACGCTCATGCTGCCGCGCGCGGCGTGGAAGCGCATGCCCATCGCGTCGGCGGCCTCGATCGAGTCGTCGAGCCGGGCACCGTTCGGAAACAGGTAGAGATGGTCGCTGGTCGTGGTGCAGCCGGAGAGCATCAACTCGGCCATCGCGGTCTGCGTCGAGACCCGGATCATGTCGGGCGTGATGCGGGCCCACAGCAGGTAGAGGCTGGTGAGCCACCCGAACAACTCGGCATCCTGCGCTTCGGGCACCGCGCGCGTGAGGCTTTGGTACATGTGGTGGTGCGTGTTGACCAGCCCGGGCATCACCACGTGGCCGCGCAGGTCGATCGCCTCGGCCCGGCCGCTGGCCAGCGCTTCGGCGTAGACCGGCGGCAGTTCGGCCGTGGCGCCGACCCAGGCGACAGCCGGGCCCTCGGTCACCACGGCGCCGTCGGGGATCTCGCGCCGGGCGGCGTCCATGGTGACCAGCACGTCGGCGTGGCGCAGGATCAGCGGGCGTGGCGATGAGGTGGAAGCGCTCATGTCATTCGATTCCGGTTGGAGGTGCCGGCGGCCAGTGTGCCCGAGCCGCGGTTTTTTTCGCTTCCGCCCTGTACGCGCACGCCGTCGCTGCCGATAGATTGGGGTGGACATACGGACGACCCCTCCTTCCGGCGAGCCGGGCTACCGCATCCTGATACGCGAAGGGTGCCGGCTGGTCTATGGCCACATGCCGCTGCCGGAGTTCCTGGCCCTGATGAAGCAGGCCCACGACACCGAGCTGCTCCACGCGGGCCTGGCGCGCATGCTGGACGCGACCGCCGTCATCGGCAGCCCCGCGGCGCTGGCGCGGCTGCGCCTGCGCGAGACGCCCGCCGCCATCGAACGCATGCGCGCGCAGCTGGGCCGGGCCGCGCTGCGTCTGGACCCGCAGTCGCTGCGCTGGCTCGCGGCCGGCGAGCAGGGGCCCTCGAGTCTCGGGCTGTTCGTGCTGCTGACCGGCGTGCGGCCTCGGCACTATCGGCAGCCGGCGCCGGCGCTGCCCCGCGATGCGGGCGCATTCCGGCGTTGCCGGCTCCTGATCGAGCAGGTGCCGGCGTTGCGCCACGCGTTGCCGCTGCTGGCGCAGCGCGTCGCCGAGCCCGGCGTGGCGGAATGGGCCGCGCTCGCGCAGGCGTGGGAGGACCTCTGCGCCCAGATGGACCACGAGGCGCCGGACTGGCGGCAGGGTTCGTTCAAGGCCCCCGGCGTGACCGCGATGCTGGCCTGCTTCCGCGAGCTCGAGCCGGCCTAGGCCCGGCGGGCCGACGGCGGGCGCTGCCGAAATAGCCAGCAGCCCTTGCGCCGGGTCCTTGCCGCGGCCAGGCGTTCACGTTCGCCGTAGGCGGTCCGCTCGACCTCGAGCGTCGCCCCCAGCGCGGCAAGATTGGCCTGGTTGTATTCCCAGGCGGCGTCGACCACGAAATGCCCGATGCGCCCGGCGTCGGGCTTGGGCGTGATCACGATGTGGCTGGCGCCCATCGCCTGCAGCAATTCGGAGCGCTCGGCCGCGAGCGTGATGCCTTCGCTGTAGCTCTCGATGTCCCGGTTCAGGCAGAGCCGCACCAGCGTCACGGTCGAGAAGCGCTCGGCGATGAACGACACCAGTTCGAGCAGGATCACCCGGCCGATCTTCAGGCCGTGGAGGCGCTGGGCCTCCTCGGTGCGGGAGGGCGTGAAGTGCTCGATGCGGATTTCGGTGCCGCCACGGCTCACCGGCACCGGATCCACGGTGCCGAGGTGTTGTTCGCCGTAATGCACGAGCATCGGGCCGCCGAGGACGCAGGCGTCCAGGGCCGGTCCTGTAACGCGCAGGCTGTGGGTGCTCATGCTTGATTGTTGAGCCGGCGGCGCCATTCGAATCGGTCGAACAGCGCGGTGTTTGCCCCATCAGTTCGCGCGGCTACTCGGTGCGGGCTACAGTCGCTGGCGATTCGCACCTCACAACAACAACGCACCATGCTTTCTCCCGTCCGGGCGTCCGAAGCGCTCGCCGGCGCCTCGTCTCCCATCGCTTCGCGCCAGCTGCTGCTGGGTCTCAGCCTGATCCTCATCGCGTTCAACCTGCGGCCGGTGTTCGGCAGCCTGTCGGTGCTGCTGCCCGAGGTCATGCAGGACACCGGCCTCACCCCCGCGGGCGCCAGCCTGTTGACCACACTGCCGCTGCTGTGCCTGGGGCTGTTCGCGGCGCCCGCACCGGCGCTGGCACGCCGCTTCGGTCCGGAGCGCACCTTGCTCGGCGCCCTGCTCCTGATCTGCATCGGCACGCTGCTGCGCGGAACCGGCAGCCTGCCGATGCTGTTCTTCTCGTCGGCGCTGGCGGGCGCCGGCATCGCGGTGGCCAACGTGCTGCTGCCGGGCCTGGTCAAGCGCGACTTCGCCAGCCGTGCCGCGATGATGACCGGCCTCTACACGCTGGCCATTTGCGCCGGTGCCGCCAGTTCGGCCGCCTTCACGGTGCCGCTGGAGCGTCTGTTCGACGGCTCGTGGACCCGGGCGCTGGCCTCGTGGGCCGTGCCGGCCGTGCTGGTGCTGCTGCTGTGGGCGCCCCGGGCGCTTGCGGCACGGCCTCGGGCGGCCCATGCCCGCACCCATTCGGGCGGCCTGCGGCGCAATGCGCTGGCCTGGCAGGTGACCTGCTTCATGGGCCTGCAGTCGTCGCTCGCGTACATCGTGATGGGATGGTTGCCGCCGATGCTGCGCGAACGCGGCCTCGACAGCACCACCGCCGGCTATGTGCTGGCCGTCTCGATCCTCGTGCAACTCGCCACCTGCCTGGTCACGCCGTCGATCGCCGCGCGCTGCCGTGACCAGCGCGGGCTGGCGCTGGGGCTCACGGCGATCATCCTGGCGTCGATGCTGGCTTTCCTCTTCGCGCCGCTGGGCGGGCGCTGGTTCTGGGCCGTGCTGCTGGGCTGCGGCCAGGGCGGCTCCTTCGCGCTGGCGCTGAGCCTGATCGTGATGCGCTCACCCGACGACACCGTGGTCGCGCAACTCTCGGCGATGGCGCAGGGCTGGGGCTACGTGCTCGCCGCCGCCGGCCCGCTCGTCGCCGGCCTGCTGCGCGGCTGGACCGGCAGCTTCCGATCGTCCGCGGCCTTGATGGTTCTCATCGCCGCGGGGATGGCGTGGAGCGGATGGGGCGCAGGACGGAGGATGTTCGTGCGTCCCGGGCCGGCTCGCCCCTGACGCGTGAACGGGTCCTAGCCCGGCTCGAACGCCTGGCGGAACGCCGCGCAGAATTCCGGCGTTCCGCTGATCGACAGGCTCACCGTATGGCGGGCCGCGCCGGCCGGCCCGGCCTGCACCCGAAGCCGTCCTGCCGCCGGATCGAACGCGATCGTCTCCGGCAGGTTGATCTCCTGCATGCCCTGCAGGTCGTAGTCCCAGTCGCCCCCGTCGCCCACCGGACCGCCGGGTCCGCCGAAGGCGGCATGCGCCCATTCCAGCACCCGCACGATCTCGGCGTGCACGGCCGCGACCTGCTGCGCACCGGTGCTCGCCATCGCGTCGAAGACGCCGACGCCCTCGGTGTCCTCGCTGTAGTCGAAATCCAGGTAGTCCAGCGTCATGCGCCTCCGGCAGGTGTCCAACCGGCAATCATCCACGATCCGGCGGGCGCTGAAGTAGACTGGCCCCTGCGAATCCGAATTTAAATTCGAACTCTCGCCGTCCCGGCGGATCCCTCCGAGAAGCATGCCTGCAACAGCCAAGAAGAAGCCACCCGCGCCAGCCCCGCGCTCGCCGCGTCCCGACGGCGACGCCACCCGCGCGCTGCTGCTCGAAACGGCCGGCCAGGTGTTCGCCGAGCGCGGCTTCGCCGATGGCACCAGCAAGGAGATCTGCGAGCGCGCCGGCACGCCGATGGCCTCGGTGAACTACCACTTCGGCAGCCGCCAGGCGCTGTACGAGGCCGTGCTGATCGAGGCCCATCGGCAGCTCATGGCCCTGGACGACCTGCTGGCCCTGACCCACGGCACAGAGGACCCGAAGAAGAAACTGCGTGCCGTGCTGACCCACCTGGTCGGACTCTCGGCCCGCGGCACCACGCCCTGGGGCTTCCGGGTCTTGCTGCGCGAGGTGATGACGCCGTCGGCCGCGGTGCCGGCGCTGATCGAAAAGGCGATCAGCCCCAAGTCCCGGCTGCTGCTGGGGCTGGTCGGGGAAATCCTCGATCTGCCGCCGGAGCACCCGGCGGTGCAGCGGGGACTGCTGTTCTCGGTGCTGCCCTGCCTGGTGATCCTGGTGGCGCCCAGGGAAGTGCCGGCCCGGCTGCTGCCGGCGATCGGGAAGGACAGCGGCGGCCTGGCCGAGGAGTTCATCCGCTACGCGCTGGCCGGGCTCGAGGCGATGGCGAAGGCCCATCGGGCGGAGCCGCACCCGGCTTCGAAGCCTGTGCGAGCAGCCACTCGCGAAAAAGCGTGAGCGCGGGCCGTTCGTCCTGCGCCGCCGGCGTCACCAGGAAGTAGCTGCGCTCGCCGCGCAGCGGCCGGTCGCAGGCGACGACCAGTTCGCCCCGGGCCAGTTCGGCCTCGATCAGCATGCGCGGCATCAGCGCCACGCCCAGCCCGTGCGCGGCGGCGGTGGCGAGCATCGAGAACAGCTCGTAGCGTGGGCCGCTGTGGGCGCCCGGCGCCTCGACGCGCTGGGCGTCGAACCATTGGCGCCAGCCCTCGGGGCGGGTGCTCTGCTGCAGCAGCGGCAGCCGCGCGATCGCGGCCGGCGAAAGCTGCCCGCGCGGCGCGATCAGGGCCGGGCTGCAGACCGGCAGCACGTCCTCGTTGAGCAGCGCGGTCGACCGCGTGCCGGCCCAGTTGGCGGCCTGCGCGGGCGTGCCGGTGTAGAGCGCGGCATCGAAGGCGGTCTCGTTGAACAGGAAGGGGCGGGTGCGGGTCTCGATGTGGACCGTGATGTCGGGATGCCGGGCCGCGAAGTCGGGCAGCCGCGGAATCAGCCAGCGGGTCGCGAAGGTCGGCACCGCCGCCAGCTGCAGCGAGCCGCCCAGGCCCTGGCGGGCCATGGCGTCGAGCGTGTCGCGTTCCATGGTGTCTAGCTGGCGGGCGATCTGGCGCGCGTAGTCGGCGCCGGCCGGCGTCAGCGCCACGCCATGGCGGGTGCGGCGGAACAGCGCCATGCCCAGGAAGGCTTCGAGCGCGGTGATCTGGCGCGAGACCGCGCTCTGCGTCAGGGCGAGTTCCTGCGCGGCGCGCGTGTAGCTTTCATGGCGGGCGGCGGCCTCGAAGCAGATCAGGGCCTGGGTGGAGGGGATTTTTCGGCGCATGGTATGCGGGCGTTACATAGTTGGATGTGCGCTCGCAGCTATGGCGAGCCCCTGCGGCATTGTGCTTTGAAGTTCTCGAAGCGCATAACTGGGTGTGGAATCGTCGTTTGCGCTCGCCATTCGCCGCGCTTACGATCGGGGCCAACCTCAGCACCCCTCAACGGAGACTTCACATGGCCCACGCCGCCTTTCAATGGGACGACCCCCTGCTGCTCGACCAGCAACTCACCGACGACGAGCGCATGGTGCGCGATGCCGCCAATGCCTACTGCCAGGAGCGCCTCGCACCGCGCGTGATCGAGGGCTTCCGCACCGGCGAGACCGACCCCGCGATCTTCCGCGAGATGGGCGCCCTGGGCCTGCTGGGCCCGACGATCCCCGAGCAGTACGGCGGCCCCGGCCTCAACTACGTCTGCTACGGGCTGATCGCGCGCGAAGTCGAGCGCGTCGACTCCGGCTACCGTTCCATGGCCAGCGTGCAGAGCTCGCTCGTGATGGTGCCGATCAACGAATTCGGCACCGAGGCGCAGAAGCAGAAGTACCTGCCCAAGCTCGCCACCGGCGAATGGATCGGCTGCTTCGGCCTCACCGAGCCCGACCACGGCTCCGACCCGGGCAGCATGGTCACGCGCGCCAAGAAGGTGCCCGGCGGCTACTCGCTCAGCGGCGCCAAGATGTGGATCAGCAACAGCCCGATCGCCGACGTGTTCGTGGTCTGGGCCAAGGAAGTCAGCGAAAGCGGCACGGTCGGCCCGATCCGCGGCTTCGTGCTCGAGAAGGGCTTCAAGGGCCTGAGCGCTCCCGCGATCCACGGCAAGGTCGGCCTGCGCGCATCCATCACCGGCGAGATCGTGATGGACAACGTGTTCTGCCCGGAAGAAAACGCCTTCCCCGAAGTGCAAGGCCTGAAGGGTCCTTTCACCTGCCTCAACAGCGCCCGCTACGGCATCTCGTGGGGTGCGCTCGGTGCGGCTGAAGACTGCTGGCACCGCGCTCGCCAGTACACGCTCGACCGCAAGCAGTTCGGCCGTCCGCTCGCGGCCAACCAGCTGATCCAGAAGAAGCTGGCCGACATGCAGACCGAGATCACGCTGGGCCTGCAGGGCTGCCTGCGCCTGGGCCGCATGAAGGACGAGGGCACCGCCTCGGTCGAAGTCACCTCGCTCTTGAAGCGCAACTCCTGCGGCAAGGCGCTCGACATCGCGCGGCTGGCGCGCGACATGATGGGCGGCAACGGCATCAGCGACGAGTTCGGCGTGGCGCGCCACCTGGTGAACCTCGAGGTGGTCAACACCTACGAAGGCACGCACGACATCCATGCGCTGATCCTCGGCCGCGCGCAGACCGGCATCGCCGCCTTCGCGAACTGATGACCACCCCCGCCGTCACGCAGGGCGCCCTCGCGGGCCTCAAGGTCTTGGACCTTTCGCGCGTGCTCGCGGGCCCGTGGTGCACCCAGATCCTCGCGGACCTGGGGGCCGACGTGGTCAAGATCGAGCGTCCGGGCGTCGGCGACGACACCCGCACCTGGGGCCCGCCGTTCCTGAAGGACGCGGCAGGCAACGACACCCACCAGGCGACCTACTTCACGGCCTGCAACCGCAACAAGCGCTCGGTCACGATCGACATGGCCTCGCCCGATGGCCAGGCGCTGCTCAAGCGCATGGCGGCCGAAAGCGACATCCTGGTCGAGAACTTCAAGACCGGCGGGCTCAAGCAATACGGCCTCGACCACGAGAGCCTGCGCGCGGCCAACCCGCGCCTGATCTACTGCAGCGTGACCGGCTTCGGCCACGACGGCCCGCACGCCTCGCGCGCCGGCTACGACCTGATGATCCAGGCCACCACCGGCATGATGAGCATCACGGGCCGGCCCGACGAAGTTCCGGGCGGCGGACCGCTGCGCGTGGGCGTGGCCCTGACCGACCTGTTCACCGGCGTCTATGCCAGCACCGCGATCCTGGCCGCGATCGAAGTGCGGCACCGCACCGGTGTCGGCCAGCACATCGACATGGCGCTGCTCGACGTCGGCATGGCAATCCTCGCCAACCAGGCCAGCGCCTTCCTCAACACCGGCGTCGCGCCGCAGCGCCAGGGCAACAGCCATCCGAGCCTGGCGCCCTACCAGGACTTCCGCACCGCCGACGGCGCGATGCTGCTGGCGATCGGCAACAACGGCCAGTTCGCGCGCTTCTGCGAGGCGGCCGGCCAGCCCGACTGGGCCGTCGACCCGCGTTTCGCCACCAATTCGCTGCGCGTCAAGCACCGCGAGGTCCTGATCCCGCAGCTGGAGGTCGTGACGCGCACGCGCACCACCGCGCAATGGATCGCGCTGCTCGAGGACAAGGCCGTGCCCTGCGGGCCGATCAACGACATCGCGCAGGCCTTCGACGACGACCAGGTCAAGGCCCGCGGCCTGGCCGTGACCCTGCCGCGCGACGCGGGCGACGGCATCGCGCAGATCGTCGGGGTCGCGAGTCCGCTGCGGCTGCAGGCCACGCCGCCGGTGCTGCGCAACGCGCCCCCGGCCCTGGGCCAGCACACCGACGAGGTGCTGGCCGAACTCGGCCTCGACGAAGGGCAGCGCGCCGCGCTGCGCGCTGCAGGCGTGGTGTGAGCCATCCGGGCGCGGCCACCGGCGAGCGCACGACGCGCGCCGCTGCCGCACCCGCGCCCGACACGCTGACGCCGGCGGACCGCTACCAGGAGCTCTTCACCGCGGTCCAGTCGACCCGCGTGTTCTCCGACAGCAAGACCTTCGTCGACTGCGCGCCGCGCGCCGAGCCGGAGGCCATCCTGGCGGCCTACCGGGCGCAGTCCGGCCTGCCGGACTTCGATCTCCCGGCCTTCGTGCAGGCGAACTTCGAGCTGATCGAACCGGCGCCGAGCGACTACGTCTCGGTGCCCGGCCAGCCGATCGCGGACCACATCGGCGACCTGTGGCCGGTGCTGACGCGGCATCCCCAGGCCCATCCGCTGCGCTCCTCGCTGCTGCAGCTGCCCCATTCCTACGTGGTGCCGGGCGGGCGCTTTCGCGAGCTGTACTACTGGGACTCGTACTTCACCCTGCTGGGACTCGCCGGCGACGAACACCGGCCGCTGGTGCGCGGCATGGTCGAGAACTTCGCCCATCTGCTCGATACCTACGGCCATGTGCCGAACGGCACGCGCAGCTACTACCTGGGCCGCTCGCAGCCGCCCGTGTTCGCGCTCATGACCGAGCTTGCGCAGCGCCTGGGTGCGGGGGCCGAACTCGACTTCCTGCCGCAGCTGCGGCGCGAACATGCCTGGTGGATGAACGGCAGCGAGGGCCTGGCGCCGGGCCACGCGAGCCGGCGCGTGGTGCGGCTGCCCGACGGCGCGCTGCTCAATCGCTACTGGGACGAGCGCGACACCCCGCGCGAGGAGTCCTGGCTCGAAGACGTGGCCACGGCGCAGGCCTGCGAACGCGAGCCGGCCGAGATCTATCGCGACATCCGCGCGGCCTGCGAGTCGGGCTGGGATTTCAGCACCCGCTGGCTGCGCGAGCCGGTGCCGACGCGCGAATCGCCGCCATGCGGCCATGTGCGCGCCGCCACGGCCGCGTCGCTCGCGACCCTCTGCACCACCGACATCCTGCCGGTGGACCTCAACGCCTTCCTCCACAAGCTGGAATGCAAGCTTGCCGAGCTCACGGCGCAGGCCGGCGACGCCATCGGCGCGCTGGAGTTCGCGCAGCGGGCCGAGGCGCGCAAGGCGGCGATCGTCGAGCTCTTCTGGGATCCGCAGCAGGGCGCCTTTTTCGACCACGACTGGCGTCTGGGCGCCCGCCGCAGCTGCCTGACCGCGGCCACCGTCGTGCCCCTGTTCGTGGGCGTCGCGACACCCGAGCAGGCGCAGGCGCTGGCCCGCACCCTGTCGCAGCGGATGCTGGCGCACGGCGGGCTCTCGACCACCGAGTGCGGCAGCGACCAGCAATGGGACCGGCCCAACGGCTGGGCCGCGCTGCAATGGATGGCGGTGCGCGGGCTGGCGGACTACGGCCACGAGGCGTTGTCGCGCACCATCGCCAGGCGCTGGCTGGCGACCGTCGCGGCGCTCTACGAGCGCGAGGGCAAGCTGGTCGAGAAGTACGCGCTGCGGCGCGTCGAGCAAGATGACACCGCCGGCGGCGCGGGCGGCGAGTACCCGCTGCAGGACGGCTTCGGCTGGACCAACGGCGTCACGGCCGCGCTGCTGGCCGAACATCCGCAGCACACGGCGCATAGCTGCGTCGCGCACGCGGCGGTGCCTCAGCACCGCTGAGGGGCAGGCCGGCGCCGGGTCGCCCCAAGGCGGCTTGCGGCCCCCTCGGGGGGCAGCGACCACACGAAGTGAGGGAGCGTGGGGGCTCTCAACCCGGCGGCTTGATCAGCCCGGGGATCTGGCTGCGTCCCACGCCCAGGTCGCGCAATTCGCGCTCGCTCATGGCCGACAGCTGGTGCCGGTCGCGGCCGCGGCGGCGCGCCTTGCGAACCGCCTCGAACAGACGGACGGCGAAGGCGGGCTTTCTCGACTGCATGGTGTGGCTCCTCGAATGGATGGCCATCTTGCAAGCCTGCGTGCTATTGTGGAAGTTGAGAATCCTGTCAACTCCGATCAGCTTTCCTGATGCGACAACTCAACCTCGACCAATTGCGCACCCTGGTGTCGATCGCCGACCTCGGCAGCTTCTCGGCCGCGGCCCGGGCGCTGCACCTGGCGCAGCCCACGGTCAGCCTGCACGTCAGCGAGCTGGAATCCCGGCTCGGTGCGAAGCTGGTGGTGCGCGGCAATCGCCGGATTGCCCCGACCGCGGCCGGCGCCGCGCTGGTCGAGCGCGCCCGCCAACTGCTACGCGATGCCGACGAGGCGGTGGCGGCGGTGCGGCGCCAGGCCGAGGGGCGCACCGGCCGGGTGCGCCTGGGCACTTCCACCGGTGTGGTGGTTGACCTGCTGCCGCAGGTGCTCGAAGCGCTCGAGGAAAGCCACGCCGGCATCGACGTCGAAGTCAGCATCCTGGGTTCGAACGACGCGATGGCGCGGCTCGCCATGGGCACGCTCGACATCGGCCTGGTGGCGATGCCGCAGCCGCCGTTGCGCGACCTGGTGGTCACGCGCTGGCGCAATCAGCCGATGATGGCCTTCGTGCCGCGCAAGTGGAAGTCGCCTCAGCGCGCGACGCCGAAATGGCTGGCCCGGCAGCCGCTGATCGCCAACGACGCCAGCACCCACATGTATCGGCTCACGACGGAATGGTTCGCCGCCGCGGGCGAGGCGCCGCGCGCGCGCATCGAGCTCAACTACGACGCCGCGATGCGCAGTCTGGTGGCCGCGGGCTACGGCGCCGCCGTGCTGCCGGTGCTGCCGGCCAGCGACAACCCGCTGGACGAACGCATGCGCATGCTGCCGCTGCGCCCGCCGCTGACGCGCCGGCTCGGCATCGCCCATCGGCCGCGCGCGGCGCTGGATGGCGCCACCGAGAGCGTGCTGCAGATCCTCGCGACGTTCAGCCAGCGCTAGGCAAGGACCGCCACGCAAGGCGCGTTCACAGCGCCCGGCCGACCACCGCCAGAGCGAACACCGCCACGCCCAGCATCAGGTTGACGCCGACCAGCTTGCGGATCAGGTTCAGGTTCGCGGCCGCCGCCGGCCATTCGCTCGCGGCGACCGCGCGCCGCAGCCGCGGATAGGGCGCGAAGCGCAGGTGCAGGAACAGCGCCATCATCACCAACCCGAGGGTGAACATCGCGTGCACGCTCCAGTGCACCTGCGCGAAACCGCCGCTGGCCCAGACCAGCAGCAGGCCGCTCGCCAGCAGCACGCCGATGGCGCACGACACACCGACGAAGAAGCGTGCCAGCGTGGCGGCCATGAACGGCAGGCGCAGCGGCGGTTCGAGCGTCGCCACCGCCGAAGGACGCACGGCGAAATGCATCACGGCCATGCCGCCGACCCAGAAGGCGGCGGCGAGCAGATGGAGGAACAGCAGGAGGGCAGGAAGGAAGTGCATGGCGAAGCGTAGACCAGAACGCCGATGCCCTTGCCTTCAGCGCGGCTTCTGGAAGCCGCCGTCGATCCACGCCTCGGCGCTGGCGGCGTTGAGCTTGAAGTCGGGCTTCACGCGCAGCTCGGCGAGCTCGCTGCCGGCGTCGTCGTGCGCCCTCAGCATCGCATGCGGGTTGTCCTCGTCGGGCACGATCTGCAGCGACACGCGGACGCGTTCCGTTCCCACGCCGACGCTGACGCTCTTGTTGAGTTGCGCATGCAGCTGCTGCTCGTGCCGGCGCAGCACTTCGCTGGCCGTCTTCACCAGCGTGTGGAAGGCCGGCGCATCGAGCGGCTTGGGATTTTTCTTGTCGCGGCCCATGGTCCAGGGGCCGACCAGCGCGGGCTCCGGATCGCCCTGGCGCGTCATCGCGACGGCCCAGCCGTCGTCGTCTTCGTTCTTGATCACGCGCGCGGTCCAGAGCTCGTCGCTCCAGAGGGTGGCTTCCTGGATCGGGGGGGCGGCGTCGGTGTCTGTGTCTGTCATGAAGGCATTCAAAAAATGGAAAGTCCGGTGCGGGCCGTGAACAGCTCCAGCGCCTTCAGTCCCAGCAGCGAATTGCCGGTGGCATCGAGCGCCGGCGACCAGACGCACAGCGTGAGCTGGTCGGGCACCACGGCAACGATGCCGCCGCCGACGCCGCTCTTGCACGGCAGGCCGATCGAGAAGGCGACGTCGCCGGCGGCATCGTAGGTGCCGCAGGTCAGCATCAGCGCATTGATGCGGCGCGCATGCCGCTCGGTCGTGATCGCGGGCTCGCCGTCGATCGGATGGGCGCCGTCGCGGCACAGGAAGCCGGCGGCGCGCGCCAGCTGCCGGCAGCTCATGCGGATCGCGCACTGGTGGAAGTACAGGCTGAGCACTTCGCGCACATCGTTGTCGATCTTGCCGAAGCTCTTCATGAAGTTCGCCAGCGCGATGTTGCGGAAGCCGGTCACGGCCTCGGAGGCGGCCACCTCCTCGTCGTAGGCGATCGCCTCGCCGCAGAGGTTCGACATCAGCGCGAGCAGGTCGGCCTTGGCGTGGCCCAGGCTCACGAGCCGATCGGCCACCGCGATCGCGCCGGCATTGATGAAGGGGTTGCGCGGCCGGCCCTGTTCGTGTTCCAGCTGCACCAGCGAATTGAAGGGATTGCCCGAAGGCTCGCGGCCTATGCGCTCCCACAGCACGTCGCCAAGGCGCCGCATCGCGAGCGTCAGCGTGAACAGCTTCGAGATGCTCTGGATCGAGAACGGCGTGGCGGCATCGCCGGCCGAGGCCTCCTGGCCGTCGCAGGTCCTGAGCGCGATGCCGAACTGCTGCGCCGGCACGCGCGCCAGCGCCGGGATGTAGCTGGCGACCTGGCCCGCCGCGCCGAGCAGCGGGCGCAGCTCGGCATCGATGGCGTCGAGCACCGGCTGGAAGTTCATTCCGGCGCTCCGGGCCGCCGGTTCACCAGCACGATGCCGAGTGCCACGCCGGTCAGCGCCAGCACGAGCTGCAGCGTCAGCGGCTCCGAGAGCAGCAGCACGCCGAACACCAGCGCGAACAGCGGCGTCAGAAAGGTGAAGGAGGAAATGCGCGTGGCCGGGTAGTGGCGCAGCAGCCACATCCAGGCCAGGTAGCTCGCGAAGGCGCCGATCACGGTCTGCAGCATGATCGAGAACCAGGCATAGGCCGAGTAGGCGAAGCCCCAGCGCTCTCCGAGCAGCAGCGACAGGAGCGGCGAGATCGCCGCGGTCACGGCGATTTGATAGAACAGTGTTTTCTCGGCGCTGGCGGTGGCGAGCCGGGTGGCACGGATCGTCAGCGTGGTGAGCCCCCACAGCACGCCGCCGGCGAGGGCCAGCGCGTCGCCGCGCAACTGGGCCGAAGTGCTGTGGCCGAAGCTCTCGCTGAAGGCCAGCACCACGCCCGCGAAGGCGATCGCCAGCCCCACCCACTGCACGCCGCGCAGCCGCTCGGCCGGCACCCAGCGCGGCAGCAGCACCGCCACCACGAAGGGCGAGGTATAGAGGAACACCGTGAGCCGCGATGCCGTCGTGAGCTGGAGCCCGATGTAGATGCAGATGAACTCGCCCGCGAACAGCGCGCCCGCGAGCAGCCCGCCCGGCAGCGTGCCATCGCGCTCGAACAGCGGCACGCCGCGCCGGGCGCACCAGGCCCAGAGCAGCACCACCGCCCCCGCCATGCGGATCGAGGCCTGCCACAGCGGCGGCACTTCGGTGACCGTGGTCTTGATCAGGATCTGCTGCAAGCCCCAGAAGGCGCAGCAGGCGACCAGCAGGGCGGTCGCGCGGGGGTCGAGGTGGTGCTTGCGTTCGATCATTCTTCTTGTCTGTTCAGTGCGTCGCGACCGGGTAGGGCGGGCGGCCTCGCGTGCCGATCATCATTTCGGGCAGCACCACCTCCACGTCGGGCACCGTGCGCACGGCACGGTCCAGCGACGCGGCCAGCGCGCGCGAAGGCACGCAGCCCTGCAGGTACACCCAGCGGCGCTGGATCACGACCCAGACGCTGCCGCGCCGCACGCCCGGCACCTTCGCCAGGGCCGCCTGCACCTGGGGCGCCAGCGCCTTGTCGTAGCGGTAGGCGTTGCTGTCGGCGCAGCGGCCGGCCAGCCAGCAGCTGGTGCCCCGCTCGAGGCGCGAGTGCATCTGCGCGCGCCGTTCCTCCGAGGTCATGAACGGGCCTTCCGGCACCGGGCAGTTGGGCATGCCCGAAGCCACCTGGAAGAACGGGTCGTCGAACCAGTTCTGCTTCTCGGGCTTCGGTGCCTCCTGCGCCGCCGCGGCTTCGACCGCGCACGCCACCGCCAGCAGCACCACCGGCGCCGCCTTCAAAGCGGATGCTCCGTGTAGAAGCGCCCGCCGTGGAACAGCAGCGGCGAGGCGCCGGCGCTGTGGGTGCAGCGCTCGACCTCGCCGACGAAGATCACGTGGTCGCCTTCGTCGTAGCGGCTGCGGTTGAAGCACTCGAAGCTGGCCGCCGCGCCCACCAGCACCGGCGCACCGCCGATGCCCTCGGTGTAGACGACCTCGCGCCAGCGATCGACGTCCTTGGTCGCGAAGCGTTCCGCCAGGCTCTTCTGGCTGGCGGCGAGGATGTTGATCGCGTAGTGCGAGCCGGTCCGCAGCGCCGCCATCGATGCCGCGCCGCGCGCCAGGCTCCAGAGCACCAGCGGCGGGTCGAGCGAGACCGAATTGAAGGAATTGGCCGTCAGGCCGACCAGCGCGCCGTTCGCGGCCCGCGCCGTGACGATGGTCACGCCGGTGGCGAACATGCCGAGCGATGCGCGGAACTCGTGGAGGGAGAAGGAGGGCGGTTGCGCCTGGGCGGGAGCGGTCACGGGAGGGCGGGCAGTTGGAGGCCCATTTTGGCCGATCGGGAGCGAGGTCGCTGCCGCCGGCTCAGGCGGTCAACCGAAGAACCAGTAGCCGACCGCGATGGCCGCCATCACGCCCGCCAGTTCCGCCAGCAGCGCGCAACCCACGGCATGGCGCGCGCGCTGGAGGCCGACCGCGCCGAAATAGACCGCCAGCACATAGAAGGTCGTCTCGGTGCTGCCCTGGATGGTGGCGGCGACCAGCGCCGGGAAGCTGTCGACGCCCTGGCTTTGCATGGTCTCGATCAGCATCGCGCGCGCCGCGCTGCCCGAGAAGGGCTTGACCAGCGCGGTCGGCAGCGCGTCGACGAAGCGCGTGTCCCAGCCGGTCTGCCCGACGACCCAGCGGATGCCTTCGAGCGCCAGGTCGAGCGCGCCCGAGGCGCGCAGCACGCCGACCGCGCACAGCATCGCGACCAGGTAGGGCAGCAGGTTCTTCGCGACATCGAAGCCCTCCTTGGCGCCTTCGACGAAGCACTCGTAGACCCGGACCCGCCGGAGCGCCCCGGCCAGCAGGAAGCCGACGATCAGCCCGAACAGCGTGAGGTTGCCGAGCAGCGAGGAGAGCGAAGCCAGGGCCGTGGCCGAGAGCGTCGCGAGCAGCGCCATGAAGCCGCCGAGCAGCAGCGCGCCGGGCAGCAGGTAGGCCAGCACCACCGGGTCCCACAACCTGAGCCGCTGCATGAAGGCCACCGACAGCAGCCCGACCAGCGTCGAGGCACTGGTCGCCAGCAGGATCGGCAGGAACACCAGCGTCGGATCGGCCGCACCCTGCTGCGCGCGGTACATGAAGATCGTGACCGGCAGCAGCGTCAGCGACGAGGCGTTGAGCACCAGGAACAGGATCTGTGCATTGCTCGCGGTCGTCGCGCTCGGATTGAGCGTCTGCAATTCGCGCATCGCCTTGAGGCCGATCGGCGTCGCCGCGTTGTCCAGCCCGAGCGCGTTGGCCGCGAAGTTGAGCGTGATGAGGCCGAGCGCCGGATGCCCGGCCGGCACCTCGGGCATCAGGCGGCGGAACAACGGTGCCAGCAGCCGGGCGAGGCGGTCCACGATGCCCGCGGCCTCGGCGATGCGCAGGAAGCCCAGCCACAGCGTGAGCGTGCCGAACAGCAGCACCATCACCTCGACCGAGAGCCGGGCCATGGCGAACAGGCTCTCGACCACGGTGGCGAACACGGTCGCGTCGCCGCCGAGCAGCCAGCGCGCGAGCGCCGCCACTGCCGCCGTGAGAAAGAAGCCAAGCCACAAGCCGTTGAGCACGCGTATCCCCTGCTGCGAATGCGCGCCGATCATAGGGGGCGGCCGCATCGCGGCGCGATCCCGTGCCGGCCGCTCGTCAGCCGGCGCGCTCAGGCCGCCGCGGCACCTCGATCAGCAGCTCGGGCCTGAAGTCCTCCTGCTCGCCCTTGCCCATGTAGCCCAGGGGATTCGCGACCACGCGGCAGCCGTCCTTGACGTAGTCGAAGTGGCAATGCAGGTGGCCGTGCAGCCAGAGATCGGCCCGGGGCAGCAGTTCGTCCAGCGAGTTGCAGAAGCCCGCGGTGCCGGGGCTCAGGCCATAGCGCGGATCGGCACTCGCCAGCGTCGGCGCGAAATGCGTGATGACCACGGTCGTACCGTCGAAGTCCAGGGCGAGTTCGTTGCGCAGCCATTCCTGGCATGTCAGTGAGTGCTCCCTTAATGCGTCCGCGAGGAAGATCTCCCCGGCGCGCCTCGTGGCGGCTTTCTCAAGATAGAAGTTGGCCGCGCGCATGGCCTTGCCGCGCTTCTTGAGGGCGTCGCCCAGCGTGTCCGAGGGCTCGACCAGCGCGTCGAAATCCGCCCACAGCGTGGTGCCGACGAAGCGCACGCCGTCGATCGTCCGGGTCTCGCGCTCCAGCCAGCCGATCTCCAGCGCCTCGCAGGTTTCTCGAAGCCGGCTGTGCACCTCGTCGAAATCCGCGTTGTCGTACTCGTGATTGCCCGGGACATAGATGACCGGGACCGGCCAGCCATGGCGCGGCGAAAAGCGGGCCAGCCCGAAATCGGGCGCCACGAGGCGCGATCCCTCCTGGTAGGAGCCGATATCGCCGGCAAGCACCAGCAGGTCGGCGCCCGGCGCCGGGGCGATCTGGAGCTGAGGATGCACTTCGATGTGCAGATCCGAGAGCAACTGAAGCTTCATGGATGCAGTCTAGACGATGCCTTCATGCGTGTTGCGCATAACCTCTGGCTTGATAAACTAGGGAAAACCCTTAACCTTGGTTCATCGTCACTTGGCGCAGCCCGTCGGGGCAGCGCACCACCATGTTTCACCTCATTGCCCTCGTGGCTCGTTTCCTCCGCCCGGCCGACAAGGCCGTCGATGACAGCCCGGCCGCCATCCTGCTGCAGAGCGCCGACCGCCGTGCCGGCCTCGATGCCCATCACGCCCAGGAACTGCGCGCCGCCGCCAGCGCCTGGCTCAGCGTCGTCCGCTGATCGTCAAGGCGCCGGCTCGCTCGGCGAACCGGCAAACGCCGCCCCGGCCGAGCGCAGCAGCGCCTGGCGCAGCCACCCGTGCGCGTGCGCATGCTGCGCGCGCCGATGCCACAGCGCATCCACATGCACCAGCGGCTGGTCGAAGGGAAGCTCGCGCAGCACCAGGTGATCGTCGATGCCGGTCACGCGTGCGAAATGCCGCGGCATCACCGTCAGCAGGTTCGAGTTGGCGACCACCCGCCCGGCCGTGAAGAACTGGTTGACCGTGACCACGATGCGCCGTTCGCGTCCCATGGCGCCCAGCGTCTGGTCGATGAAGCCGTAGGGCCGGCCCGAGAAGCTCACCAGCAGGTGGCGGGCGGCGCAATAGCTGTCGAGCGTCAACGGCGCATCCGCCAGCGGATGGCCGCGGCGCATGACGCACACGTACTGCCCCACATAGAGCCGTTGCGTCTCGAAGGGCGCGCCGACGCCGGACTGCCCGCGGGCGGCCAGGCTGGCGACCACGGCCGGAAAGTAGCCGATCGCGACGTCGACTTCCTCCTGCTCCAGCATCCGCCGCGGGTCGCGCGTCGTCAGCGGCAGCACGCGCAGCGACACCGCGCGGGCCTCCTCCTCGACGATCCCGATCAGGCCCGGCATCAGTTCGGCGGCCGTGGCGTCGGCCATCGCCAGCAGGAAAGTGGTGTCGGCGGTCCCGGCATCGAATTCACCCGGGGCCAGGGTGTGCTGCAGTTGTCGCAGCGCGTCGCGCACCGTGGGCCACAGCGCCAGCGCCCGCGGCGTCGGCTCCACGCCCGCGCCGGCGCGCCGCACCAGCTCGTCGCCGAGAACCTCGCGCAGCCGGCGCAGCGCGTTGCTGACCGCGGGCTGGGTGATCGACAGGTTCCGGGCGGCGCGCGTGAGGTTGCGCTCCGCCATCACCTCGTCGAACACGCGAAGCAGGTTCAGATCGAGCGTGCGAAAGTTGACATCCATAAGTAATGTGAATGATAAACATCAGCAAGATAAAGTGGCAAAACACTAGGGTAACCCCTAATATCGAGGCATCGGCTCCGGCCTCTAGTCCTTTCAGGAGGAACACCATGACCAGCTTCATCCACGTTGAAAAGCCCGTAACGCACCCCGGCATCGTTCGCGCCGAGGCGGCATTCGAGCGCGTCCGCGCCGCCCGCCGCGGTTTCGATGGCGCCCGCGGCCTCGCCGCGTTGCTGCTGGCGGCCATCGTGTCGTCCTTGCTGGTCGTCGCCGACCGGCTGATGACGGTCACCGAAGAGGGCGGCCTGATGCTGGCCTGGATGGTGCTGTGGGGCGTGGCCTTCGTCGGCCTGGCGCTGTTCGCCGGCACCGCGCGTTCGCTGGCCGCTCGCGTCATCGCCTCCACCCGCGGTGCCGCCAGGCGCCGCGCCGCCGAGCGCGCGGACGAGCAGTTCCTGGCCTACGCCAAGCAGGACCCGCGCATCCTCAGCGAGCTCAACGCCATCGCCACGCGCCAGCAGGCCGCCGACGTCGAACTGCCCGCCACCGGCAAGGCGCGTTCACTGGAGCGGGTTGCCCAGCGCTCGGCCGACGTCCGCGTCCCGACGCTTCACGAGGCCCTGCGCCGCGTGAATCTCGGCCAGTACTACTGATCGCTTCGCCGGCCTGCGGGCCGGCTGCATGAAAAAAGCCGCCCTCGGGCGGCTTTTTCGTTGGCGCAGAGGCTCAGGCCGCGAGGCGCTTCTCGATCGCCGCCTTCGTCGCCGGCAACTCCTGCGGCAGGTGGTGCGCCAGTTGCTCGAACAGCTCGGCATGCAGCTTCAGTTCGGCCTGCCAGGCGGCCTTGTCGATGCTGGTGACAGTGTCGAACTGCTTGGCGCTGAAGTCCAGGCCGGTCCAGTTGAGGTCCTCGTAGCGCGGGCTGACGCCGAACACGTGTTCGCTGCCTTCGGCCTTCTGCTCGATGCGGTCGATCATCCACTTGAGCACGCGCATGTTCTCGCCGTAGCCCGGCCAGACGAACTTGCCGTCCTCGCCCTTGCGGAACCAGTTGGTGGTGTAGATCTTCGGCAGCCGGGCGCCCGAGGCCTCGAGCTTCTTGCCGAGGTCCAGCCAGTGCTGGAAGTAGTCGCTCATGTTGTAGCCGGCAAAGGGCAGCATCGCGAACGGATCGCGCCGCACCACGCCCTGTTGGCCGGCGGCCGCGGCGGTGGTCTCCGAGCCCATCGTCGCCGCCATGTAGACGCCCTCGATCCAGTTGCGCGCTTCGGTCACCAGCGGCACGGTGGTCGAGCGCCGGCCGCCGAAGATGAAGGCGTCGATCGCCACGCCCTTCGGGTCGTCCCAGGCCGCGTCGAGCGCCGGGTTGTTGATCGCGGCGACCGTGAAGCGGGCGTTCGGATGCGCGGCCTTGGCGCCGGTCTCCTTGGCGATCGCGGGCGTCCAGTCCTTGCCCTGCCAGTCGATCGCGTGCGCGGGGGCCTCGCCCATGCCTTCCCACCAGACGTCGCCGTCATCGGTCAGGGCCACGTTGGTGAAGATCACGTCGCGGTCGAGGCTGGCCATGCAGTTCGGGTTGGTCTGCATGTTGGTGCCGGGCGCAACGCCGAAATAGCCCGCCTCGGGGTTGATCGCGCGCAGCTTGCCGTCGGCGGCGGGCTTGATCCAGGCGATGTCGTCGCCGATGGTCGTGACCTTCCAGCCGTCGAAGCCGGCCGGCGGGATCAGCATCGCGAAGTTGGTCTTGCCGCAGGCGCTCGGGAAGGCCGCGGCCACGTGGTACTTCTTGCCGGCCGGGTTGGTCACGCCGAGGATCAGCATGTGCTCGGCCAGCCAGCCTTCGTCGCGGCCCATGTTCGACGCGATGCGCAGCGCGAAGCACTTCTTGCCGAGCAGCGCGTTGCCGCCGTAGCCCGAACCGTAGCTCCAGATCTCGCGCGTCTCCGGGTAGTGGACGATGTACTTGGTCTTGTTGCAGGGCCAGGCCACGTCCTGCTGGCCGGCTTGCAGCGGCGCGCCGACCGTGTGCACGCAGGGCACGAACTCGCCGTTGTCGCCGAGCACGTCGTACACGGCGCGGCCCATGCGGGTCATGATCTTCATGTTGACCGCCACGTAGGGGCTGTCGGACAGCTCGATGCCGATGTGCGCGATCGGCGAGCCGAGCGGGCCCATGCTGAACGGCACGACGTACATCGTGCGGCCCTTCATGCAGCCGTCGAACAGCGGCTGCAGCGTCGCGCGCATTTCCGCCGGGGCCATCCAGTTGTTGGTCGGGCCGGCGTCTTCCTTCTTCGCGGAGCAGATGAAGGTGCGGTCTTCGACGCGCGCGACGTCGCTCGGATCGGAGGTGGCGAGGAAGGAGTTGGGACGCTTGGCCGGATTGAGCTTCTTGAGGGTGCCGGCATCGACCATCAGTTGGCAGAGCTGGTCGTACTCTTCCTGGCTGCCATCGCACCAATGGATGCGCTCGGGCTTGCACAGCGCGGCCATCTCGGCCACCCAGGCGATCAGCTTCGCGTTCTTGACATGGGAGGGCGCTTGCATGGCGAGTCCCTTCAGCGGTGCGTTCATCGTATATCTCCGAAGTTGAAAATCGTCTTTTCGAACGGGACTCGACGCGATCGGGCGGCCGAAGTCCGTTGGAAAAAACGCTTCCGTCTAGGGAGGAGGCTGGATGGAAGCCCGTGTGGACCAGGGCGGGCCGGCGCTCGGGCGACCCCCTGGACCTGAGGCAGGTCGCGCCAGCGCGGGGACACGGGGTGTCCGCGGGGGCGACCGCCGGAATCAGGCCATGTAGATGGCGATGGAGGCCAGAAGAAGCATCAGCACCCCGCCGACGAGGGGTAGCACCAGGGGCATGAGGGGGACGATCGACTCGACCGCGTCGGGTTCGACGGCAACTGCATGGCCGGGCTCGTGGGGGGTGGGATTGGACATCGGGATTCCTTGGGTACTCGAGACTGGCGGTCATTTTACCGGTTGATACGCCGGCCGCGGTCTAGGGGGTTGCCAGACCCGGCGGACTGGCTTGGCCGCATCTGCGCCAGCAGGATGTCAGCGCTGCTCCGCAGCCTCGAACCCCGCCCCGCGCAAGGCCTCCAGCACCGCCGCCAGGTGCTCTCGCCCGCGCGTCTGGAGCACCAGTTCCACATCCACGTTCTGCGCCGCCAGCATGGTGAACGCACGCTGATGGTGCACTTCATCAATGTTGGCGCCCGCTTCCGCCACGGTGGCCGTGATATGGGCCAGGGAGCCCGGAACGTCGCGCGCACTGACCCGCACGCGCGCGAGCCGGCCGGCGCGCACCATGCCGCGCTCGATGATTGCCGCCAGCAGCAGCGGGTCGATGTTCCCGCCTGACAGCACGAGGCCGACGCGCTGGCCGCGGAAGCGGTCGGGATGGCGGATCAGCGCGGCCAGTCCGGCCGCACCCGCGCCCTCGACCAGCGTCTTCTCGATCTCGAGCAGCATCAGCACCGCCTGCTCGATGTCTCCCTCGTCCACCAGCAGCAGGTCGTCGACCTCGCGGGCGATGATCTCGCGGGTCAGCACGCCGGGCGTGCCCACGGCGATGCCTTCGGCGATCGTGCTCGTGCCCTGGGGGTGGTGGGTGCCCTGCACCGCATTCACCATGGCCGGGAAGCGCGAGGTCTGGACGCCCACGATGCGGATGTCCGGCTTGCGCGCCTTGGCGGCGACCGCCATGCCGGCGATCAGCCCGCCGCCGCCCACCGAGACCAGCAGCACGTCCAGATCGGGTACGGCATCCAGCATTTCGAGCGCCAGCGTGCCCTGCCCGGCGATGATCGCCTCGTCGTCGTAGGGGTGGACGAAGGCCAGCCCCTCGCGCTCGGCGAGCGCCAGTGCGTGCGCGCGGGCCGCATCGAGCGTGTCGCCGTGCAGCACCACTTCGGCACCGAAGCCGCGCGTGCGTTCGATCTTCACGCCCGGCGTGAAGCGTGGCATCACGATCAGCGCGCGCAGCCCCAGGCGCTGCGCGTGATAGGCCACGCCCTGGGCATGGTTGCCGGCCGACATGGCGATCACGCCCCGCGTGCCGGCTTCCGAGAGGTCGACCAGCTTGTTACAGGCGCCGCGTTCCTTGAAGGAGGCGGTGAACTGCAGGTTCTCGAACTTGAGGAACACCTGGGCGCCGACGATCTCGGAAAGGGTGCGTGATTCGACGCAGGGGGTGTCCAGCACCTGCCCCTGCAGGCGGACCGCCGCGCGTTCTATGTCTTCGATTCCAACCATCCGGTGAATTGTGGACGGATTCGCGACATGAGGGTATTTCGTGCCCTTGGTCTTCCCGAAGCCAAAACTCTGCGTTATGGTCGCTTCCAGATTCACCCGCTCCTAGCTGGAGGTTGTCCGATGGTCAAGCGTTCCGGTGTCGATGTGGTGGCCGCGGCTTCGCGCGGCCACGCATTGCCATCGCCCGGACTCAAGGAAGCGCCGGTGCTCGAACTCATGTGTTCGCACTTCGTGCTCACTCTCGCGGCCAAGCAGGGCCCGCGCTTCAACGTGCGCCGGGACCTCAACGGGCTGCTGTCCCTGACCGGCCGCCATCTGGTCTGGCCGCTGCCGGTGCTGCAGCGCCTGCGCGAGTTTCTGGTGCGGCGTTGCGTCGGCAACGAGATCTGGAAGGGCGTCGAGGCCTACGACGGCCGCACGCTGCTCGATCGCCATGGTGTCTGGCGCGGCCCCTACGAGGAAGGCACGCTGTTCTTCTACCTCGACGAATACGCCAAGGATCAGCCCAAGGACCTGCTGTCGGTGCTGTCGGTGACGCGCGACTGGCTCACCCATGCCTTGCGCAAGCAGTCGACCCTGGTCGAGAAGAACATCGACGCGCTGGCCGGCCTGCTGCAGCTCAACAAGGCCGAGCGCGCGCTGCTGCTCTACGGCACGCTGGCGCGCTACCAGCGCGACCTGCGCTCGCTGCTGGTCGAGTTCAAGGTCAACAACGCGCCCGAGGCCTATGCCGCGATCGCCGAAGTGGCCGGGGTCAGCGCCAGCGAGGTCGGCGAGGCGCTGCGCGCCGGGTCCCGGCTGGAGCGCATCGGGCTGGTCGAGAACCTGATCTCCGAGCACAACATCACCGACCTGGCCGATCTCATGAAGGTCAGCGAGAAGCTGCCGCCGGTGCTGATGCGCGAATACCGCGATCGCAACGAGCTGATGGCGGTGTTCACGCGGCCGTCCGCCAAGAGCGCGCTGTCGGTCCACGATTTTTCCTTCGTGCTGGACGATGCGCAGATGCTGGTCACCCTGCTGCGCGCCGCAGTCGCGCGCAAGGAGCCGGGCGTCAACGTGCTGCTTTACGGGCCTCCGGGCACCGGCAAGACCGAGCTCGCCAAGGTGGTCGCGCAAGCCGCGGGGCTGGAGCTGTTCGAGGTCGAGTACGCCGACCGCGACGGCAACTCGCTGTCGGGCCGCGATCGCTACCGCTCGCTGCAGATCGCCCAGGTGTTCCTGAAGGGCAGCGAGCAGGCGGCCCTGCTGTTCGACGAGGTCGAGGACGTGTTCCCGCCGATCAGCACCGAGGCTGCGCAACTCATGGCGCGCGCCGAGCAGGTCCCCTCTCCCACCAGCGGCAGCGTGAGCGGCAAGGCCTGGGTCAACCAGATCCTCGAATCGAACGCGGTGCCGACGCTGTGGGTCACCAACCGCATCGAGCAGATCGATCCGGCCTTCCGGCGCCGCTTTGCCTACCACCTGGAGCTCAAGTCCCCGCCGCCCGGCGCTCGCGAGCAACTGGTGCGCAAGACGCTCGAGGGCGTCTCGGTGTCCGATGCCTTCACGGCCAAGCTGGCCGGGCGCAAGGGCCTGACGCCGGCGCAGATCCGGACCGCGGTGCGCTTCGCCGAGCTGGCGATGACCGACGGGGGGTCCGTCGAGAGCCTGATCGAGCGCCAGCTCAAGAATGCCGATCTCGCGCTCGGCACGTCCGATGGCCTGGGCGCGCGCCGCAGCGTCACCACCTACGACCTCGAGATGCTCAACGTCGAGACCCGTTTCGAGATCCCGCGCATCGTCGAGGCGCTGAAGGCGCGCGGCCATGGCACGCTGTGCTTCTACGGCGCGCCCGGCACCGGCAAGACGGCGCTGGCGGAGCACATCGCCAAGGCGATCGGGCGGCCGCTGATCATCAAGCAGGCGAGCGACCTGATGAGCAAGTACGTCGGCGAGACCGAGCAGAACATGGCGGCCATGTTCAAGGAGGCCGAAGCCGAGAAGGCCGTGCTGCTGCTCGACGAGGCCGACAGCTTCCTGCAGGACCGCCGCGGGGCCCAGCGCACCTATGAAGTGACCGAGGTCAACGAGATGCTGCAGGGCATGGAGCGCTTCGACGGCATCTTCGTCTGCACCACCAACCTGCTCGACCGGCTCGACCAGGCCGCGCTGCGCCGCTTCACCTTCAAGATCAAGTTCATGCCGTTGACCGGCGAGCAGCGCGAGCGGATGTTCGTGACCGAGGCGCTGGCCGGCGATGCGAGCTTGATCACCAGCGAGATCAAACTGCGGCTGGCCAGGCTGCCGCAGCTGTGCCCGGGCGATTTCGCCGCGGTCAAGCGCCAGACCGACATCCTGGCGATCGAGTTCTCGGCCGCCGAGTTCCTGGACCAGCTCGATGCGGAGCACCGCATCAAACCCGAAGTGCGCGAGTCGCGCGGCATCGGTTTCGTTCAATAAGACCCACACAAGAGGCGGGCCGTTTCCGCGGCCCGCGAGAGGGAGTGCGTTCGATGGGGGGAGTGCGTTCGATGGACACGGCGCGGCGCGCCGTGGGCGCTGCCGCACTGGCAGCGGCTGGGTTGCTGGCGGCATGCGGGGGCGGTGGCGGCGGTGGAGGCGCGGCCTTGCCGCTGGTGGCCGCGCCCGCGCCGGTGGCACCGGGCGGCGAGGCGATCGTCGCTTCGGCGAGCGTGCAGGGCCAGTGTGCCGCACCGCGCTTCGGCGTCGATCCGGACACCGGCGCGGCCTTTCCCGACCGCCCCGGTTCGCTCGACACCGAGAAAAGCTGGGTGCGCGGCTGGATCGACGAGACCTACCTGTGGTTCGGCGAGGTGCCGACCACGCTGGCCGCCAAGGACTACGCCACGCCGATCGCGTACTTCGGCGCCTTGAAGACGCCGGCCCTGACCGCCTCCGGCCGCGCCAGGGACCGTTTCCACTTCACCGCCGACACGGCGGACTACCGTGCATCGTCGCAAAGCGGCATCGAGGTCGGCTATGGCCTCGAACTGGCCTTCCTGAGCGCCGCGCCGCCGCGCGACATTCGTGTCGCCTTCACCGAGCCCGGGTCGCCGGCGGCGCAGGCCGCGATCGAGCGCGGCATGAAGCTGATCGAGATCGATGGCATCGACGTGGCATCCGGAGCGAATGTGGCCGGACTCAATGCGGGGCTGGCGCCGGTGCGCGAGGGCGAGTCGCACAGCTTCAGGCTGCAGGCGGCCGACGGCAGCTTGCGCACGGTCAGCCTGAACTCGGCGCGCATCACGCGCACGCCTGTGCAGAGCGTGAAGAGCCTCGCCGCCGCCAATGGGCCGGTCGGCTACCTGCTCTTCAACGACCATGTGGCGACGGCCGAATCGCAGCTGATCGCCGCCGTCAACCAGCTCAAGGCGGACTCGATCACGGACCTCGTGATCGATATGCGCTACAACGGCGGCGGCCTGCTCGACATCGCCAGCGAACTGGCCTACATGATCGGCACGGATTCGGCCACCCGCGACGCGGTGTTCGAGAGGCTGCAGTTCAACAGCAAGAACCCGTTTCGCCTGACCGCGGGGCAGGCGACCATTCCGTTCCACGCGACCACACGCGGTTTCTCGACCAAGGCGGGACAGCCCTTGCCGCAACTGGGCCTGTCGCGCGTCACGGTGCTCACCGGGCCGGACACCTGCTCGGCCAGCGAATCGGTCGTCAACAGCCTGCGCGGCGTGGGCATCGTGGTGAACCTGATCGGCGGCGCCACCTGCGGCAAGCCCTATGGCTTCTATCCGCAGGACAACTGCGGCACCACCTACTTCGCGATCCAGTTCCAGGGCGTGAACCAGCTCGGCGCCGGCGACTATGGCGACGGCTTCGCGCCGACCTGCGCGGTGGCGGACGACTTCGGCCATGCGCTGGGCGATCCGGCGGAGGCCCGGTTGGCGGCCGCACTGAGCTTGCGCAGCACCGGTGCCTGCCCGGCCGCGGCGGCAAGCAAGGCCGAGGTCGCGCTCGGCAAGGCCGAGGCCGCCGGCGTTCCCTACCTGGTGCGCTCGCCGCTGCGCGAAAACCGCATCGTCACTCGCCCGTAGCCAACCTGGGGGGCGAGCTAGAACGCCGCGCAGACGCGGAGCACGTCTTCGCCGTAGGCCTCGAGTTTCTTGCTGCCGATGCCGCTGATGCCCTGCAGGTCTTCGAGGGTGGCCGGCGCGCGCTCGGCGATCGCGGCCAGCGTGGCGTCGTGGAAGATCACGTAGGCCGGCAGGTTGTGCTCCTTCGCGACTTCGGCGCGCCAGGCCTTGAGCGCCGTGAAGCGGGCCTGGCCCGAAGCGTCGAGCGCGGCGGCGGCCGGCGAGGGCGCGCCGCGAACCGCCTTGTCGCGCCGCGGCTTGCGCTCGGCCGGCGAGGAGACCGATTCGCGCAGCATCACCTGGGTTTCGCCCTTGAGCACGGCGCGCGAGCCGTCGGTGAGCTGCAGCGTGTTGTAGGCCTGGGCGTCGACCGACAGCGCGCCGGTGGCGATCAGCTGGCGCAGCACGCCGCGCAATTGCGCTTCGCTGAACTCCGCGCCGATGCCGAAGGTGCTGACGCTCTCGTGCCCGAACTGCTTGACCTTCTCGGTCGCCTTGCCGCGCAGGATGTCCATGATGTGGCCGGCACCGAAGCTGATGCCGCTTTGCTGCTGCACGCGGTAGATGGTGGAGAGCAGCTTGCGGGCCGCGTCCGTGCCGTCCCAGACCTGGGGCGGCGTGATGCAGTTGTCGCAGTTCCCGCAGGGCGTGCTCTTCTCGCCGAAGTAGCCCAGCAGCCGCACGCGCCGGCAATCGCTGGCCTCGGCCAGCGACAGCAGGGCGTCGAGCTTGCCGCGCATCACCTGCTTGAATTCCTCGCCGGCCGGGCTTTCGTCGATCATGCGGCGCTGGTTCACCACGTCCTGCAGGCCGTAGGCCATCCAGGCATCGGCCGCCGCACCGTCGCGGCCGGCGCGGCCGGTCTCCTGGTAGTAGCCCTCGATGTTCTTCGGCATGTCGAGGTGGGCGACGAAGCGCACGTCGGGCTTGTCGATGCCCATGCCGAAGGCGATGGTGGCCACCATCACGATGCCCTCGTCGCGCAGGAAGCGGTCCTGGTGCTTCTGGCGCACCGCGGCATCGAGGCCCGCGTGATAGGGCAGGGCGTTGACGCCGGCATCGCGCAGGGTCTGGGCCACGTCCTCGACCCGCTTGCGCGACTGGCAATAGACCACGCCCGCGTCGCCCTCGTGCTCGCGCTCGATGAAGCGCATCAGCTGGGTGGTGGCTTCCTTCTTCTCGACGATGGTGTAGCGGATATTGGGCCGGTCGAAGCTGGAGACGAACTGGCGCGCCTCTTCGAGCTGCAGCCGCTCCACGATGTCGGCGCGCGTGAGCGCGTCGGCGGTGGCCGTGAGCGCGATGCGCGGCACGCCGGCATAGCGTTCATGCAGCACCGTCAGCGCGCGGTATTCGGGGCGGAAGTCGTGGCCCCACTGGCTCACGCAATGCGCTTCGTCGATCGCGAACAGCGCCAGCTTGCCGCGCTCCCTGAGCGAATCGAGCTGCGACAGGAAGCGCGGCGTGTTGACGCGCTCGGGCGCCGCATACAGCAGCGTGATCTCGCCGCGCAGCATGCGGCGCTCGACGTCCTGCGTCTGCTCCCAGTCGAGCGTCGAATTGAGGAAGGCGGCGTCGACGCCGGCCTCGTGCAGCGCGCCGACCTGGTCGTGCATCAGCGCGATCAGCGGCGACACCACCACGGTCACGCCGTGGCCCGCGCGCTGGCGCGCGATGGCGGGGATCTGGTAGCACAGCGACTTGCCGCCGCCCGTGGGCATCAGCACCAGCGCGTCGCCGCCGGCCACGACATGGTCGACGATCGCCTGCTGGGGACCGCGGAACTGCGCGTAGCCGAAGATCTCGTGAAGGATCAGTTCAGGCGCGATCGCCTGGGATTCGGAAGCCTGGGATGACAAGGGGGTCGCCATGGTTGGGTCGCGCCGCGCCTCTGTCTCCGAGGCACCGCAGCGCGTGTCGCTGAGGAGGTCGCGCGCACCTCCCGTGCGCGCGGTGCCCATTGTCTCCGAAGCGGCCCCCCGGGCGGCGCTCAGCCCAGCACGATGCGTGCGATGATGTTTCGCTGAATCTCCGACGAACCTTCGTAGATGCGCAGGATGCGCGCGTCGCGCACGTAGCGCTCGAGCGGCATCTCGCGCGTGAAGCCGTAGCCGCCGTGGATCTGCAGCGCGGTGTCGGTCACGAAGGCGACCATCTCGGAGGCATGGAGCTTGGCCATCGCCGACTGCAGCGTGAAGGGCTCGCCCGCGGTGCGCAGCGCCAGGGCCTGCATCGTGAGGCCCCAGGAGGCTTCGAGCCGCAGCTTCATGTCGGCCAGCATCCACTGGATGCCCTGCTTGCCGGCCAGCGGCTCGCCGCCGACCTGGCGATCGCGGGCCCAGGCTACGGCCGCGGCCAGCGCGGCCTCGGCGATGCCGAGCGAGGTCGCGGCGACGTCGAGCCGGCTGTTGTCGAGCACCTTCATGGCGGTCTTGAAGCCGCTGCCTTCGTCGCTGAGGCGGTTCGCCAGCGGGACCCTCACCGACTCGAAGGCGACCTCGAAGGCATGGCCGCCGCGGATGCCCATCAGCTTCTCGGGCGGCGAGACGGTCACGCCGGGCAGGTCGGTGTCGACGATGAAGGCGCTGACGCCGCGCGCGCCGGCCGTGGCGTCGGTCTTGGCGAACACCACCAGGAACTTCGCCTCGGCCGCGTTCGAGATGAAATGCTTGACGCCATCGATGCGGTAGTGGTCGCCGTCCCGAACGGCACGCGTGCGCAGATCCGCCGGGTGCGAGCCGCCGCGCGGCTCGGTGAGCGCGAAGCCGGCCAGCCATTCGCCGCTGGCGGCACGCGGCAGGTAGCGCGCGCGCTGGGCGTCGTCGCCGCCGATCAGCACCGCGTCGGTGCCCAGGTAGTGGGCGCCGATCATCGAGGAGGTCGCGGCGCAGGCGCGCGAGATCTCGACCAGCGACAGCAGCATCGCCGTCGGCGACACGCCGGGGCCGCCCCAGCGCTCGGGCAGGTTCATGCCCATCACGCCGAGCGCGGCGAGCTGCGGCACATGGCAGGCGGCCGAGCGCTCCTCCTCGTCGATGGCGCGCGCGAGCGGCGCGACGGCCTCGGCCGCATAGCGCCCGACCGCGTCGGCCAGGGCCTGGTCATCTTCGGTGACGCCGAGTCGTGTCATGTCGTTTCCTTGGGTGATGAAGAGGAGGGGGCTGCGCTGCCGAAGGCACCGGCTTCGCGCAACTCGGCGAGCTTGTCGAGGCCGCAGCCCAGCAGGCTGGCGAGCAGTTCGTCGGTGTGTTCGCCGAGCGCGGGGGCGCGTGCGTTGCGGTTGGGTGCGGCGCCGCCGAAGCGCACGGGCTGAGTCGGCAGGCGAAGGCCGGGCAGGCGATCGTCCTGCACGGCACGCAGCAGTTCGCGCGCCTGGGCCTGCGGGGATTCCAGCGCCTGCGCGATGTTCCAGATCGGCGCCGCGGGCACGCCCGCGGCGTCGAGGCGGCGCACGACCTCCTCGACCGGATGGGCCCCGGCCCAGTCTTCGATCAGGCTGCGCAACGCCGGCTCCTGCTCGGAGCGCAGCTCGTCGGTGGTGAAGCGCGGGTCCTGCACGAGGGTGGGGATCTCCATGGCGACGGCCAGCGCATCGAACAGCTTCTTGTTGAGCACCGCCAGCGCGAAGTGGCCGTCCTGCGCGCGATAGACACCGAACGGCGCCGACAGCGGATGCCGGTTGCCGACCCGCCGCGCCGGCTTGCCCGTGAAGAGATAGCGCGCCATCGAGGTCGCGAGAAAGCTCAGCGTGGTGTCGAACATCGCGACGTCCACGTGCTGGCCGCGGCCGGTGCGCTGGGTCTGCAGCAGCGCGGCCAGCGTGGCCCAGGAGGCGAACAGGCCGGCCACCACGTCCGACACCGCCTCGCCGACCAGGGTGGGCGGGCCATCGGGGTCGCCCGTGGCCTCCATCAGTCCGCTCATGGCCTGAACGATGATGTCGTAGGCCGGGCGATGGGCATAGGGGCCGGTCTGGCCGAAGCCCGAGACGCTGACGTAGACCAGCTTCGGATTCAGCCGCGCGAGCGACTCGGGGCCGATGCCGAGCCGCTCGGCCACGCCCGGGCGGAAGTTCTCGACCACCACGTCGGCGCGGGCCGCGAGTTCGCGCACCAGGCGCACCGCATCGGGCTGCTTGAGGTCGAGCACCATGCTCTTCTTGTTGCGGTTCATCACCGTGAAGAGAGCGCTCTCGCCGTTCCTCATCGGCCCGATGGCGCGGTAGTCGTCGCCTTGCGGCGGTTCGATCTTGATCACCTCGGCCCCCAGGTCGGCCAGCAGCGCGGTGGAAAGCGGCCCCGCGAGCACGCGGGTGAAGTCGAGGATGCGGATGCCGTCGAGCGGACGGGCGGAGGCTGTCATGGCGGGGTCCTTTCGTGACCGGAAGGTCGCCATGGTCGGTGTGCATTGAATCAATTGAAAATACTGTTCATTGATGCTCTGGATCAAAAAAGATGATTCATCTGAACCTTCGCCAACTCGAGTACTTCGTCGCCGCGGCCCGGCACGGCGGCGCCGCCCGGGCGGCCGAGGCGCTCAGCGTGTCGCAGCCGTCGATCTCCAAGGCGATCGCCGACTTGGAAGAACAGTGGGGCGAGCCGCTGTTCGTCCGGCTGCACGCGCGCGGGCTCGAGCTCACCGGCGCCGGTGCGCGGCGCCATCGCGAGGCGCATGCGCTGCTCGAGCAGGCGCGCGCGCTGGCTGCGCCGCGCTCGGGCGAGCTGGCCGGCCTGCTGCGCGTCGGCTGCCTGAGCACGCTGGCGCCGCGCTGGCTGCCGGACATGCTGGCCCGCATGGCCGTGGCCTGCCCGGCCATCGAGGTGCAGCTGGTCGAAGGCGACACCGAAACCCTCACGCGAATGCTGGAGCGCGGCGCGCTCGACGTCGCGCTGATGTACGACCTCGGCCTGGCGCGCGGCGTGCGGCTCGAGCCCTTGATGCAGCTGCGCCCCTACGCGCTGCTGCCGTGGGGGCACCGGCTGGCCCAGGCCACGAGCCTGCGCATCGCCGACCTCTCGCGCGAGCCGCTGGTGCTGATCAACCTGCCGCACAGCCGCGAGTACTTCCTCTCGCTGTTTCGCGACGCCGGCGTCATGCCGCGGATCGCCCACGAGAGCGCCTCGCTCGAGATGGTCCGCGCGCTGGTGGCGAACGGGCTCGGCGTCTCGTTGCTGACGACGCGGCCGGTGCGCGACCAGGCCTATGACGGCAAGCGCATCGCCTGCCGGCGGCTGCGCGGGCAGCTCGCGCTGCAGTCGGTGGTGCTGGCCTATCCGCCGCCGGGGAGCTTCGCCTCGCCGCTGGCCGAGCCCTTTGCGGCGGTCGTGCAGGCCAGCGTTTCCAGGCAGGCCGACGCGCTCACCAGCTAGGGCGTGTTCACCCTATTTCCAGGGATCGCGTTGCCCGGCCCAGGGGCTGGACGCAAGGCGCCCGTGCGCAGCAAGGCTTGCGCCTTGCAAGCGTGGGCAACGCCGCAGACAGCCCCTGGGCCGGGCAACCCGAAGGGAAGGCATGCCAAGACGTGCCACTCCGCGTTGCACTCCTTGCATGTGCCAACGCACATGCGGCGTCGCGCGCCTTGATTGGCCCGTCTTGGCATGCCTTCGCGACCC
>NZ_JBFREQ010000029.1:0-86991 GCF_052114385.1 Variovorax sp. M-6 | reverse complement strand
CGACTGGTAGTTGATCTTGGCGCCGGTGGCCTTGTTGAAATCGGCGGCCCACTTCGAATACAGCGGCGCCGGGAAGCTGGCGCCGGCGCCGGTGGCGGCTTCCTGGGCCAGGACCGGATGGGCGAAAGCCGCGGCGATCAGGCCGGCGGCAGCGAATTTGAACGTCGTTTTCATGATGCTTCCTTTGAGCTGCAAGAGGACCCCTCGGGGGGCTTGGCAGCGACTCTAGAAAGCTTGTGTGACAGCGTCGTGACACCGGCGTACAGAGGGAAAAACCGCTGCCGCAGTGCGTGATCGTGTGTCGCTGTCACATATTCGTCACATGGCCGATCTAGCCTTGCGTGCCCGCCGGGCTACGATCAGGCCCCGCCCTTTGCACCTCACTATGAAAAACGGAACCCGCCTCGCCGCGGTCGATCTCGGCTCGAACAGCTATCGACTGGAAATCGGCCAGGTCGACCACGGCCAGATCCACCGCACCGAATACCTCAAGGAAACCGTCCGCCAGGGCAACGGCCTCGACGGTTCGCGCAATCTCACGCCCGACGCCATGCAGCGCGGCTGGGACACGCTGGCGCGCTTCGGCGAACGGCTGGCGGGCTTCGATCGCTCCCAGGTTCGCGCGGTGGCCACCCAGACGCTGCGCGAAGCGCGCAACCGCGACGAGTTCCTGTTGCGCGCGCGCACCGTTCTGGGCTTCGGCATCGACGTCATCACGGGCCGCGAAGAGGCCCGCCTGATCTACCAGGGCGTGGCGCACACCCTGCCCCACACCGACGCCTCGAACCGCGAACGCCGCCTGGTGGTGGACATCGGCGGCCGCTCGACCGAGATGATCATCGGCCAGGCGCTCGAGGCCGAGGTCATGGAGTCCTACCGGGTCGGCAGCGTCGCCTGGTCGATGAAGCATTTCCCGCAGGGGCTTTTCACGCCCGCGGCCTTCCAGGCCGCCGAAGTGGCGGCCAAGGCGGTGCTCGACGAAGCGCTGGACACCTACGTACCCGACCGCTGGGATGTCGTGTACGGCACCTCCGGCACGATCGGTGCCGTCGGCGACGTCCTGACCGCGGCCGGCAACGAGCCGGGCCTGATCACGCGCGATGGCCTCGACTGGCTGGTCGACCGGCTGCTGCGGGCCGGCAGCGCCGACCGCCTGCGCATCGAGGGCATGCGGGAGGACCGCAAGGCGGTGATCGGCGGCGGCGTCAGCGTTCTGCGGGCCGTGTTCGACCTGCTCGAGATCGAGGAAATGAAGGTCGCCCAGGGCGCGCTGCGCCACGGCGTGCTGTACGAACTGCTCGAGCGCGACGACGTGGTGGCCGACCTGCGCACCACCACCGTGGCACGGCTGGCGTCCCGCTTCCCGGTCGACGGCGCCCAGGTCAAGCGGGTCGGCGAGACCGCCGCGGCCCTCTATGTGCAGCTCAATCCCGCCGCGCGCGGGGGCAGCACCACGAGCCGGGCCGGCCGGGCGCTGCGCAAGCTCGGCTGGGCCGCGCAGCTGCACGAGATCGGGACCCAGATCTCGCACAGCGAATATCACAAGCACGGCGCCTACATCCTCGACAACGCCGATGCGCCCGGCTTCGCAGTCAACGAAATGCACGCCCTGAGCCAGCTGGTGCTGGGGCATCGCGGCAAGCTGCGCAAGCTGGAAACGTCGCTGGACGACGAGAGCTTCGTTCCGCAGCTCATCGCGCTGCGGCTGGCCGTGATCCTGTGCCACGCCCGGCGCAACCCGGACCTCGAGGGGCTGCGACTCGAACAGCCCGACACGCGGCGGTTCGTCGTCGGCTGCCGCGTCGGCTGGTCCGACCTCTTCCCGCAATCCGCGCACCTGCTGCGGGAGGAGGTGCTGGCCTGGCAGAAGACCCCTTGGCGGCTCGAGCTCACCGGACTCTGAGGGCCCCTTCCCCCGAACGCGACTACAGCAACTCGGGCGCCTGAACCGTCACCACCACCGTCTGCACGTCCCCGTCGCGCTCGCGCGTGCGGATCCACCAGACCGCGCCCTTGCGCACCGGGCAGCTGTCCTGCTGCAGCCCCAGCAGCAGCGAGATCGCCTGGCCCAGCGAAGGCTGGTGGCCGATCAGCAGCACCACCGACTTGCCGTTCGGCCATCCGGCGGCGGCCAGCAGCGCATCGGGCGTGGTGTCGGGCGCGAGCTCGGTGCGCAGCTTGTACTTGCGCCCGAGCGCCAGCGCGGTCTGCTCGCATCGGCGCGCCGGACTGCACACGATGCGCGTGCCCTCGGGCAGTTGACGATCGAGCCAGCCGGCCATTCGCTTGGCCTGCTTCTCGCCGCGCGCGGTCAACGATCGCTGCAGGTCGTCGCAGCCCTCGGTCCAGTCGTCTGCCTCGGCGTGGCGCCAGAAAATAAGGTCCATGGTTCGGTCAATCCCGTGATGCCGCGCGACGGATCCCGCGCGATGCGTAGCGATTCATGAGGGCCGTCTGCGCACCGTGGGCCTCGATGGCGCGCGAGGCGCCCTCCTCGCCCGGATGCGTGTCCGCGTAGACGCGGCGGTAGATGCCGTCGGGGCCGAGGTCCCAGGCATCGCGACCGTCGTGCAGATAGGCCACCAGGCACTCATCGATGAGCCGTTGACGCAATCCGGGGTCGGTCACCGGCCAGGCCAGCTCGACCCGGCGCAGCATGTTGCGATTCATCCAGTCGGCGCTCGAGAGGTACAGCGACTCGTCGCTGCCCTGGCGGAAATAGAAGACCCGGGAATGCTCGAGGAAGCGGCCGATCACCGAGCGCACGCGGATGTTGTCGGTCAACCCCGGCACGCGCGCCGGCAGGGTGCAGGCGCCACGCACGATGAGGTCGATCTTGACGCCCTTCTGTCCGGCCCGGACCAGCGCGGCGATCAGCGCCTCGTCGGTCAGCGCGTTCATCTTGGCGACGATGCGGCCGGTCTCGCCGGCCGCCGCGGCAACGCCGAGGGCGTCGATGCGCGCGATCAGGTTGCGATGCAGGTCGAAGGGCGCCAGCCACATGCGGTGCAGCTTCGGCAGCCGGCTCTGGCTGGCCAGATGCACGAACACCGCCTCCATGTCGGCGGTCAGCAGCGGGTCGGCCGTGAGATGGCTGATGTCGGTGTAGAGCGCCGCGGTGCGCGGGTTGTAGTTGCCGGTCGACAGGTGGCCGTAGCGCCGCATCTGCCGGCCCTCGCGGCGTGTCACGAGCAGCATCTTGGCGTGCGTCTTCAGGCCGACCACACCGTAGACGACCTGGGCGCCGATCGACTCGAGCATCTCGGCCCAGTTGATGTTGGCCTCTTCATCGAAGCGCGCCTTGAGTTCCACCACCACGGTCACTTCCTTGCCGCGGCGGACCGCCTCGCGCAGCAGGTCCATCAGCTCGGAGTCGGTGCCGGTACGGTAGATGGTCTGCTTGATCGCGAGCACCTGCGGGTCCTGCACCGCTTCGCGCAGGAAGGCCAGTACGCCGCCGAAGCTCTCGAAGGGCTGGTGGATCAGCACGTCGCTGCGCTGCAGCCGGTCGAAGAAGGACTGGCCCGGCGACAGCGTGATCGGGTAGGACGCCTGGTACGGCGGAAACTTCAGCTGCGGCTCGTCGAGCAGGTCGATCAGTTGCGTCAGGCGCGCCAGGTTCACCGGCCCATGCACCCGGTAGAGCGCCTGCGGCGGCAAGTTGAATTGCGCCAGCAGAAAGCTCGCGAGCGATTCGGCGCAACTGGCGGAAACCTCCAGCCGCACCGCCTGGCCGTAGTGGCGGTGCTCCAGCCCCTGCCGCAGGGCGGTGCGCAGGTTGCGGACATCCTCCTCGTCCACCGCGAGGTCGGAATGCCGCGTCACCCGGAACTGGGAGAACTCGCCCACTTCCCGCCCCGGGAACATGCTCGACAGGTGGGCCCGCACCACGCTGGACAGCGCGATGAACAGCGTCTTGCCGCCGGAGACCTTGGCCGGCAGGCGGATCACGCGCGGCAGCACGCGCGGCACCTTCACGATGGCGATCGGGTTCTCGCGCCCGAACGCATCCTTGCCGCCGAGCCGCACGATGAAGTTCAGCGACTTGTTGGCGACCTGCGGGAACGGGTGGGCCGGGTCCAGCCCGACCGGGATCAGCAGTGGACGAACCTCGCGCTCGAAATACTCATGCACCCACTTGCGCTGCACCGGGTTGCGCTCGCCGTGCGAGATGATGTGGACGCCCTGGCTCGCGAAGGCCGGGATCAGCCCGTCGTTGTAGAGCGCGTACTGCCGCGCCACCAGCAAATGCGCGGCCTCGGCGAGGTGCTCGAAGGATGCGACCGTGTAGTTGCCCTTCTGGTCGCCGGCCACGCCGGCCGCGAGGTGGGGCGCGGCCCGGACCTCGAAGAACTCGTCGAGGTTGGACGAGACGATGCACAGGTAGCGCAGGCGCTCGATCAGCGGCACCTCGGGGCGGTAGGCCCAGTCGAGCACACGCTCGTTGAAGGCCAGGATGGCGTGATCCCGATCGAGCAGGGTCAGGGCGGATTCGGGTTCGACGGCGGCAGGCGATTTGTCGGAAGTGGCAGGCGACATGAATGAGGATTCTGTAACAACCGCCGCAGGAGTGCTCAATCGGTCGCAGCATGCCAGTGTCACGGGCGCGCATGACAGTTTTGTGACGGCTTCGTGACGGAATTCCAACACTCTCCGTGCCCTCAGCGACCCTCGAAGTGCCTCTTGTAGCGTGCCGGCAACTCGTCGATGCGCATCAGCATCGGCAGGTCCGCGGTGTTGAAGTCCGGATCCCAGGCCGGCGGCCCGAGCACCTTGGCGCCGAGCCGCAGGTAGCCCTTGATGAGCGCCGGCGGCTCGATATCGAGCGCGCCGTCCAGGCGCTGCACCGGCAGCGGCAGGCGCGGCTGCACGTGGTACTGGATCGGCGCCATGTGGGTGGTCGAGAGCTGGCGCCAGATGCTGGCCGCCGCGTCGCCGCTGGTCACGCCGAGGTGCCACATCGGGATGCTGGCGCAGCCGATCATGGTGTCGAGCTTGTTGCGGCCCATGAAGCCGGCCAGCGCGCCCCAGAGCGCAAGGATGACACCCCCCTGGCGATGCTGCGCATGCACGCAGCTGCGGCCGAGCTCGACCATGCGCTCGCGCAGGTCGCGCAGGCGGGTCAGGTCGAACTCGATGTCGCTGTAGGTGCTGCCGACGCGCCGGGCCTGGGCCGGCGTCAGCACCCGGTAGGTGCCGATCACCTGGCCGGTGGCTTCCTCGCGCACCAGCAGGTGCTCGCAGAAGTCGTCGAAGAGATCGATGTCATGGCCGGCGACTGGCGTCGCCAGCCGTGCGCCCATTTCGCCGGCGAACACGTCGTAGCGCAGGCGCTGGGCGGCGCGCACCTCGTCCTGGTGGCGCGCCCAGCTCACGCTGATGCCGCCGGTTTCCCGGCCGCCCTCCGTCCGCGGGGGCGGCACGGGTATTGCAACGGGAGCCGGACCGGGCGCGGACCGGAGGGAGCCGAGCAGGCCCAGCTGGGAGAACGGGAAGGTCGGGTTGGGCAGTTCTTTCATCGGGACCCTTTCTACGGACGCAGTCTCGGGACCGGCGGTGAAACAAGCATGTCGATTCGAAGGCATTTGCATGACGCCACGCGATCGGGGCCGCTTCAGCGTTTAATTCCGGAAATTCGCTCTATGGAGATTTGATGGCCACCGAAACCAGGATCGAGGTCGAGACTCGCCGCCACCAGATGTTTCCCGTCCTGGGCGACGCGGACATCGCACGCATCCGGCGCTTCGGGACCGTGCGGCACCATGCGCGGGGCGACTGCCTCTTCAGGGCCGGCGAGCCGGGCCCCGGGATGTTCGTCGTGCTCGACGGAACGGTGTCGATCACCCAGCGCGACGGCCTGGGGCACGTCGTGCCGATCGAGCGCCAGGGGCCGGGCCAGTTCCTGGCCGAGGTCGCCCAGCTCTCGGGCCGCCCTGCGCTGGTCGACGGCCATGCGGAGACCGAGGTCCAGACCCTGCTGGTGCCGCCGGACCAACTGCGGGCGCTGATCATTGCCGAGGCCGATCTCGGCGAGCGGCTGGTGCGCGCGATGATCCTGCGCCGGGTGGCGCTGATCGAATCCGGCGCCAGCGGACCGGTGCTGATCGGGCCGCCGCAGTCGGCCGGCGTGCTGCGGCTGCAGAATTTCCTGGGCCGCAACGGCCATCCCTACCACGTGGTCGACGCCACGCAGGACGCCGACGCCGCGGCGCTGCTCGAGCAGTACGGCGAGGCCGAACTTCTGGTCGTCTGTCCCAACGGCACCGTGATGCCGAATCCGACCGAGCATGCGCTGGCGCGCTGCCTGGGCATGGTCGACAGCATTGCGCACGACGACCTGTTCGACGTCCTGGTGGTCGGCGCCGGCCCGGCCGGCCTCGCGACCGCGGTCTATGCGGCCTCGGAAGGCCTGCGCGTGATCGTGGTCGACTGCCGCTCGTTCGGCGGCCAGGCCGGCGCCAGCGCGCGGATCGAGAACTACCTGGGCTTTCCGACCGGCATCTCGGGCGGCGCGCTGGCCGGGCGCGCCTACGTGCAGGCGCAAAAGTTCGGCGTCGAGATGCTGATCCCGGCCCAGGTGGAATCGCTCGATTGCACCGCCGCCGAATCCCGGGGCGAAGTCTCGGTGCAGCTCACCGACGGCCGGCGCCTGACCTCCAGGACACTGGTGATCGCCAGCGGCGCGCGCTACCGCCGGCCCGAGGTGCCGCGGTTGGCGGAGTTCGAGGGCCGGGGCATCTGGTACTGGGCCTCGGCGCTGGAGGCCAAGCTGTGCGCCCGGCAGGAGGTCGCGCTGGTCGGCGGCGGCAACTCGGCCGGCCAGGCCGCGGTGTTCCTGTCGCAGCATGCGGCCAAGGTCAACGTGCTGGTGCGCGGGCCCTCGCTGGCGGCCACCATGTCGCGCTACCTGATCGATCGCATCGAGGCCACGGACAACATCGCGCTGCGTCCGCACACCGAACTGGTGGCGCTGCACGGCGAGCCGGCCACCGGCCTGAACGGCGCGAGTTGGCGCGATCGCCTGAGCGGCAAGCAGGAAGATTGCCCGGCACGCAACATCTTTCTCTTCATCGGCGCGGTGCCCGAGACCGACTGGCTCGCGGGCTGCGGCGTTGCGCTCGACAAGCACGGCTTCGTGCTCACGGGCCAGGCGGCGCGCGGCGGCTTTCCGGCCAAGACCGCGGCGGCGCTCGAATCCAGCGTGCCGGGCGTGTTCGCGGTCGGCGACGCGCGCTCGGGTTCGGTCAAGCGAGTCGGCGGCGCCATCGGCGAGGGCGCCGCCGTGGTCGCACTCATCCATCAGCACCTGGCATCGGCCGCGTCGGCGGCGGCCTGACGCGCCTCGCGAGGAGACTCCGATGTCCGCCGTCTACCCCTGCTCCCACGTGCCCAACGTGATCGTCCCACCGAGCTCGGCCGGCTGCGAGGAATGCCTTGCGCTCGGCGACGAATGGGTCCACTTGCGCCTGTGCGTCCACTGCGGCCACGTGGGATGCTGCGATTCCTCGAAGAACCGGCATGCGACCCGGCATTTCCACGCCACCGGTCACGCCGTGATCGCCTCGCTGGAGCCGGGCGAGGACTGGATGTGGTGCTTCGCGCACGGGAGCCAGGTCGGATAGCCTGGGTGCGAACGAAGCGGCCGCCTGCACGAAAGTCCAGCCGGGACTATGCTGGCCGGCCTCGCCATCACCCCCGGATGATTCAGACATGTCCCAAGCACCCATCGACGTCTATTCCTGGCCCACGCCCAACGGTCACAAGGTCCACATCATGCTGGAGGAGTGCGGCCTGCCCTACCGCGCGCATCCGGTCAACATCGGCAAGGGCGACCAGTTCAAGCCCGGCTTCCTGAAAATCAGTCCGAACAACAAGATCCCGGCGATCACCGATCCCGAAGGGCCGGACGGCAAGCCGATCTCGCTGTTCGAGTCGGGCGCGATCCTCGTGTACCTGGCCGGCAAGACCGGCAAGTTCCTGCCGGCCAGCGATCGCGCGCGCTACGAGACGCTGCAGTGGCTGATGTTCCAGATGGGCGGCGTCGGCCCGATGCTCGGCCAGGCGCACCATTTCCGCATGTATGCGCCCGAGAAGATCGGCTACGCGATCGACCGCTACAGCAACGAGGCCAAGCGCCTCTACGGCGTGATCGACAAGCAGCTGTCGAGCCACGAGTTCATCGCCGGCGAGGACTATTCGATCGCCGACATCGCGATCTTTCCCTGGCTGCGCAGTTGGGAGAACCAGGGCATCGTGCTCACCGACTACCCGCACCTGAAGCGCTGGTTCGACGGCATCGCCGCGCGGCCTGCGGTACAGCGCGGCGTCAAGGTGCTGGCCGACCTGAGGCAGCCGATCACGGGCGACAAGGAACGCGAAATCCTGTTTGGCAGCACCCAATATCAGCGCCGCTGAACCACATCGACGAGCCGACGGCCCAATCGCGGGTTAGAATCGAAGGCTCGTCGGGGTGTAGCGCAGCCTGGTAGCGCATCTGGTTTGGGACCAGAGGGTCGAAGGTTCGAATCCTTTCGCCCCGACCATCAAAAAGTGAATGCCGGTAGCAACTTAGCGTTGCTACCGGCAATTTGCTTTAGGGGTCCAGCTTCTAACGTTTGGCGATGTTTCCAACGGCCAACAGAGATGCACTGCCGCTCCATCTCGGAAAGAGCTGTCGACCCTCGGGCTACTTCGGTGGGGAATTCGATCGGCGTCCCAACGTTTTCAGGGCGTGGCAATCAGCGTTTTTTGACCGATGAACATGACTGACGAAATGCTCGTGGCCGCAATGAAGGAAGCGGTCAAGCAGGGCCTGGTGCCGAAGTACGCGGCCGACGAACAGGCATACCTACAGTACTGGCAGGCCATCGAGGCTGTCGTGCGCGAAACGCTTGAGGCCGCTATCCAGAGGCTAGAGATCGACGCCGCCACCGGCATCACGTAACGGGTCTGGCGCTCAACCAGCGTGGCGATCTGGCTGTTGGCGCTTCCGAACGGCAAGTCGCCTTCCCAGTGGTGCTGACGAAGACGTCCAAGAGCGGGTGCGCCACACCCGGAGCCCAGGAGCAGAAGGCAGCGCCTGACGTTGCGGTGCTGCCCGAGGATGAAGAGCCGGCGCCGGTGACGCGCGCCGCGCCAAAGCCCGACGACGTCGAAAGCCCTGGACAATCTCGAAGCGAAAAGCGGCAAGACCCCTGGGTTGGCGGCAGCGCGCCAGGCGCTGCGCCGACTGGCGGCGCTGGCCCGGCTGAAATCCGGCAACTGACCGCCCTACTTCTGCTCAGCAATCGCCGGCGTGCTGTCGGTGACGGAGTTGCGGGATGTGATGAAGGCGCTGAACCGCTTGGCGAATGCGATTCCGAGTCGGTCCATTGGCGCAAGCAAGGTCGCGCTTCCGATGCAGACCGCCACGATTGAGAGATTTAGCAGCAGTTTCTGCAGGTCCGTCGGGGCATCGACCCAGCGGTAAGCGTTGTTGCCATAGGCGAGCATCAGAGGTCCGTGGATCAGGTAGAGCGGGAACGAAATCCGACCCAGGAAGCGGCTGATGCCTCCCGATAGAAACCCCGCGATAGGCCGACCAAAAACGGACGCCGTCGTCAGCAGGGTCGCTACAAACAGGTAGGCGCCGGGAGGGTTGCCGATCTGTGGAAGAAAGCCCACGCAGGCCCAACCGACCAGCAGGAGCACCACAAACAGTGGGGCAAGGGCGGCAAGGCGGCGCTCCAGGACGCCCGACGCATGTATCTCGGCAAGCGCGAGTCCGGCGATGAAGGCTGCGTAGATCGGATTGACGAGGTATGCGATCACGCTCAGCACCGCATACAGCCAACCGCGCCGCTCAAGCCGGCCCGCGACGAACAAGGTGCCCAGGACCAGGGCCGAGCCCCAGAGTTCAAAGGGCATCGTCCACAGGGGGCCGATCAAGGTCGTGGCAAAGTCATACGCAAAGAAAACGTCGAAGAGCGAGAAGCGCAGCACATCCCACACGGTGGGCGACACCGGCAGAAAGGCCTGGAATTTCGGCAGCCGGTGCTCGGGTGTTGGTACGAGGCCCAGGACGAACAGCAGGTAGAGCAACAACGCTGCGCAGAGAATTGGAACGGCCAGGCGCACATATCGACCGAGCGCGATGTTGGCGAGGATCGCCGAATCCCGCCGCCGGCAAAAGCCGATCGCCAGCGAGAAGCCCGACACGACGAAGAACACCCAGACCGCTAGCCCAGCATTGAAAAGGCCCGTGCGCGTCAGGATCGCTGTGACACGATCGTTGATGGGGAAGCCCTCGCCAAACACATGTGCCAAGAGGACGACAAGCGACCCCCAGCCACGCAGGCCGTCCAGAAAGTGCAGGCGGGCATCGCCAGGCGTCTTCATTTCAGCGTCACAGGAAGGTTCCCAGTGGCATGAAAAGCGCCGCCGAGTACCACACCGCTCCGAAGACTACGTGCGGCGCGAACGCCACCCACCCGGGCAACGCGCTTCGCCGCGGGAGGCGGCAGAGTGCGATCGCGCTCTGCACGTAGAGGAGGAACGTCACCGTCTGTCCGGTCCATGCGAAGTTGCCCTGCATCATCCGGGGTCCAGCCTCAACAATGCAGGTGCTGATGATCATGCCGATTCCGTAGAGCAGCCAGACGAAGCGCATCCGAGAGTCGAATCCGCCGCCTCGCCAGATCACCACCGCAGCGACGACCGGAAACAGGAGAGATGCCGGCAGCTTCGAAAGAACGTCGGCCGCCCCGCCGTAGACCAAGAACGGTGCGAATGCCAGCCCACCGCCAGTGCCCCCCGCGGTGTAGGTCATCCGGAATTGAAGCGCCAGCACGATGACCGCGGGAAGGACCACGAGCAAGAGATTTCGCGCGGCCAACCGCCATTGCCCCGACGTCACGCGATAGAACTCCCAGAGGCACACGCATGGCACGAAGGCGATCAGAAACGATGGCTTCGCAACCGCTGAAAGGACAACGCCGATTGGCAATAGAACCTGCTGGACTCGGCTCGCCTTCCCATTCTCGAGTGCGATCGCGAAGTAGGCAAACGTCACGGCCAGCGCCAGCACCTTCGAGAGCACCTGCGTGGGGTTGTGATAGACCGTCGGCGCGATGTAACCGTAGAGAAAATTCAGCTTGAAGGCCGTCTGCAGAAAGATGTGCGAGGCGAGCAGCACAAGCACCGAAACGGCCAGGATCGCCCACGGAGGCATTACCGGTGCAGCTCGCCGGATCTGGGCTGCGATCATTCCCGCCATCCCCCCGTAGCAGATCGAGATCAATGCGATGGCCGAAGCGTTGAACGAGAGCCCGCTCACCTTGGTGACGGCGATCAGCAGCAGCTGAAAGAGGAAGTGCGGGGAGACGATGTCCGCAGGCCCATGGATGGTCTTCGCATACTCGATGTGGACCCACAGGTCGGCCGGGTAGGCCAGATAGGGAATCATCGGGACCGCGAAGATGCCCATCGCGAGCGCCACGGCAACCCAAACGACTGCGGATCGCCGCATCAGGAAGGGCGCTACCGACTGGATAGGGGGTGCTGCTTGCGCGTTCAATTTTTTCCTCGTGTCATGGGGAGATTTTCGCCGGAAGCTTGGCAGGCTCGGCAAGGGCTCCTGAAAACGGGAAAAAGCCCCTCGCCGAAAGTGGGGGCCCTATGCAGACGAAAGTGGACATGATGGCCAAGCTGATCGCCACCTGGACGACGGAGGGCGCCAGCACGCACAGCAAGAAGACCCAGGCCGGCGACACCTTCCGCTCGCGCAAAATTTCCGAGGCCTTCGCCGTGTACCGCGCCCGCCAGGTCACTGCGCCGGTGATCATCGACCTCCTGAAGCAGTTCAAGGTTTGGGGCGCCTTCACGCCTCGGGAGCCCGACAGGTTCTCCCTGATTCCTGGGGACAATGCTGGGGAAAAYCGTGTTGGCTTCGGCCGGAATCGTTGCCTGGCGTGGCCTGCAACACGGTGCCTTCAAAAGCAGCACTGTTCATGGCCGTCCGTCCGAACGGACTACGTTGGCTGCGGCCGGCGGCCACGCGCCTCCGGTCGACAATCTGCGTCACAAATGCGGCGACTGCTTCATGAATTCGCGGCAAGCCTCCGACTCTGAGGGGCCCCCGCAGGGCTCCAGCCGCCCACGCTTCGACCATCGTCCTACGGAATCTGACAGTCCATTGCTCGCGGCTGACTCTCGCCATCAACTACCATCGCAGGTGCCGAACACCGGCGCATACGACCCCATGTACTCACGCCTGACAGACTATTTCTATATCGCCGCGACCATTGGACTCACCGTCTATGGGCAACTCATTCTGAAGTGGCGGGTGAGCCTCTTCGGCAGCCTTCCCGCCAACCTCCCGGCCAAAATCCAGTTCGCTTTCGGGGTGCTGCTGGATCCGTGGGTGATATCCAGCTTCGTCGCTGCCTTCCTCGCATCGCTGGCGTGGATCGGCGCGATGTCGAAGTTCGAACTGAGCCACGCCTACCCGTTCATGAGCCTCAATTTCGTGGTGGTTCTCGCCTTGAGCACATGGTTGCTCAACGAGCCGCTGACGGGCCCCAAGCTCATTGGCGTCGCACTGATCGTGATCGGCACCATCGTCATCGCTCGTGGCTAAATCGTTTCGGGACGCGGATGCGTCGGGCTGGAAGGCCCTTGGGATCGCGCTGGCAACGGTCGCGACATTGATGCTCTTGCTGTGCTGGATCTCCACCCCGCGGTGGCAAACCAACGACGACGTCTCGATGTCCATGGTGGCACATGGGTATGGAGTCGCCGCCGGCGGGTCACCGCCGTACCTGATGTTCTCCAACGTGCTTTGGGGCTACCTGGTCCGGGGTCTGCCCACGTTGCAAGGGGTACCGGGCTACTCGCTCGCGACCATGGCGTCGCTGCTGGTCGCCGGCTCCGCGATCGGCTATGGCTTGTTGCGAATGCGGGTGAGCTATGCGGCTTGTGCGGCGGTGCTCGGTCTGGTCATGGCGCGTCCGATCCTTTTTCCCCAGTTCACCGTGAACGCAGGCCTGCTCATGGTCGCGTCCGTCATTCTCTTGTGCCTGTACGCCAGAGAAGGAAAGACGGGTGTCATGGTCGCAGCCTGCCTTCTGGCCATCGCGAGCTATCTGATTCGCGCCCCCGAGTTCTTCTTTGTCTGCGCGGTCGGATGGACGTTCCTCCCGATACGCCAATTGCTTCGGGATCGGGCGGCACTCGTGGGCGCAGTCGCGGTCGGTTGCGTGATCGCAGTCGCCGCAATGGTGGATCACCAGGCCTACAAGGCGCCCGAATGGCGCGATTTCAACGCTCTCAATCATGTTCGGGCGTTGCTGACGGACTTCGGTGCTGGCGAGCCCCTTAGGAAGCACCCGGACGTCCTCGAAAAGCACGGATTCAGCGAGAACGACCTCAAGCTGATGGAGCATTGGTTCTTTGTCGATCCGAACCTTGCAAATCCACCCGTCCTCGAGGCGATGCTCTCGGAAGTCGACCCCCAATCGAAACAAGAGAGCAGATGGGCGAATGCGATCAAGGGACTGAAGTTCTTGGGACACCCGTCCCTCTGGATGCTCGCTTTGGTCGCTTTGGGAGTCTCTGTGGTGCGCCCTAGTCGAGCGATGCTCGCCGCCTGGACGATCTTTGTCGCTGCCATTGCCGCGATCGGCTACCTGGGGCGTCCGGGCATTGTGCAGATCTACTCACCCTTGCTCGCCTTGTTGCTCCTTGCCCCTTTGGCATTGAATGGCAAACGGCAACGGTATGACACCCTCCTGGCCCTCGCCCTTGGGGTCGCATCCCTCGTGCACGTTCTTGACGTGCTTGAGGAATCAAGAGCACTCAAGGCGGCAGACATTGAAGTCAGAGAACGCGTGAGCGGCGTTGATGGCATTCCGGTGGTCGTGTGGGGCGACAGTTTTCCGTTCGAGGCCGTCTACTCTGTCCTCGGAACATCGGAGCGCGCGATGAACTACCGGTTCTACGGGCTCGGCGTCTCGACTCTGGCGCCATTCGCGGTTGCTCGATCGGAGAGCCGCGCAGGCAGAGGACTGCTCGTTCGATTGAGAAGTCCTGAAGGTGTGCCCATCTTCGCCAACAGCGTGTTGTTGAGCATGCTGAAAACTTACTGCAGCGAACATTTTGACGGCCGGTTCGAGAGTGTCGGCACCCCTCCCAAGGGGTCGATTGCGCCAACCTGGTATCGCTGCAGCCCGTGAAGCCGGTGCGCCGACCTATCGAGGCTGTAGTGCGAACGTTGAACGGCCTCGCCGTTCACGCCCCCGACCAGACCGCCATGCCGAATCCGGTCTTGCCGTAGCCATTGCCGTTGTAGAGCATGCAGCGCTGGCCGCCGTGTTCGAACACGAAGGGATACTCGATCATGTCCGAGTCCCAGCCGCTGTCTGAAACGTCGATCCCGACTGACGCGAGTTCCAGTTGCCACTGGTCGCTGTCCGGACTCGTCGCATACCCGATGCGGTAGCTCTCGCCGGTTCCGCTGCGGTACGAGAACCACATCTCGTAGCCCCCATTTGCGTTTTGCAGCACATTCGGCCGCGAAAATGCCTGGGCCTTGCCTAACTCGTACGGCACCGCCTGGCCCGTGCGCGTCCAGTGATCGCCATCTTCCGAGTCGGCGCCGTTGAGAACCGCCAGCATTTCGCCATTGCCAGCCTCCCAGGTCCTGGTCGACGGGTACCACATGCGGTAGCCGCCCCCAGCCTTCCGCATCACCCACGGATAGGCCAGGCTGATCGGATCGGTCGCATCCGCGCCCATGAGCGGCTCGGGACTGTCCAGCGCAAGGGTCAAATCGGGGCGAACGACAAGCCGCCCGATGTCGCCGCGCCAATGCCGGTCGCGCGGCGCTTGCCAGCCCATGAACAGCATGTAGCGCTGCCCATTGGCCTCGTAGCAATTGCCGATGCTCACGCCATCCGCGTAGAAGCTGCCTGGCGGCCCGTACTCGAAGAACGGCTCGACGTGCTCGTGAACGATCCGGCGGCTTTCGATGTCGATGTCTACGGCGCCGACCGACGAACGGCTGTGCGCATCCCTGGCACTGTAGAAAATCCTGTAGACGCTACCCTCAAGATGCACAGGCAAAGGATTTGCCGCGTGCGACATCAGCTTTGGATGAAGGCCTCCTTCGGGCAGCGAATACAGCAGACCCCGCTTAACCCAGCTTGCCATCGTCGCTCGCGGTGTGCGCGTTGATGATTTCTTCGAGGAGATCGTGTGCGGAGACACCCCGCTGCTTCGCAGCGGCGACCAACTTCAGCTTCGTTTTCTCGGTGACGCCTTCGATCTTCCCGAAGTACCGCGTGCGCGCGGAGCCCCCCCTTGTGCCAATGTGCGGAACGTCCAGATCGACCTGCGGCAGCCCCTCCGCAGGGCTGAAGGAAATCAGATAGAAGCAGTTCCCGAGAACGTAGCTCACGACGATGTCTTCCGCGTTGTGAGGCAAGGACTCGACTGGCGCATGGAGAGCCCACAGACCATTGTTGTTGATCAGAACATCGGCAAATTGCGTGCCTCTGAGATGCGGGGCAATTCCTTCGTCTCCGAACATCACCTGGCCGCCAACCTTGCAGACCCGCTCAAGCTCCGCGATCGCCTTCTTCATGTCACCGAAGAGATTGATTCCGCCGAAGTGAAAGACGACATCGAAATACCGGGACTGGTACGGCAGCTGAGTCGCATTGGAAATGGAGAAGCACACATTCTCGGATTTCAGGACATCGCTCGCGTTCTTGATCATCGACTTGCTGATGTCCTGGGCATGCAACTCCCCACGAGGCCCGATCGCCTTCAGGATGAGCGGAATGTCCTCGCCCAAGCCGCACCCCACAACGAGCACCTTCATGCCTTCGGAGAGGTTGACGCGCCGAACCAGGTCGGCTCGGAAGTCGTCTTCCTGCGTGTTGAACGTGGCAAACAACCAGTTCAGGAAGTTCCGATACTTGTCCGTCGAATGCTCGTCGTTGTACATCTGCAGATTGACGTCGTCGGCCGCCGAGATCATGGAGGGGGCCATGAAGTCGACAACGCGCATCTCATGATCCAGGAACTCGAAGGTCAGGTTCGACCGATTCGAAAGTCCGGCTGCATTTGGGGCAAGAGCCTCATGAGTGACTGGGTCGCAAAAGGCTTGCAGGATCGAAGGAAAAGATTTCATGGTGATTGACTGTCTGGATGTGCAAACTACTTCTTGCGTGAATCGAAGAAATCTCCGAGCGATTTGGATTCTTGGAAATTGAATCCGAGTATCTCTTTCGCCTGCGGCGACAAGTCCGTCGCGTCAAGATTGCCCGGGATGTTGATTTGCTGCTTGAAGTACGGGATGTTGTAGAGGTGATTCACGGCGCGCCGCGCTCGATCGCTGCCGTTGTACCCGCCGCAGTGGAAGGTCATGCAGTCCAGGAGGATGAACTGACCCGCCTTCGCGGGAACCTGGAGGGCGTTCTTTTCCACGTAGCCTGCCGACGGAAATTCGCTGGTCTTGTGCGAGGCAGGCAGTACAAAGGTGGCACCGTTCTCCAAGGTGAAATCGTCCATGCAGAAGAGCGCATTCACGGCGAGCGGCGTCGAAGAAAGAAAATGCTGGTACGGCAAGTCGCGATGCCATGCGCCCTGGTTGTACCCTTCCTTCGGCGGGTTGATGATGCCGTTCTGCTGGTTCAGCATGAACTTGCCGGCGATCAGCTTGCCAAGGGCCTTGAGCAGATTGGGGTTCAAGGCCAATCGCAAGAACATGCCCTCGCCCTGCGTCGACATCAGCCGGATGTTGTTGTGCTCGTTCAGGGTCTCGAGGAAAGCCCGGCCGTGCGTCGCCTGATAGCTCTCGAGCGCGGCGTTGAATCCGTTCGATAGCGCTTCGAGCTCGCTGTCGGAGTATCCGGAATCAAGGGTTGCATATCCAATCGCCCGCACTTGCTCGACAGCCTCGTCGAGCGCGGTTTCTGACGCCTCGCGCACGAGGATTCCATAGGACTGGGAGGGGACTTTGCGCTTTGCTGATGCCATTTTTTATCGCATGGTGTCGCGGCTGTTCAACCACGGCAAACTCGATTCCGCGCGCGTGCAAGGACGCGCGCGAAACAATTGACGGAAGGCGTGATGTTAAGCCCGACGGGATACGGGTCGTTGTGGCCGCCAGACAGGCACCAGAGCCGGCACGACGGCGATGGCCACGGCCTTCGAGGTGGCGCCGACATCTTCGGGCATCTCCGGACGGCTTCGGCCGGCGAAGGGTGTGCTGCGGCCACCGTAGAATCGCAAACCCGCACCCGCTGCCCATGGCACGCCCGGTCGCGACCTTTTTTTCTTTTTTCTGCGCGGCGGTAGCTCAACCGGATAGAGCACCAGCCTTCTAAGCTGGGGGTTACGGGTTCGATTCCTGTCCGCCGCGCCATTTTGCTGAAAAAAGTCGAACTCCCCCTCGGGCGCGCCGCACACTCTGCCCTGTGACGCCTCACAGGAGACATCGAATGCTGCAGCAATCCCCCATGTACGCCTACATTCCCGCCCGGGACGTGGCCCGCGCCCGCCGCTTCTACGAGGACACGCTGGGCTTCCAGCCCAAGGCCGAAATCGCCGGCGGGGTCCATTACGAGTTCGCCGGCGGCACCGGCTGCTTCCTGTACCCGACTCCCAACGCCGGCACTTCGCAGGCCAGCCAGGCCTTCTGGCAGGTCGAGGACATCGAGCGCGAAGTCGCCGACCTGAAGGCGCGCGGCGTCGTTTTCGAGCACTACGGCATGCCCGGCCAGGGCGCCGATGGCATCGCGAACCAGGGCGGCGCCCGGGCCGCCTGGTTCAAGGACAGCGAGGGCAACATTTTGGCGGTGATCCAGGGCGGCTGAATCGCGCCCTGCGGATCAGGGCAGAGCGAGAGTGCTCGCTCAGGCGCGCAGCAGGAAGCCGCTGGGCGGCGCCAGCCACTCGACGTCATCGACGCCGAAGTCCGGCGCTGACACCGATTCGCCGATGAAGAGCAGCTTCTCTTCCTCCAGCAGGAAGCCCCGCGGCAGAACGCGCAGCCTGCAGCCGCCGAGGTCGATGCATTCGCCGTGGCGCGGCTGCGTGTCGTGCCACGAAAGAATCCAGCGCACCGGGCCGGGCGCCGATGCCAGCAGCAGCTCCCGGTGCCTCGGATCGCCGGGGTCGGCGTCGATCAGCGCCCACTCGTTGCGCTCGCCGCCCACCAGGTAGGCGTTGACCAGCACGTCCGCACGGCGCGCGGTCACGCGCAGCACCCGCGGCGACAGGAACATCGCGAGGCCGTCGGCCAACTCGCAGCGGCCGTGGCCCTCGCCTTCCGGGTCGATGCGGCCGATTTCGGCGTAAGCGGGCTCCTCCGGGTTCACGGCCCGCAATCCGCCCTCGCCGATGGCCCGGCGCGGCATGACCAGCGGGATTTCCTGCAGCCCGCGGGCATGGGCCAGGCAGGCTTCGGCGCTGTCGAAGGGTTCGAGCTGCTCGAGGATCCGGCGCTGCACGTTCATGAGCCGCAGCCCACGCGCCGGGTCGAGGGCGGCGGCCGGCCGCAGCCACTGGTGTTCCACCGTCTCGCGGCCATCGGGGCGGGCTTGCTGCGCGGCGGGCGCCAGCGCGACGAAGAAACGGGTGTCGAAGCGCCGCGGCATGCCCGGCGGCGTGAGCCAATGGGCGAAGTACGCCAGCCTGTCGGCCGCGAGTCGCCAGCCGCGTTCGGCACACAGCCGGAGCAGCGATTCGGCGCCCTCTTCCGTGGTCGCACGAAGCGCCGCGATCTCCTCGTCGGCCATGCCGTCCAGCGCGACCGGCCGCCCATCGGCCTCGCAGGCGAACAAGAGGCCCGCCTCTTCGAAGCACTCGCGCAGCGCCGCCACGTAGAAGTCGAGGCCATGGGCCGGCAAGCCGAGCCGTCGGCTGGCCGCGGCATCGTCGATCTCCTGGCAGCGTTCGTGCAACAGGCGGTCCTGCGGGTCCACGCCGCCGCCCGGGAAGACGCTGGCGCCGCTGTTCTGGTCGCCTTCCTTCTCGGCACGGCGCAACATCAGCACCTCGAGGCCGGCGGGGCCGTCGCGCAGGACGATCAGCGTGGCCGCGAAGCGGATCGGGCGCTTAGGCGCCGGAATTGGGGGGTGTGCAGCTGGGTTCATTCGGGGTCGGGGGATGTTTTACCAGCTTCGCGCCTCGCCTGTTTTGGGGAGGAACCCGGCCGCCGATTGCGCCACACTGCTGCGCGTCGATGGAGATCCGCCTTGGTGAAGAAGATTCAGCTCAATGACGAACAATGGCGCACGCTGGTGGCCCTGCACGAGGCCCACACGCGGCGTTCGCCGACCGATGCGATCAGCGTCTCCGAGCGCCTGCTCTCGAATGGCCTGGTCGGTTGCGACAGGCAAGGCAGCAAGTTCCTGACCGAACAGGGCCGCGAGCGTCTGAACCAGGGTCGCTGAGGCGCCGCGCCCCTCCCGCGCGGCAGCGGGCCTCAATCCGCCAGGCGCAGCCCCTGGCGGTCGATGCTGTCGACGATCTCGCGCAGCGAATTGCGACCCAGCCGCGAGAGCGCGAACAGCTTGCGGGCCGGCAGCCGGACCAGGTCGCGGACCGTGTGCAGCTCGTTGACGCGCAGCAGGTTGGTCGTGCGCTCGCACAACCGCAGCACTGCGATATCGGCGTCCAGGAGGGGGTCCGCGGCGGCGGCGAAGGCAGAGGGGCGTGGATCCATGGCGATGCTTCCTGAAATAGATGGCTGGAACTTGCACAGTTCGTGCCATCCGGGTGACGCCCTCCGCTTCGAGGGAACTCGCTTGAAAATCAACGACCTCGCCTGAAAAAAGAACAACGTACATGTCTTTTTTCCAGACAGTTGATTTTGTTTCACACAGGGTTTTCCAGAACCCTCCTTCAGCCCAGGCGTTCGGCCATGAAATCGAGGAAGCAGGTGATCCGCGCCGTCAGTGGCGTGTTGCGGTAGTACACCGCGTTGATCGGCTGCCTCACTTCCACCGTGTCGCGCGCCAGCAACTGGACCAGATCGCCGCGCGCGCAATCGGCGGCGGTCATGAAGTCGGCCAGGCAGACGATGCCGGCGCCCTCGAGCGCGAGCTGGCGCAGCGTCTCGCCGCTCGACGCGGTGAGCGCCGGCGCGATCGGCCATTCGTCGCCGTGCGTGCCGCGCAGCGGCCAGCGGTTGAGCGATTCGGGCTGCGTGAAGCCGAGCAATGCGTGGCGCGCCAGGCCCGCCACGTTCTTCGGCCGGCCGTGCGCCTCGAGGTAGCCCGGGCTCGCCAGCACCCGCAGCCTGCTGGTAGCGATGGGGCGTGCATGCAGGGTCGAGTCGCGCAGCGCGCCGATGCGGATCGCGATGTCGGTGCGGCGCTCGAGCAGGTCGATGTTGAGTTCGTCGCTGTCGAGCTCGAGTTCGATCTGCGGATAGGCGCGCCGGAACGCCGGCACCAGCGGCACGACGGCATGCAGCATGAAGGGCGTGGCGGCATTGACGCGCAGCCGGCCGGCAGGCTTCTGGCGCCGCGCGGTCATCTGCTCCTCGGCCTCGTCGATGGCGATCAGGATGGCGCGCGCGTGCGCCAGGAAGGCCCGCCCCTCCTCGGTGAGTTCGAGCCGCCGCGTGGTCCGGCGCAGCAGCGTGGTGGCCAGCTTGCGCTCCAGCCGGCCCAACGCCCGGCTGATGCCCGAGACGGTCTGGCCGAGCTGCTCGGCCGCGGCGGTGATCGAGCCGCCATCGACCACGGCGGCGAAGGCCTGAAGTTCCTCGACAGTGGTTTTCAAAGACGCCTCTTGCTCCAGGATTATTGATTTCCAGTCAAATATATTGTGCTTTGAACCGTATTTTTCTGCAAAGGTCCCGGGCCCACACTCGCACCCTCATTCCAAGGAGTGCATTTCATGCCCATTGCTTTGCTGGCGCTGACCCTCAGCGCCTTCGCCATCGGAACGACGGAGTTCGTGATCGTCGGCCTGCTTCCGACCATCGCGGCCGACCTGCAGATCGGCCTGCCCTCGGCCGGCCTGCTGGTCAGCCTCTACGCGCTCGGCGTCGCCATCGGCGCTCCGGTGCTCACCGCGCTCACCGGCAAGCTGCCGCGCAAGGCGCTGCTGCTCGGCCTCATGGCGCTGTTCACGCTCGGCAACCTGCTGGCCTGGAAGGCGCCGGGCTACGAGACGCTGATCGCCGCGCGCATCCTGACCGGCCTCGCGCACGGCGTGTTCTTCTCGATCGGCTCGACCATCGCCACCGGCCTGGTGCCGAAGGAGAAGGCCGCCAGCGCGATCGCCATCATGTTCACCGGCCTCACCGTGGCGCTGGTCACCGGCGTGCCGCTGGGCACCTTCATCGGCCAGCATTTCGGCTGGCGCGAGACCTTCCTCGCCGTCTCGGCGCTGGGCGTCGTCGCCTTCGCCGGCAGCGCGCTGTTCGTGCCGAACGACATCCGCCACACGCCGCCGGCCTCGCTGGCACAGCAGTTCCGGGTACTGGCCGAGCCGCGCCTGCTGCTGGTCTACGCCAAGACCGCGATCGGCTACGGCGGCTCGTTCATCCCGTTCACCTTCCTGGCGCCGATCCTCACGGAAGTGTCGGGCTTCAGCGCCGGCGCGGTCGGCGGCGTGATGCTGGTCTACGGCCTCTCGGTCGCGGCCGGCAACATCTGGGGCGGCAGGCTGGCCGACCGGCGGGGCCCGATCCCGGCGCTGCGGATCATCTTCGCGCTGCTCGCCGCGGTGCTGCTGGTGCTGAGCTTCACGGCGCCGTACAAGTGGCTCGCTCTGGCCACGGTGCTGCTGTGGGGCGCGGTCGCCTTCGGCAACGTGCCCGGGCTTCAGGTCTACGTCGTGCAGCAAGCCGAGCGCCATACGCCGGAGGCGGTCGACGTCGCCTCGGGGCTCAACATCGCGGCCTTCAACCTCGGCATCGCCGGCGCGGCCTGGGCCGGTGGTCTGGTGGTCACGCACCTGGGCCTGATCCATACCGGCTGGATCGGCGCCCTGGTGGTGATGGTCGCCTTCACCCTCACCGTCTGGAGCGGGCGGCTCGACCGCGCGCGCCCCACCGCCCCTTCCCTCGATTTCAACCACCCCAGGACCAGTTCATGACAAGCAGCATTCCTCCCTTCGGCCTCGGCACCTTCCGCCTCCAGGGCCAGGCGGCCATCGATTCGGTCGCCACCGGGCTGGCGCTCGGCTACCGCGCGATCGACACCGCGCAGATCTACGGCAACGAGGCCGAGGTCGGCCGGGCGATCGCCGACAGCGGCGTGGCGCGCGATGCGCTCTTCCTCACGACCAAGATCTGGACCGACCACTACGGCCGCGGCCGGCTGATCCCGAGCCTGAAAGACAGCCTCGCCAAGCTGCGCACCGACCACGCGGACCTGGTGCTGATCCACTGGCCCTCGCCGGGCGGCGCGGTGCCGGTGGCCGAGTTCATGGGCGCACTGGCCGAGGCCAAGCGCCAAGGCCTCGCGAAGCGGATCGGGGTCTCGAACTTCAACATCGGGTTGATGCGGCAAGCCATCGCAGCGGTCGGGGCCAGCGAGATTGCGACCCACCAGGTCGAACTGCACCCCTACCTGCAGAACCGCAAGGTGGCCGAGTTCGCGCAGAGCCAGGGGATCGCGATCACCTCCTACATGACGCTCGGCTACGGCGCGGTGCTGAAGGATCCGGTGATCGGGGCGATCGCGGCGGCGCATGCCGCCACTGCGGCGCAGGTCACGCTGGCCTGGGCCATGCAGCTGGGCTACGCGGTGATTCCGTCGTCGACCCAACGCGCCAATCTCGAAAGCAATCTGCTGGCACGCCGGCTTCGCCTGTCGAACGCCGAGATGACGCAGATCGCGGCACTGGAGCGCAACGGCCGGCTCACGAATCCCGAAGGGCTGGCACCAGCCTGGGATTGAGCCCGGCCGGTCTCGCACGCGCCGCTACTCGTAGCTCCGCCCGAGCCGCATCAGTTCCGGCGTGCCGATGACCTCGTTGAGGGCGTCGAAGTCCAGCATCTGCGCCCGCCAGGGCTGCGTGGTCCGGTGCCGGTGCAGGCTCGCGTAGTAGCCCTGGAGCGTATGGACGACGGCGCGCGCGGTGCCGCCCGGAAAGATGGCGATGCGAAAACCATGGGCCTGCAGCGCATCCGCGTCCTGGATCGGCGTCTTGCCGCCTTCGACCATGTTGGCGAGCAGCGGGACGCGGTGCGCGAAGCGCCGGCAGGCGGCGTCCATCTGCTCGGGCGAACGCAAGGCTTCGATGAAAAGCGCGTCGACGCCGCAATCCAGGTAGGCCTCGGCGCGGTCGAGCGCGGCGTCGAGCCCTTCGACCGCGACTGCATCGGTGCGCGCAAGGATTAGCGTGTCGCCGGACGCGCGCGCATCCAGTGCCGCCCTGAGCTTGCCCACCATCTCGCGCTGCGACACCACCGCCTTGCCGTCGAGGTGGCCGCAGCGCTTCGGGAAGCTCTGGTCCTCGATCTGCACCATCGCCGCGCCCGCGCGCTCGAAACCGCGCACCGTGCGCTGGGTGTTGAGTGCGTTGCCGAAGCCGGTGTCGGCATCGACGATCACGGGCAGGCTCACGCGCTCGGTAATGCGCGCCAGCGCGTCCGCGACCTCGGTGAAGGTCGTGAGGCCGATGTCGGAGCGGCCGAGCCGCGTGTAGGCGATCGAGGCGCCCGACAGGTACAGGGCCTCGAAGCCGGCCTGCTCGGCCACCAGCGCGCTCAGCGCGTCGTAGACGCCGGGGGCCAGCACGATGCCGGGGGATGCCAGCCGTGTCTTCAGGGTGTCAGTGGTCATGGGAGGCTTTCATGGATGAGATCAACGCGGCGGCCGTGCGGGCCGCGATATGGCCGCCGGCGATCGCGCTGAGCAGACCGTTGCCGGAGAGATAGCCCCACACCGCATCGCCCGAGACTCCGCCGGCTGCGCCACCGGCCGCCAGCAGGTTGACGAAGGGCGTGCCGTCCCGCCGCAGCACGCGCATGTCCGACGCGGTGTCCAGGCCGCCCTGGGTGTGGAACAGCGCGCCCGTCACCTTGACCGCGAAGTACGGCGCTTCGAGCCCGCGGCCGAACTGGCGTCCGTCGGCTTGCGGCGCCGGGTCACGCAAGGCATCCAGCGTGCGCTGCAGCCCCCCCTCTTCGCAGCCGATGCAGGCCGCGAGAGCGGCCACCGACTCGCAGCGGCGCAGCGCACCGGCCGCCTCGGCTTCGCAAAAATCGGGGAAGCCGCGCGCCAGCGCGAGCAGCGGTGCGTCGAAGATGTTCCAGGCGATGCCGCCGGGCTGCGCCAGCACGTGCACCGCAGCCTCCGAATAGCCCTGCGTCTCGTCGTGGAAGCGCCGGCCTTCGCGGTTGACCTGCACCCCGCCTTCCATCATCACGGCCCAGGACATCAGGGCGCCCTGCGGCGTGACCCAGGAGCCGTGGCCCTGGTAGCCGCCGAGGTCGCGCAGCCGCGCACCGAGCGCCTCGCCCCACAGGATGGCGCTGCCGTCGTTGCCCACGTGCCCGCCGAAGGCGGCCTCGGCCATCTCGGGGATGCGCGCGCGCACCATCGCCGCATTGCCGCCGAAGCCGTTGCAGGCCAGCAGCAGCGCGTCGCAGGCCAGCGTCTCGCGCTGGCCGTCCGGTCGCTGGTAGTCGATGCCGATCACGCGGTCTTGCGCGTCGAGCACCAGCGTGTCGACCACGGCCTGCGTGAGCACCGGAATGCCCGCCGCGTCGACCGCCGCCTGCAGGCCGGCCATCAGCGCGGCGCCGGTCTTTTGCGCCAGCGCGTGCATGCGGTGCACGCTGTGGCCGGGGTAGAGAAAGCCGTCCAGCAGAATCCATTCGAGCCCGTGCCGCGCCTGCAGTGCATCGAGCGCCGGTCCGATGGCTTCGGCATAGGCATCGACCAGGGCGGCTGCCGCGCGGCCATGCGCCTTGGCCTGGATGTCGGCGGCAAAGCGCGCCGGGCTGTCGTCGAGCACGCCATGGGCGCGCTGCGTGCGGGTGCCGGGCGCGGGGATGAAGCCCGAGGACAACGCGGTCGATCCGCTCGGCACCGCATCGCGTTCGAGCACCACGCAATCCACGCCCGCGTCATGGAGCATCAGCGCCGCGGTGAGCCCGCAGGCGCCGCCGCCGACGATGGCGACCGGCATGTGCACAAGCGCTTCGACCTGCGCCGCGCGGCGCACGCCCCGTGACAAGCCGTTCGCCACCATGCTCAGCCCGCCAGCGATGCGACGAAGGCCGCGCAGTCCGTGACCTCGGCAACGTTGCGCAGGTCCGCGAGGGAGATCCGGTGGCGCTCCTCGCCGAAGGCTGCGCAGCCGTCCGCCAGCACCAGCGTGCGGTAGTCGCGCATGTGGGCGTCGCGCACCGTGCTGGCGACACCGCCGTTGGTGACGATGCCGCAGACGGCCACCGTGTCGATGCCGGCGCGGCGCAGCACCCAGTCGAGCTGGGTGTTGAAGAAGGCCGAATAGGCGACCTTGCTCACCGTGAGGTCGACCAGGCCCTCGAGCTCGCGCACGTTCGCCTGGCCCCAGCTTCCGGGTGCGAAGTCGCCCTTGCGGAGATAGGGCCGCAAGGCCTGGAGGTGCGGCGACACCATGGGCTCGCCGGCGGCATCCGGCCACAGCGTGAACTGGCTCGCGACGACCATGCCGCCGGCCGCCTTCAGGGCGCGCGCCACGCTCGCCACGCGCGCGGGCAGCAGCAGCGCGGGCGGGTTGCTGTCGCCGCCGCGCGCATAGGCGCCCTTCGGATCGAGGAAATCGTTCTGCAGGTCGATGACGACCAACACGGTCTTCGAAGCGCGGGTTCCTGCGCTCATGACGGCCTCACGAGCAGGTTGCCGTGGGCGTCGACCTCGGCATGGAAGCCGGGCTCGAGCCACACGGTGGTGTCGGCCTGCTCGAGGATCGCCGGACCGTCGATCCGGGCCGCCACCGGCAGTTCGAGACGGGCAATGCGCAGTGCATCGTGCCACCGCCCGTCATGGAACACGCGCTGCGTGCCGAGCGGCTCGATGCGGCCGGCGCCCTCGGGCGCCAGCACGGCGAGGTCGAACTTGGGCCGCACGCCGATGCGCGCATAGCGCAGGTTCATCACGCGGATCGCAATGCCGTCGAGCACCCGTCCGAAGGCGGCCGCGTAGCTGGCCTCGAAGGCGGCGCGGATCGACGCCCGGGTCAGCGGCGCGCTGCGGGCCTCGGCCAGGACCACCGGCAGCGTGTGCGTCTGGCCCGCGTAGAGCATGTCGAGCGCGACCACCTCGCGAACCTCGTCGAAGCGAACGCCCGACGAATCGAGGCGCTGCTGGCAGCCCGCCGCGAGCGCGTCGATGCGCTTTTGGAGGCCGTCGACGTCGAGCTCGGCCAGCGGCCGGTTCAGGGTCTGCACCGCGTCGTGGCGCATGTCGGCGATCACGCAGCCCAGTGCCGAGGTCACGCCCGGATAGCGCGGCACGATGCCGGTGGCGACGCCGACCTCGCGCATCATCGCGCACACGTGCAGCGCGCCGCCGCCGCCGAAAGGCATGTAGGCGAAGCGGCGCGGGTCGTGGCCGCGCTCGATCGATACCAGCCGGATCGCGCCCGCCATGCGCGCGTTGGCGACCGTCAGGATCGCCTCAGCCGCGGCATGCACGTCCAGGCCCAGCGGACGGGCCACGTGCTCCTCGATGGCCTGCCGCGACTTGTCCGCGTCCAGCGCGGCCAGCAGGCCGCCGCCGAGCGGCCGGTCGGCGGCGATCCGGCCGAGCAGCACATTGGCGTCGGTCACCGTGGGCCGCATGTTGCCGCGGCCATAGCAGGCCGGACCCGGCACGCTGCCGGCCGACTCGGGGCCGACCTGCAGCATGCCGCTGGCATCGACCGAGGCGATCGAACCGCCACCGGCGCCGATGGTCTCGATCTGGATCATCGGCGAGCGGATCACCATGCCGAACTCGATCGCGGTCTGCGCCGCCAGCGCGGCCTCGCCGTTGGCGACCAGCGAGACGTCGAAGGAGGTCCCGCCCATGTCGCCCGTGATCGCATTCGGAAAACCCGCGGCACGCGCGATGGCCGCGCAGGCGATCACGCCGGCCGCCGGCCCCGAGAGCGCGGTGCGCACCGGCAGGTCGCTCGCGGTCTGGCGCGACATCACGCCGCCGTTGCTCTGCACCACCAGCAGCTCGCCGTCGAAGCCCTGCGCGCGCAGGTCGGCTTCGAGCCGCGCGAGGTAGCCACCCACCACCGGCTGCAAGGCCGCATTGAGCGTGGCGGTGGAGCAGCGCTCGAACTCGCGGATCTCGGGCAGCACTTCGCTGGCCGAGGTCACATGGGCGTTGGGCCAGATCTCGCGCACCGCGGCGACCGCGAGCCGCTCGTTCTCGGGGTTGGCGTAGGTGTTGATGAAGAATACGCACACAGCCTCGCAGCCGTCGGCCAGCAGCGATCGCGCTTCGGCGCGCACCTGGTCGAGATCGACCGGCGTGTGCAGGCTGCCGTCGGCCAGCACGCGCTCGTCCACCTCGCGCCGCCGGTCGCGCGGCACCACCGGCACGAAGCTGCCGCGCAGGCCCCAGGTCTGCGGGCGGTCGCGGCGCCTCATCTCGAGCACGTCGCGGAAGCCGCGCGTGGTGATGATGCCGGTGCGCGCCACCTTGCGCTCGAGCAGCGCATTGGTGCCGACCGTGGTGCCGTGCACGATGGTGGCGATGGCCGAGGCCGAGTCGGCCACGCGCGCCACGCCGTTCATGAAGCCGCGCGCCTCCTCGCCGCGGGTCGACGGCACCTTGACGATGCGCGCCGTGCCGCTGGCTTCGTCGAGCACGAACAGGTCGGTGAAGGTGCCGCCGACGTCGACGCCGATGACCAGGGATTTGCGTTCGGACGTCATTCGGAGGCCTTCTTCGTCGTATGGCTGCCGGCCGCAGTCACGTAGCCCATGGCAAGGTCCTGTGCGCGCTGTTCCGGCCGGCGCTCGGCGGCGCTGCCCCAGCCGCCCCCGCCGGGCGTCTCGAGCCGCACGCGCTCGCCGCGCGCGAGCCGGATGCCGCGCATCTTCGAAACCATCGGCGGCTCGTGCCAGGCGCCCTCGTTCTGATAGCGGAAGACGTTGACCGCGCCCTCCCCGCCGCCCGCGATGCCCTTGGGCGGCGAAGTGCCGCGCTCGCCGAAGACGAAGGCCTCGGCCTCGTTCTCGAGCAGCTCGATCTCGTAGACCGCGCCGAGGCCGCCTCGGAACTGGCCGTCGCCGCCCGAATCGGCGCGCAGCGACCATTCGGTGAAGCGCACCGGATAGGCGGCCTCGAGGATTTCCAGCGGCGGGATGGTGGCGGTCGAGATCGGCGCATTGCCGTGCGACAGGCCGTCGCCGCCCGAGTGGCCGCCATGGCCGCCGCCGAAGAAACTGAACATCACCCAGCGCTGGCCCTCGCGCCCCGCATCGCTGCGATGGCCTGCGATCGACAGCGCATTGATGGTGCCGTAGGCCTGGGCCACCGCGCGCGTGGGATCGGCCTGCGCGGCGGCGCTGAAGATCACGTCGATCATGCGCAGGATGGTCTCGGTGTAGCCGCCGACCGGTCGCGGTCGCTCGCAGCTGATCACCAGCCGGTCGGGGATCGTGAAGTCCACCGCGTCGAGCACGCCGGCGTTGGCGGGCACATCGGGGAACAGGTGCTTGAGCGCGACATAGCAGGCCGCGATCGCGGTCGCGCGCGAGATGTTGACCGGGCCCGCGCACTGCGGCGAGGTGCGCGAGAAGTCCAGCAGCAGGCGGTCGCCGGCGACCGTCATGTCGAGCGCGATCGTGAGCGGCTCGTTCGTGATGCCGTCGTTGTCGAGCAGGTCCTCGAAACTGTAGCGGCCGTCCGGCAGCGAGGCGATGTGCGAGCGCATCAGCCGCAGTGCGCGCGAGCGCAGTTCGCCCAGCGCCTGCAGCACCAGCGCGTCGCCGTACTCGTCGAGCAGGCCGTGCAGCCGGCGGGCCCCGAGTTCCAGCGCGGCGAGCTGGCCGTTGAGGTCGCCCCAGAGGCTGTCGGGCAGGCGCGTGTTGGCCTGCAGGATGGCCAGCACGTCGGGGTCCAGCACGCCGTCGCGCACGATGCGCACCGGCGGAATCTGCACCGCCTCCTGCCAGCATTCGGTGGCCGCCGGGTTGTAGTTGCCGGGCACAGCGCCGCCGACGTCGTGCCAGTGCGCGGCCGAGGCCATGTGGCAGTAGAGCCTGCCGTTGCGGAAGAAGGGCTTGACGAGCTTGAAGTCGTTGGCGTGGGTGCCGCCGTCGTAGGCATCGTTGCTGATCCAGATGTCGCCATCGCGCATGCCGCCGCGCGGCCCGGCGGCGGCCGCGGTGGCGCGGACCGCAAAGGCCATGGCGCCGACGAAGACCGGAAGCCCCGACTTGCCCTGCACCAGCGTGTCGCCGGTGACGGCGTCGTAGAGGCCGTGACAGGCGTCGTGCGCCTCGGCAATGATCGGATTGAAGGCGCTTCGGTAGAGCGTCGCGTCCATCTCGTCGGCCACCTGCTCGAGGCGGCCGCGCAGCACGGCCAGCGTGACGGGATCGATCGCGGCGCTGGCGCCCGGGCTCATGTGCGTGTCGTTCATGGTTCAGTCCACCCGGGCGCCGCTGGCCTTGACCACCCGCGCCCATTTGTCGATCTCGCGCCTCACGTGCGCGTTGAATTCGGCCTGCGTCGAACCGACCGGCTCGGCGCCGAGCGCGACCAGCTTCTCGCGCACCTCGGGCATTTGCAGGATCCGCTGCACCTCGGCCGACAGCTTGTCGACCACCGCCTGCGGCGTGCCCTTCGGCGCGAACAGGCCGGACCAGGCGTCGGCATAGAAGCCCGGATAGGTTTCCGCGATGGTCGGCAGGTCGGGAAGCGCCGGCGCGCGATGCAGGCTGGTCAGCGCGATCGCGCGCAGCTTGCCGGCCTTCACGTGCGGCAGCGCGGAAGGCAGCCCGTCGACCATCACTTGCACCTGGCCGGCCAGCAGGTCCGACACCGCGGGGGCGCTGCCTTTGTAGGGCACGTGGGCGATGTCGATGCCGGCGGCCGACTTGAGCATCTCCATGCCCAGATGGGCGGCGGTGCCGTTGCCGAGCGACGCGTAATTGAGCTTGCCGGGTTCGCGCTTGGCCAGCGCGACCAGCTCCGCGAGCGACTGGGCCGGCACGGACGGATGGACCACCAGCACGTTGGGCACCACCGCCACCTGGCTGATGGCCACGAAATCGGCCACCGGGTCGTAGGGCATCCTGCTGTAGAGCGAGGTGTTGATCGCGTGCGATCCGGTCACGCCCATCACCAGCGTGTAGCCGTCGGGCGCGGACTTCGCGACCAGGTCGGAGCCGACGTTGCCGCCCGCCCCCGCGCGGTTGTCGACCACCACCGGCTGGCCCCATTTCTCGCTCATCTTCGTGGCGACGAGTCGCGCGGCGGCGTCGGTCGCGCCGCCGGGTGGGAACGGCACCACGATCCGGATCGCCTTGTTGGGGAAATCGCCCTGCGCGGCGGCGATCAACGGAAGGCAGGCAAGCAGCGCGGCCGCAAGGTGGCGTCGTAGTTTCATGGGCGTGGGTGGGCTGAAGAGGCGTCGACCGCTGGCGACGGAGCAGATTCGCGGGACGGTGCGGGCACGAGCTGCGCCCACAGAAGGCGCATGTCGATGTCGACCACGTCGAGAACGGTGTCGCACCACCGCGAGGCGCGGTCGGCCGCGACGCTGCGCGCGGCGTAGCGGCCGAACTTGGCGCACAGCGCCGCGCGGTCGAGCGGATGGAAGGCGTCGCCGGCAATGGTGTCGACCGACTGGCGCAGGTACGCGATGTCCACGCCGGCAACGTGCGCCACCTCGAGCGCCGCGCCGCGCCGGCCCTGCGCGCTCAAGTCTTCATCGACGCGAAGGACGACGAGGGATTCCAGCCGCCGCAGCTCGGCATCGTCGAAGCACTGCGGCTCGTAGACCGAGGGATCGATGTCGCCAAAGCGCAGCATCGCGGCGATGCCGAAGGACAGGCTGAACTGGGCCTGGATCGGCGTGCGTGGCGCGCGGTTGCCGCAATACACGATGGCTTCCCGGTACACGGTGAGCACGATGGCGCGGATCGACTGCGTGCCATCGGGCAGGCGACGCCGGATCTCGCGCGCCGCCACCGCGCCGTAGTGCACGTGCCGCACCGCCGCGAAGGGCTTGAGATAGGCATCGAGCAGCAGTGTCGATTCCGCGGGAGGCAGAGCCTCGGGCGCAGCGGCCGCATGGTCGCTCGCGTAGTGCGCCAGCGCGTCCGGCGGGGCATCGATGCCGGCCGCGCTGGCAAAGGCCGATTGCAGGCCGAGCAGCGCACTGTGCGACAGATAGGTATTGCGCGCCGTGCGGCCCGAGGCCACCGGCAGGTAGAGGCTGGTCGCCAGCTGGCAGGCCGCGATGTCGATGGCCTGGGTGATCCCCGCGGCCGGCAGCCCCAGCAGCCGCGCCACGCCGGCCGCGACGCCGAGGGCCGGCCAGTTGGCGTCGACGTGCATGCCCGGGCGGATGCGAAGCCAGGCACCGGCGCGCGCGCCGACCTCATAGCCGAGGACGAAGGCGTCGATGAACCGGCCGAGCGTCGCGCCGCGCTGCGCTGCGAGCGGCAGCAAGGCCGCGACCAGCGGCACGCCGGGCCGGCCGTGCGCCAGCGCATGCCCTTCGCAGGCTTCATCCCAGGTGGCGGCCATGGACAGGACCTGGGCGGCACCGAGCACGCCGATGGGTGGGCCGTCCGGAAGGCGGAAGGCGCCGGGCTCGGCATCGGCCAGCACCGCCTCCAGCCGACGGACCTCGGCGGCATGGCGGCCCGCGATCGCGCAGCCCACGGTGTCGGCCAGGAGGCGGCGCGCCTGGCGCGAGGCTTCGGCCGAAGCCGTCCGCCCCGCATGCAGAGCCACCGTGTCGCGCAGCGCCGCGAGATGCCCGTCCCAGCGACGATGGTCCGGACCGGGCGGCTTCGACTCAATGGACATCGGTCTCTTTCGCGAATCGCCGGCGCAACTGCTTCAGCAAGCCGCCCGCCCGCACCATGTCCATCAGGAAGGCCGGCACCGGTTCGCAGGCGAGCACGCGGCCGTCGCTGCTTCGCACGGCGGGAAGGTCGGCATCGAGCGACACCCTGCTTTCATCGGGCAGCGACTCGGCTTCGGCGCAGGTGAGCAGCAGCAGGCCCACATTGAACGCGTTGCGGAAGAAGAGACCGCTGTACGAAGGTGCCACCACCGCCGCGACGCCCAGGTGCACCAGCACGGCGGCCGCCTGCTCGCGCGAGGAGCCGATGCCGAAGCCGGGCCCGGCCACGATGACATCGCCGGGGCGCACCTCGCTGGCGAATTCGGGGCGGACGGCTTCGAGGCAGTGCCGGGCCATGGTCTCGATGCCGTGCTTCATCGCGTGGCCGGGCGCAAGCGCATCGGTGTCGATGTCGGCGCCCAGCCGCCAGACGCGGTGGAGGGTTCCTGCCTTCATGCCAGCACCTCCCTCGGATCGGTCACGCGTCCGCGCAACGCGGCGGCGGCGACGGTGTACGGCGAGCCCAGGTAGACCTGTGCTGTCGCCGAGCCCATGCGGCCCTTGAAGTTGCGCGCGGTGGTCGAGATCACGGTGATGTCGTCGCCCATCGGATCGCCATAGCCCGCGCAGGCACCGCAGGCGGTCGGAAAAAGCTCGGCGCCGGCATCCATCAGAGCCTGCAACACGCCCTCCTCGCGTGCCCGGTCCTGATCGCGCAGGCTGGCCGGCGCCACGATCAACCGCACGCCGGCGGCAACCTTGCGGCCGCGCAGCACCTGGGCGGCGGCCCGCAGGTCATCCAGCTTGGCGCCGGTGCAGGCGCCGATGTAGGCGACGTCGATCGGCGTGCCGGCGAAGCGGCCGACGCCATGCGCGTTGGCCGGACTGTGCGGCGCCGCCACCTGTGGCTCCAGCGCGGCGGCATCGAATTGATGGCGCGTGAATTCGGCGCCGGCATCGGTGAACCACGGCGCCGGGTCGACCGGCGGCGCGCCCGCTTCGGCGAGGAAGGCCGACGTCGTGGCGTCGGGCGCGATCAGCCCGGCCTGCGCACCCAGCTCGGCGCTCATGTTGGACAGCGTCATTCGCTCCTGCATCGACAGCGCGGTCACGGCCGGTCCGCAGAACTCGACCGCCTGGTAGCGGCCGCCGTTCATGCCGAAGCGGCCGATCATGTGCAGCATCATGTCCTTGGCGGTCACGCCGGCCGGCAGCGCGCCGTCCCACCACATCTGGATCGTCTCGGGCACGCGCAGCCAGATCTCGCCGGTGACCACGACGCCCAGCATCTCGGTGCTGCCGACGCCGAACATGTAGGCGCCGAAGGCGCCGCCGGTGGGCGAATGCGAATCGCCGCCCACGCACAGCATGCCGGGGCGGATGTGGCCGTGCTGGGGCACCACCACATGGCAGATGCCCTGGCTGTCGTAGACATGCGGCAGTTGCTGATCGCGCGCCCACTCGCGCGCAATGCGCACGATGCTGCGCGAATCCTCGTCGCGCTCGGGCACGTAGTGATCCATCACGAGCACCACGCGCGAGCGGTCCCAGATCTCGGCGCCGAGTTCCTCGAGCATCGGTTGCAGGCGCCGCGGACCCGAAGAGTCGTGGAACATCGCGAGGTCGACCGCGCAGGTCACGATCTCGCCCACCGCCACGCGGTCGTGTCCGCTGGCGCGCGCGATCAGCTTCTGCGCCAGCGTCTGGGGCATGGTCCGGGCGGTTTCCAAGGCGTTCACTCCGGCTTGGCCCCGGAAAACTTCACGACCCGGGCCCAGCGCTGGATCTCGCTCTGCACGAAGGCCGAGAACTGCTCGGGCGAATTGCCGACCGGGATCGCGCCTTCGCTGTCGAGCCGCCGCCGCATCTCGGGCTGCTCGATCGCCTTGCGGGCCGCGTCGCTGACCTGGCGCGCCAGTGGCGCCGGCATGCGGGCCGGGCCGAACAGACCGAACCAGGCGCTGGACTCGTAGCCGGGCAGCACCTCGGCGATCGCCTGCACCTCGGGGAATGCGGGCAGGCGCCTGGCCGTGGTCACGCCCAGTGCCTTCAGCTTGCCGGCCTGGATGTGGGCCTGGACATTGCCCACGGCCGCGAACATCAGCTGCACCTGCCCGGCGAGCACATCCTGCACCGCCGGGGCGGTGCCGCGGTAGGGAATGTTCACGATCTCGGCGCCCGACTGCATCTTGAAGGCCTCGCCGGCCATGTGCAGCGACGAGCCGACCGCGCCGATCGCGAAGTTGAGCTCTCCAGGCCTGGCCTTGGCCAGCGCGATCAGCTCACGCACATTGTTCGCGGGAACCGACGGATTCGCCACCAGGATCGATGGCGAGGTCGCGACGCAGGTCAGCGCCGTGAAGGCCTTGACCGGATCGAAAGGCAGCGAGGGATAGAGCGTCGCGTTGATCGCGTGGCTGGTGAAGCTCATCAGGAGCGTGTTGCCGTCGGGCGCCGCCTTGGCGACCGCGTCGGCCGCGATGTTGCCGCCGGCACCGGGACGGTTCTCGACGATCACGGTCCGGCCGAGCAAGGGCCCCATGCTCGCTGCCAGGGTGCGCGCCAGGGTGTCGGTGGAACCGCCGGCCGGCGCCCCGACCAGGATGCGCACCGGCGCGCTGCCTTGTGCAAGAGTCCGGCCCGCGAGGGCCGAGGCCACGGAGGCGATCAGGATGTCACGGCGTTTCACTTGGGTCTCCTTCTTGTCTGGCTTCAAAGGCCCAGATAGGCCCGGCGAAGCTCGTCGCTGCCGAGCAGATCCTGCGGCAGGCCGGAGAAGCGCACGCTGCCGTTCTCCAGCACATAGGCGCGGTCTGCGATCTCCAGCGACTGGCCGACGTTCTGTTCGACCAGCAGCACCGCCAGGCCGTCGTCGCGCAGCTGGCGAATCAGCGTGAACATCTCCTCCACCAGCAGCGGCGACAGGCCCAGCGACGGCTCGTCGAGGATCAGCAGCACGGGCTCGGCCATCAGGCCGCGGCCGATCGCGAGCATCTGCTGCTCGCCGCCGCTCATGGTGCCGGCGTGCTGGCGCAGGCGCTCCTTCAGGCGGGGAAAGATGCCGAACACGCGCTCGAGATTGGCCACGCGACGGGCGCGGGCGCGCGTGAACGAGCCCAGCTCGAGGTTCTCCAGCACGCTGAGGTTCGGGAACACCTTGCGGCCCTCCGGCACCTGGATCAGGCCGGCCTTGACCACCTCGCGGTAGTGCGCACCGCTGAGGTCCTGGCCATCGAAGCGCACCGTGCCGCTCCAGGCGGGACTGAGGCCGCAGACCATCTTGTTCAGGGTCGACTTGCCGGCGCCGTTGCTGCCCAGCAGCGCGACCATCTCGCCCGCGTTCACCTGCAGGTCGACGCCGCGCAGCACTTCGACCCGGCCATAGCCGCCACGCAGCGCGCGGATGTCCAGCAGCGGCGTCATGCCCGCACCCCCTGCGACGCCGCCGCCTTGCGCAGCCGTGCCGCCGTGCCGTGGCCCAGGTAGGCCTCGACCACCTTGTCGTTGCCGGTGACCTCGGCCGGGCTTCCCTCGGCGATCAGCTGTCCCTGCGCCAGCACCCAGACATGCTCCGCCAGGTGCATCACGGCCTGCATCACGTGCTCGATCATCAGCACGGTCACGCCGCCGTCCGCGATGCCGCGCACCACCGGCATCATCTCGGCGATCTCCTGCGGGTTGAGGCCGGCGAGCACCTCGTCGAGCAGCAGGAGGCGCGGCTGCGTCGCGAGCGCGCGGGCCAGCTCCAGCCGCTTGCGCCCCGCCACGGTCAGGTCCGAAGCGGGCTTGTCGAGCTGGGACGCCAGGCCCACGCGCTGCGCGATCTCCTGCGCGCGCTGCAGCGCCGCGCCGCGCCCGGGCAGATGCAGGTGGGCGCCGACCGCGATGTTCTCGCGCACCGTCTGCGCCGCGAAAGGCTTGACGATCTGGAAGGTGCGCGTCATCCCCAGCAGCGCGTTGCGATGCGGCTCGCGGCCAGTGATGTCCTGGCCGGCGAAGCGCACCGTGCCGCGGTCGGGCTTGAGGAAGCCCGACATCAGCGCGAACAGCGTGGTCTTGCCGGCGCCGTTCGGACCGATCAGGGCGCACAGGCTGCCTTCGGGTACCGAGAGACTGACGTCCTGCACCGCCTTCAGGCCGCCGAAGGAGCGCGAGACGCCGCTCAACGCAAGCAGCGCTTCAGTCATGGCGCCCTCCCTTCCCGGCCCAGAGCTGGCGCACCGACAGCCCCATGCCCGCGATGCCGCGCGGCAGGAAGACCACGATCAGCACCAGCACCACGCCGTAGATCACCATGTTGATGCCCGGCAGTTCGCCGAACAGATTGCGCGTGAGGTCCGACAGCACATGCAGCACGGCCGCACCCAGCAGCGGGCCCCACAGCGTGCCCATGCCGCCCACGATGGCCGCCACCAGCGCCTCGATCGATGTGGCCGAGCCGTAGGCGATGCCGGGGTCGATGTACTGGAACACCTGCACGTAGAAGGCGCCGGCCGCGCCCATGAAGGCGCCCGAGATCGTGATCGCCGCGAGCTTGACGCGAAACGGATTCACGCCGACGGCGCGCGCCGCATCCTCGTTGTCGCGCACCGCCTGCAGGTAGGCGCCGAAGCGGCCGTTGCGCAGCCACCAGGTCACGAGCAGCGCGGCGGTGACGAAGGCCAGCATCAGCCACAGGTAGCCGCTGCGCGACGCGAACTGCAGGTTGCCCGCCGATTCGCGCAACGGCACCATCAGCCCGACGCCGCCGCCGGTGAAGGGCACCGACAGCGCGACGATGCGGAACACCTCGGCGAAAGCCAGCGTGACGAGCGCGAAGTACGAACCCTTGAGCCCGTAGCGGAAGGTCAGCGCGCCCACGAAGAGCCCGACTGCCGCGCTGCCCGCCACCGCCAGCGGCAGCGCGACCCAGGGATTGATGCCGCCCTGCAGCTGGGCGATCGCCTGGATGTAGGCGCCGGTGCCGAAGAACAGCGCATGGCCGAAGGAGAACTGCCCACCGAAGCCGCCCAGGATGTTCCAGGCCTGCGCGATCAGCGTCGCGTACAGGGCCATCATCACGAAGTTGAGCGCCACGCCGGACGAGGTCGCGAGCGGCAGGCAGGCCACCGCCAGCGTGAAGAGCGCGATGCCGGCAAGGTCGCGCAGACCGCTGCGGGAAAGCGTCGGGCGGCTCATGCCCTGGCTCCGAACATGCCTTCGGGCCGGAACAGCACGACGCCGATGAAGATCGCGAAGATGCCGATCTGCCCCAGCGACTCACCCAGGTAGAGCCCGCCGAGCGACTCCACCACGCCCACCAGAAAGCCGCCCACCAGCGCACCGACGAAGCTGCCCATGCCGCCGAGCACCACGATGGTGAAGGCCACCAGGACGAAGCCGCCGCCCACCTGCGGATTCACGTAGTAGGCCGGCAGCAGGAAGCAGGCGGCCGCACCGAGACAGGCCAGGCCGATGCCGAAGCTCATCGCATAGACATGGTCGACGTCGATGCCCATCAGCTTGGCGCCCTCCTTCTCCTTGGCCACCGCGCGGATGGCGCGGCCGAGGTCGCTGCGGCCCATGATCCAGAACAGCACCGCCGACACCACCAGCGCGCCCGCGAACGCCACCAGCTTGGGCACCGCGATCATGGCCGGGCCGATGGCCACCGTGGCGAGCGAATAGGCGGTGTCGATGCTGCGCGTGTCCGACTTGAAGAACAGCAGCGCGAGGTTCTCCATGACGATCGCGATGCCCAGCGTGGCGAGCAGGATGTTCTCGTCCTTGCCGTGGCCCGCACGGTTGATCACCAGGCGCTGCAGGCCATAGCCCAGCGCGAACATGCCGGGCACCACGATCGGCAGCGCCAGGTAGGGATCGATGCCCCAGCGCTCCTTGAGGAAGTACACCGCATACAGCGCCAGCATCAGACAGGCGCCATGGGCGAAGTTGATGATGTGCAGGACGCCGTAGATCAGCGTGAGTCCGAGCGCGATCAAGGCATACACCGCGCCGGTCGTCAGGCCGTTGAGCACCGACGGAAAGAGAATGCTGAAATCCAACATCCTGCGGGCGCGTCAGGCAGAACGCAGAGGAAACATCGGCTCCACCTCGCGGAAGTCGCGCGGGATGATCACCTTGATGTCGTTCTTCACCACCTGCGTCATCAGCGGCTGCGCGCCCTCGTTCTGGCCGTTGACGAAGCGGGTCGGCCCGTACGGCATGATGTGGCCCGAGAAAGTGCTCTTCTCCAGCGCGTCGATGATCGCGGCCCGCTCGCTCGATTTCGCCCGTTCCAGCGCATCGGCCAAGACGCCCATGGCGGTGTAGGTCATGAAGACCTCGTAGCTGAAGAACTGGCCCTTGGCCTCGACCCGCTTGCGCAGTTCCTGCGCGCGCCGGTCCTTCGGGTTGAACCAGTGGTTGCAGTCGATGATGCCGTTGGCCGCGTCCGGGAACTCCTTCACGAACTTGTAGCTCGACGCGGCACCGCCCAGCACCGAGAAGATCGCCTTGGGCGCCACCTTCTGCTGCTGCATCGTGCGCACCAGCAGCGMGTACTCGTTGTAGTAGTTGGCCGGAATCACGATGTCGGGGTTGAGCGACTTCATGCGCAGCACGATGTTGTTGAAGTCGCGCGTCGGATTCGCGTGCTTCACCACCTCGACCACCGTGAAGCCGAAGCCCGGCAGCTCGCGTGCGAGCAGCTGCGCCGTGCCGGCACCGAACAGCGACTCCTCGTGGACGATCATCACGGTCTTGGCCGGGCTGCCCGCCGCCTTGTTGAGCACCAGCAGGTTGGCCATCGCGACCTCGGTCGACTTCTTGTAGCCGGGCCCGAAGCGGAAGGTGTTCTTGAGGCCGCGCTCCACGATCTGGTCGGCCACGCCGACGTCGACCACGTGCGGCAGGTTGTACTTGGCCGCCGCCTGCGTGGTCGCCAGGCAGATCGCCGAGGCGAAGGCGCCGACGATCGCCGAGACCCCGGCTTCGTTCATCTTCTCGACCTCGGCAGCGCCGGCCTGCGGCTGCGACTGCGCATCGCCCAGCAGCGCCTCCAGCTTGGCGCCGCCCAGCGACTTGATGCCGCCTGCCTGGTTGATGTCCTCGATCGCCATCTGCGCACCGAGCCGGCATTGCTGGCCCGAGTAGGCCAGCGCGCCGGTGACCGGATGGAGCACCCCGACCTTCACCGGCTTGGGCTGCGCGCCGCCCACCAGCGGAAAGGCGATCGAGGTACCGAGGGCGGCAGTCTGCGACAGGAAGCGGCGGCGATTCTCCATGGGGAACTCCTAGGGTTAGATGAACTGGGCGGAAAGCTCTTTGCTGACCCACACCTTGGCGTCGATGTCGCCGACGCGGGACAGCTGCATCTCGTAGGCGTAGCGGTCGGGGCGGTACAGGCCGTGCAGCCATTGCACCGGCCGTTCGTCGGCGTCGTAGACCAGCCGGCGCACTGCCAGCAGGGCCGAGCCGACCGGGACGTCGAGGTGCTGCGCCAGCGTGGCGTCGGCCAGCCGGGCCGTGATGGTCTGGTGCGCGCGGCCGACCCGCACGCCGGCTTCCTCCAGCAGCACCAGGATGGGCTTGCGGGACAGTTCGCGGCGACCGAAGCGGCGCGCGACCTCACCCGGGACATAGGTCGTGATGTGAGACAGCGGGCCCTCGCGCGTGGAACGCACCCGCACCGCTTTCTGCACCGCATCGCCCGGGCGCAGCTGCAGGGCGGCGGCGACGCTGGCCGAGGCCGTGACGGTCTGCACATCGATCACCTTGACCGAAGTGCGCAAGCCCATGCTCACGAGGTTCTCGAGCAGGCCGCCGAGGTGGGCGCGCTGTGCGCCGTCCGCGCCCTGGGCGACCGACGGCACCGGCGCGCCGATCGGACGCGTGCCGCGGCCGGGTTCGCGGGCGATCAGGCCGTCGGCCGCCATCTTCTCCAGGGCGCGCCGCACCGTGACGCGGGCCACGCCGAACTCCTCCATCAGCGCGAACTCGCCCGGCAGGCCCTCGGCAAAGCGGCCTTCGGCGAGTTGCTCGCACAGCACCAGGTAGATCTGGTGGTACTTGGGCAGCGGCATCTGGGACATGGGCGCTGATGGTGGCGCTGTTCACATGTCCCGTCAATAGGACATTTGAGGGCATGTCCTGCGCCCCATGCCGACACGGGCCCGGCCCGCCCTCTGCGGGCGCTTCGCTACCGCGCCGGGAAGCGCTTCAGCATGGTGCGTCCCAACGAGGTGATCTCGTTGACGGTGGCCGGCGGCTGCGTATAGCCGTCCAGCGTGCGCAAAGGCTTGGGAATCGTCGCCTTGATATGCCCGGCCATGCTGAGCACGCGCACGGCGTCGACCTCCGCACCGGAGGTGACGGCGACGGGCAGCTCCTGGGCTGCCAAAAGGTGAAGTAGATACATGGCCACGTCGACAGTATGCCGCCTGCGCCCGGGGCGGCTGCTTACACTCGCCCCACCTCCGCACCCCGTCCAGCGCCATGCACATCCAGGAAGCCGTTGCCAGTCGCCACTCCATCCGGGCCTTCCTGCCGACGCCGGTCGACGGTGCAACCATCCGCAAGGTGCTGGAACAGGCGGCACGCGCGCCTTCGGGCGGCAACCTGCAGCCCTGGCACATCGACGTGCTCGCGGGCGATGCGCTCGCGTCGCTGAAGTCGCGCATGCGAGAGCGCCTGGCCCAGGGAGGCGAGCCGGAACCGACCGACTACGACGTCTACCCCCCCGCCCTGCGCGCGCCCTGGCGCGACCGCCGCTTCCAGGTCGGCGAGGCGATGTACGCGCGCCTGGGCATTCCGCGCGAGGACAAGGCCGCGCGGCGACGCTGGTTCTCCCGCAACTTCGACTTCTTCGGCGCGCCCCTGGCGCTGTTCTGCTCGGTCGATCGCACGATGGGCCCGCCGCAGTGGTCGGACCTCGGCATGTACCTTCAGACCGTGATGCTGCTGCTGCGCGCCGAAGGCCTCGACAGCTGCGCCCAGGAATGCTGGGCCATCTACCCCGCCACCGTCGCCGGTGCCATCGCGTTGCCGCCCGAGCGCATGCTGTTCTGCGGCATGTCGATCGGCCACCGGGATCCCGCGCATCCGGTCAACGGCCTCGTGAGCGACCGCGCGCCCACGAGCGAGTGGCTCACTTTCCGGGGGCTCTAGGCTCAGCCCGCGGGCTTGACGTCGCTGAAACGCGGCGCGCGCCGCTCGACGTTGGCGCGCACCGCCTCGGTCTGGTTGGCGCTGCCGATCAGCGCCTTCTGCTCGAGCGATTCGGCCAGCAGCAGCTCGGCGGCGCCCGCGCCCATCGCCGCATTGAGCAGCCGCTTGCCGGCGCGGATCGCATCGGGGCTCTTCTGCGCGATCTCGTGCGCCATCTTGAGCGCCTCGGCCAGCGGGTCGGCCGCCAGCCGGGTGGCGAAACCGAGCGCCACGGCCTCCTCGCCCGAAAAGATGCGCCCGCTGAAGGTGAGCTCGCGCACCACGTCGTCGCGTGCCAGTTCGCGCATCAGCACGATGCCGCCCATGTCGGGCACCAGGCCCCACTTGATCTCCATCACCGACAGCCGGGTGTCCGGCGCGACCAGCCGCACGTCGGCGCCGAGTGCCACCTGCAGGCCGCCGCCGAAGGCGACGCCATGCACCGCCGCGATCACGGGCACCGGCACCTGGCGCCAGACCATCGCCACCTGCTGCGCAGCGTTGGCAATCCCGTGGGTGCGCGCCATGATGTCGGCGTTCGCCGCGCCTTCGCCCAGGACGGCGCCCGCGCCCTGCCCCATGCGCTCGAAGGACTGCATGTCGAGCCCCGCGCAGAAGGCCTTGCCGCGGCCCGCCAGCACCACCGCGCGCACGCCGGCGTCGCTGCACAGGCGGCTGCCGGCGTCGATCAGGGCGTCGAACATCGCCGGGTCCAGCGCGTTCATCTTGTCGGCGCGCGACAGCTGCAGTTCGACCACGCCGTCGGCATGGCGGATGGATTCGATGCGATCGTTCACGGTGTCTCCTGGTAATCGGTTGGGCTTGGGTGAAAGCGAGTATCGATGCTCGGCGATGATCGCGGTGTCGCCTAGCCAACAGACCCTTGCCATGCCGCTCGCCCGCCGCCAGTTCCTTCGATCCGGAGCCGCCGCCGCCGTCGTCTCCCTGTTGGGCGAGGCCTGCGCCGTGCCGGCCGGCGAACGCCGCCTGGGCTTCAGCGCCGTGACCGCCACGCTGCGCGACGCGGTCACCGTGCCGCCCGGATACGAGGCGCAGGTGCTCTATCCCTGGGGCACGCCGACCGGCGTCGCGTCGTCGATGCCGGCCTTCGCCCCCGATGCCTCGAACAGCGCGGCCGACCAGGCGATGCAGGCCGGCATGCACCACGACGGCATGCACTTCTTCGCGCTCGACGGCCGCGCCGATCGCGGCCTGCTGGTGATGAACCACGAATACACCGACGAACAGTTGCTGCATCCGGACGGCACCACGCCCTGGACCGCGGACAAGGCCCGCAAGTCGCTGCACGCCATGGGCGTCTCGGTGATCGAGATCGAACTCGGCGCGTCGGGCTGGCGCCAGGTGCTGCCGTCGCGCTACGCCCGGCGGGTGCACGGCCGCACGCCGATGCGCATCGCGGGCCCGGCGGCCGGCAGCCCGCTGATGCGCACCGCCGCCGACCCGGCCGGCGACCGGGTCGACGGCACTTTCGCCAACTGCGCGATGGGCGTCACGCCCTGGGGCACCTACCTGACCTGCGAGGAGAACTTCCAGGTCTATTTCGGCGCGCCCAAAGAGGCTGCGACGCAGGTCAGCGCGGCGCAGCGACGCTACGGGCTGGGCAGCGGCTCATGGGTCGACTACTGGCGGGTCGACGAGCGCTTCGACCTCGCGAAGCACCCGAACGAATCGAACCGCTTCGGCTGGGTGGTCGAGATCGACCCCTTCGATCCCGCGTCCGTGCCGGTCAAGCGCACCGCGCTGGGCCGCAAGCACCAGGAGAGCGCCACCTGCACGCTGACCCGGGACGGCCGGCTCGCGGTCTACATGGGCGACGACTCGAACTTCGAGTACATCTACAAGTTCGTGAGCCGCGACAAGGTCCGGCCCGGCAGCGATGCGGCCGCACGGGCCGCCAACCGGCACCTGCTCGACGAGGGCACGCTGCACGTCGCGCGCTACGACGCCGGCGGCCGCGGGCAGTGGCTGGAACTGCGGCACGGCCACGGCGGCATCGACGCCGCGAACGGCTTCGCCGGCCCGGCCGAAGTGCTGATCCATGCGCGGCTGGCCGCCGACATCGTCGGCGCGACCTGCATGGACCGACCCGAATGGATCGCGGTCGATCCGGCGAGCGGCGAGGCCTACGTCGCGCTGACCCACAACCGCCAGCGCGGCCGGCCAGGCATGCCGCCGGTCGACGCCGCGAATCCGCGCGCCGACAACCTGTTCGGCGGCATCCTGCGCTGGCGCGAGGACGGCCGCGACGCGGCGAGCACCACCTTCGACTGGGACCATTTCGCGCTGGCCGGTGACCCCGCCGTGCCGGGCGCGGCCGTGCGCTATCCGAGCGCCGACGCCGACGCCTTCGGCAGCCCCGACGGCCTGCACTTCGACAGCGGCGGGCTGCTCTGGATCCAGACCGACATGAGCGGGCCATCGATCGGCAAGGGCCCGATGGCCGCGCTGGGCAACAACCAGATGCTCTGCGCCGACCCCGCGAGCGGCCGCATCAAGCGCTTCCTGGTCGGCCCGAGCGGCTGCGAGATCACGGGCTGCGTGCTGACGCCGGACCGACGCAGCCTGTTCGTCAACATCCAGCATCCGGGCGAGACGCGCGACGGGGCCAGCGGCAAGCCGAGCAGCGCCTGGCCCGATGGCACCGTGCCCGGCAGCGCCCGCCCGCGCTCGGCCACGGTGGTGGTGCGGCGGCAGGACGGCGGTATCGTGGGCAACTGAAGCAACAACGGAGAGGAAACAGGAAATGGCCATTCGCATCGTTCGCCTCGGCAGCGACCGCGCACCCGACGAGGGCCTGCGCATCGGCACCGTGCGCCGGCCGCCGCGCGGCGTCCCCAAGGCCGAATTCGCCTCGCAGAACTGGTATGACGTCTGGTATCCGAACCTGGCGCCCTCGGTCGAGACGATGAAGCAGGCGCAGGCCGCGCTGGCTTCGGGCGTGCCCGCGCAATGGGCCGCCTTCGGCCGCAAGTACAAGAGCGAAATGGCCGAGGCCGATGCCAGCCGCAGCCTGGACCTGCTGGCGGCGCTCTCGCACCAGAGCGCACTCTCGGTCGGCTGCTATTGCGAGGACGAGGCGCATTGCCACCGCTCCTTCCTGCGGGCGCTGCTGGCGGAGCGCGGCGCGAAGATCGTGGATTGATGGCGGGACGTGGCAAGGATCAGGCCGCGCGGCAGTCCTTGAACTTCACCACGAGTGCCGGGGGCCCGTCATAGGCCTCGTTGCTCGCGTACTTCCCGATCAGCTTGCCGGTGTTGTATTTGCCGGTGCCGGTCAGGCATTCAGCAAAGAGCCCTTTCTTGCGATCGACGTCCATGAAGCCCGTTTGCTTGTGCGGCGCCTTTGCCTTGAACGCCACCTCGCGGCCGATGAATGCATCTTCATCGCCGGCACCCTTCATGATGATCTTCACGAGCGGCTGCAGTTCCATCGGTGCGGCGGACCTTGCCTTCGGTGCTTGCGCAGTCGAAGGCGCGGGCGCAGGAGCCGGCGCCGCAATGGGCTGAGCGGGCGCAGGCTGAGCGCTCTTTGCCGGGGGCATGGCACATCCAGTGATCATCGAGGCGGCAAGGGCCAAGGTCGTGAAGCCGATCGAGTGGATGGCCGAAATGCCGCGGGTGCTTTTCTTCATTGGGTTCAAATTTGCACGTAATTGGGATGCATGGAGTTTCTCCAACTAATGCCACTCCACAAAAAGTCCGGCACGAAAACCGCGCATTAAGTCACAACCCCTGGACGTGGCCCAGCGAGTCGCCCGAGCCATCGGTGGCCTCAGGGCTGTGGCAGTATCCCGCCCTCCTCGCAGCTTCGACAAATCAGAAACGGCCATGTCCCTGACGCTCCTCTTCCTGCAGCTCACCGTCATTCTGGCCACCGCTCGCGCCTGCGGACTTGCGCTTCGCATGGTCGGCCAACCGATGGTGATCGGCGAGATGGCTGCCGGCCTGCTCCTGGGGCCGGTGGTGCTCGGCGCACTTTTTCCTCAGTGGCACCAGCAGCTCTTTCCCCCGGCCTCGCTGCCAGCCTTGTCGTCTCTCGCCACGGTGGGTGTCGTCCTTTTCATGTTCATCGTCGGAGCCGAACTGCGCGCCCCCAGCGGCATGGGGGCACAGCTCAGGGCCGCGACCCTGGTGGGGATCTCGAGCATGGTCCTCCCCATGGCCCTGGGGCTGGCGATCGCCCCGTTGCTGTATCCCGTGCTCGCGCCACGGGCGGTGGCCTATTGGCCCTTTGCGCTTTTCGTCGGCGTGGCGCTGTCGATCACGGCGTTCCCGGTGCTCGCCCGCATCCTCAAAGACCGCAACATGACCCGCACGCGCGTGGGCCAGCTGTCGCTTGGCGCGGCGGGCGTGGTCGACGCGCTGGCGTGGGTCCTGCTGGCGCTGGTCGTCGCGCTGGCGAATGCCGGCACCGGCCTGCAAGGATTCGTCCGGATTGGGCTCGGCATGGCGCTGCTCGTGGCGGTGGTGTTTCTCGCCCTGAAGCCGGCGCTTGCCTGGATGCTGCGCACGTACGCGCCAGACGGCGAACCCTCTTCGATGGTGTTGGCGGCGCTTTTGATCGGCTTGTTCGTGTGCGCGATGCTCACCGAATGGCTGCACCTGCACGCGGTGTTCGGCGCCTTCCTGTTCGGCATTGCGCTTCCGCGCGACGACCGGCTGCTGCGTGCGCTGATCGACCGGATCGAGCCCCTATCGATCGTGGTGCTGATGCCGATCTTTTTCGCACTCGCCGGCCTGGGGACCAGCGCCAGCGCGTTTGCGAGCACCGGCCTTGGCCTCCTGGGCCTGATCCTGCTGGTGGCTACCGTCGGAAAGATCGTGGGTGGCGCCGTTGGCGCGCGGGCATGCGGCTACGGCTGGCGCGAGAGTCTGGCCACGGGCTCCCTCATGAACTCGCGCGGTCTGATGGAACTGATCGTGATCAAGGTCGGACTCGACGCCGGGCTGATCGGCTCCGAACTGTTCACCATGCTGCTGGTGATGGCGCTGGCCACCACCGCCGCAACCGGCCCGCTGCTGTCCTTGATCTCCTGGCGCAGCCCCGCGCCTGGAGACCGCTCCACGCGGGCCTAGCGTCGCCGGTGCGCGCACCCTTGACACCCCCTACTCGTAGAAGGAGGGCGACAGCTTCTGTCCGTCACGCTGCGCCTTGTCGTGGTTGATCCAGAGCTGGGCCTTTTCCTTGGCCAGGATGTTCGCAAGCCGCTGCATCGAGGCCACGGTCTGCTGCGCGTTGAAATTGATCGAGGGGACGCGCCCGTTGTCCCAGTTGTCCTTGAAGTGGGCGGCATCACCGGAAAGCAGGACGGCGCCGGTCCGGGGCAGCTTCACGAGCAGCGATTGGTGCCCCACGGTATGCCCAGGTGACGAGATGATGACGACACTGCCGTCGCCAAATACGTCGCGGTCGCCCTCGAGCGTGGTCACCGTGTCGCTGGGCCGGGACCGAAGGGGGCTTCCGGTCGGGGATTCGTATTCGGCTTTTTGCACCAGCAGCATCGCGTTCGGGAACATGCCGACATTGCCGATGTGATCGACGTGGCTGTGAGACAGGGCGACGTACTTGATGTCCGACGGCTTCAACCCGAGTTCATCGATCTGCGCCGCGAGCGTCTTCGGCAAGCGCCAGGTGATCGCGCGCGGGTCGGAGGGTCGCAGGCCCTCGGGCATGGCCGCCACCGCATCGGAGACGCCCGTGTCCCACAGCATCCAGCCCTGCGCATGCTTGATGAGGTAGCAGCTTCCGGCAAATGGCATCGACTTGCCCACGTTGACGCCCGGCGACCAGCGCGAGATATCGCCCGCGACGCCCTCGCCACAGTTCAGGATGTAGAGACGCTGCACGCCGGACGGCGGCGCTTGCGAAACGATGGGCTGCGAGCACGCCTGCAGCAGGGACAGGACCGCCGCGAGGCCGGCCGCCATCAGGCCGAGACGCTTGACAAACATCATGTGCTTCCTTTCCACCTCTCGAATTGCAGGCGACGCTGCCCGCTCGACGGTCCGGCGGGCAGCGTTCCGTTGGCACCTACCGAGCTGCGAGCTGGACTTTCGAGACGGCCTGCTTGATCAGGTCGGCAACGGCCTGCGGCTTGGACACGTAGACCGCGTGGCTGCCACCGGTTTCCGCAACGGTCGCACCTGCGCGCTTGGACATCAGCCGCTGCGCAGGCGGCGGGATCATCCTGTCGTCGGTGGCCACGAGGTACCAACTGGGCTTTGACTTCCACGCCGGATCGGAAACCGCGCCGCCGAGTGCGTCGACACCCCAGGGCACTTGCGAGTTGGCCATGAAGGCGGCGGTGTCTGCGTCCACATCGGCCGCGAACGAGGCGGCGAACTTCGACTTGTCGAGCAGCAGGAAGCCGTCTTGCGGCGGCAGGATCGGAGGCACGGGAGCGCCGGGCGGCGGATCCTTGATCAGGGTGTTGACGGACTCGCCCTTGTCGGGGGCGAACGCGGCGATGTACACCAGACCGGCGACCTTGTCGTGCGTGCCCGCTTCCGTGATCACGACACCCCCGTAGGAATGCCCGACCAGGACCACGGGTCCGGGCTGCGCCGCGATGACGCGCCGGGTGACGGCGACGTCGTCGGCCAGCGAAATCGTCGGGTTCTGGACGATGGTCACGTCGTAGCCGTCCTTCCTCAGGATCTTGTAGACGCCTTCCCAGCCCGACCCGTCCACGAACCCGCCATGGACGAGTACGACACTCGGCTTGGTCGCCGTGGCTGGCGTTGCGGCCGCGGCACCGCCGCCTCCTCCTGCGATCATGGCTGTGCTCATGGCAGCGGAGAAGAACCTGGAGAACTGACGCAGGGACATTTGAGACTCCTTCTGCGCGCGATGCGCGCTCAACACATTGAGTGCGATGGAGGAACGCCGCTGAAAGCCGCACACAAATCTCTCCGCGGTCAATCAACTTTAGATCTAGATTGTTTAAATGTCAACTATCTAGACTTGAAGTATTGTCACTGTTGCTCCTTGGCCTCCACGTAGTAGGTCCGGATCGGCTCCGCCTTGCCTTTGACCAGTGCCGGCGGCATGGGCCGCAGGCGAAACTGACCATCGACCGCGCGGCGAATGTCCTCCGTGATCAGCAGATCGACTTCGAACTTGCTGGTCAGCCCTTCGACCCGGGAGGCGACGTTGATCGGGTCGCCCGTCACGCTGAATTTCGAAAGGCCCGCCGTGCCGATCACGCCCGCCACCACCTCCCCGCCATGAATGCCGATGCCGAAGCGGAGCTCAGGCAGGCCCTTCTCACGCAAGGTGGCGTTGTAGCGCGCCAGTTCCGCGCGCATTTCCAGAGCGGCCAGCACGGCATCTCGCGCCTGCCAGGGGTTGGACTCCATGGCGCCGAACAGGGCCAGCAGGCCGTCGCCCACGAACTCGGTGACATGGCCGTGATGAGGGGCAATGGCCACCGTCATGTGGCGGAAGTAGTCGTTCAGGATGCTCACCGTGACGGCGGGGTCAAGCCGATCGCACAGGGCCGTGAAGCCGCGCAGGTCGGCAAACAACATCGTCACCTGGCGTCGCTCGGGCGCGAAGGCATCGCCCGGACGCGTGAGCCGCTCCACCACGTCGGCCGGCGCGAAACGCTCGAACTGACGCTGCAGTTGCTCCAACCTTTCATCGGCGGCCAGCAGCAGCTTCTCGAGCTGGTCGTTCTGGCGCTGACCGCGCAGGACGAACACTGCCAGGCCGGACAGGACGATCGCCCCGACCGCGGCAAGGACCCAGGCCAGCGCCATCATTCCAGCAACATCGCCAGCCGAACGGTCCCATTCGCCAGCGATGCCACGCCAATGGCTTCCAGCAGCGCGTCGGCGCCCAGTTCGGCACCGAGGGCGCGTGTCTTTTGCTGGATCGACGAAGGTTCGTAGTACACCGTGTCGCGCGCCCAGGCCAGGAGGCCGGCTTCGCGTTGCGCCAGGCGGGGGCAACGAAGCGTCGCCATTGCGCTTTCGATTTCGGCCCGACTCAGGCCCTCTTCGAGCAGCATGTGGATCGCCGCAGCTTCGCAATGCGGGCAGCCGAGCGTGCGCGCGACCACGGCGAACATCAGCGCCTTTGCGCTGCGGCTCAGCACCCCGGTCTCGAACGAACCGTCGAGCGCCGCCTTCATGACGTTGCCTGCACGCAGGCCGGCAAGGGGCGCAACCACCGCCCCGAAGGGGCCGGCAGCCAACGCGGCCCGATCCAGCGGCGGTTCGGCCGGCCTGCCCGGCGCGAACTTCTTCATCAACGGCATCGCGAGCGCGAGCAGCCAACGGAACGGTCCGCTGGCCATGCGTTCGAACTTCTGTTCCGGTGGGCACGCCAACAGGGTGCTGACGCGGTTGTAGAAGCAGCCGAGCGAGATCGCAAAGGCGATCTCGCCTATTTGCGCCGGGGTGTAGCCGAGCTGGAGCAACGCGGCACGCTCGGCCGCGGCCGGACGTGGCCTCGATCGAGCCAGACTGCGACAGAAGACGATGTACGCGCGCTCCTTGTCGTCCAACTCGGCTGTCTGCACGTCGCGTTCGACTTGCTGGATGAAGGTCTCGGAATAGCCCAGCACCTTCATGTAGGCGCGGTTCGCGCCATAGCAGTAGCGGCACGAATTCTCCTGTGCCGTCACCATGCTGCCTATGCGGTACAGCCGCTCCGGCAAGGCGACCGGCACATAGTTCGTCGCCTCGTAGGCGGCCTCGCGCAACCAGCGGCTGGGCGCGACCCGGCGGTCGACCTCGAGGACGTGGGCGCCGCGTCGCTTGAGTTCGGCTTCCCAACTCGCATCGTGCACCGCCGGCAGGACCGGGTCGCTCCACTGGATTTCGCTCAGCAATACAGCCATCAGCCACTCCACCGAGATCGGACGCAGCGTTCTTCGCCGGCATTTTCATGCCGACCCCTTGCTGCACAGGGCTTCCGGGGTTCATCCGCGGACATGATCTTTCGAATGTCCGCGATCAACGCTTGCGAGGCAATCCCCCAGCACGAGAATCAAGCCTCTCGATGGCCGCAGTATCCGGCGCGCATCTCATCGCGCAGAGCCCCGGCAAAGCCGCTGCCTGCTACAGCGGCACCGCCTTCAGCACGCCGCCAGCGCGCACGAAGTTGCCTGCGCCAAGGTGATGAATGGTCTGCAAGTCCACGTTGTCCTCTCGAAACAACCAATGCCCTCCGGCGAAGATGCGCGAATCCGCCGCCGCGGCCACCACCTCGCCGAAGCAGGTGTCATAGGCATCTTCGGTATGCGGCTCGCTGATCAAGCGGCATTCGAGCCAAGCGGCGCAGCCCGCCTCCGGCACGGGCATGCCCAGCACAGGGCCGCGGCTCGCCTCGATGCCGAAGCGCTCGAACTTGTCGAGCGTGCGGCCGCTCGTGCCGCCGATGGCGTAGGTCAGATCCACGCGCGCCGTGCCGGGCAGGCAGATGCCGAATGCGCCACTGGCCGCAACCAGTTCGCGCGTGAAGGTGTTCTTGTCGATCACCACCGCGATGCGCGGCGGCGTGAACTCCACCGGCATCGACCAGGCGGCGGCCATCACGTTGCGGCGGGCGCCGTCGGCGCTCGTCACCCAGACGGTCGGGCCATGGTTGACAAGGCGGCTCGCATGTTCGAGCGCGACCGGCTGGAAGTGATTCATCATGGGCATCCTTGTGATTCGCACCCGGCATTGTGGACGCCCCTCCCCGCCCTGAAAAAAACAACAGGCCGCGGCCTCAGCGCATCGCTCGCGCAATCCCCTGCGCCGCATTGCGCAGCTTGTGCAGCTGCTGCAGCGCCTGCGGCAGCGGCATCCGCACCGCCGGCGCCTGCAGCGCCACGGCGCAGCGCACCGGCCCTTGCGCATCGTCGCGCACCGGCACGGCGACGCAGACCAGCCCAGCGATGAACTCCTCGGCATCGACCGCATGGCCGTCGCGCCGGATACGGTCGAGTTCGCCCTCCAGCACTTCGCGCGAACCCAGCGTGTGCGCGGTGTAGCGCCGGTACTGGAGCTGGTCGAGCAGGCGCTCGCGCTGCGGCTTCGGCAGATGGGCCAGGAACAATTTGCCGCTCGCCGAGCAATGCAGCGGCACGCGCGAACCGGGGCCGAGTTCCAGCCTGAGCGGAAACGCGGTCTCGACGCGATCGAGGTAGATCACCTCGGCGCCCGACAGCGCCGTGAGGTTGCAGGTCTCGCCCACGTCCGCCACCAATTGGCGCAGCGCCGCATGCCGAACGCCGGTCGACGTGCTGCCGCGCAGCACCGTCTCGGCGAAGCGCATCAGCCGCGGCGTGATCGCATAGCGCCGGCCGTCGCCCCCGCGTGCCAGCAGGCCGCCGACTTCCAGCTGCTGCAGCATCCGGTGCACCGAGGGCTTCGGCTGGCCGCTCAGGCGCACGACGTCGACCAGCGTCTGGGGCTCGGGGGTGGCGCACACCAGTTCCAGCAATTGCAGCAGGCGCAGGCCAGGCGTGGCGGCGTGTTCGGCCTCCTCGGCAGGAGACAGTTCGGAGTAGCTCATCTCAAATCTCGATAAACGAGACAAAAAAACAATAATTCAGAGATTTTGCCGCAAAACTTCGTTAAAGTACGCGACAGTACATTTTGATTCCGATGAGTATTCCCCTAGACAACCTGGTCATCACCGGCGCCTGCGGCGGCCTGGGCAGCGCCTTGGCCGCCGAGGCGCTGGCGCGCGGGGCCAAGGTCGCCCTGGTCGGGCTGGACCTCGCCACGCTCGAAGCGCTGGCCGCCCCGGCGCCCGGACGCTGCGCCATCTATACGCCGGACGTCAGCGACAGCGCCGCGATGCAGGCGATGGCCGAGGACTGGACTGGCCGCTTCGGCTCGCCCGATGCCGTGATCGCGAACGCCGGCGTGGCCGGCGGTTTCGACACCGCGCAGGCCTGCGACCTGGCGGTGTTCCGCCGCATCCTCGAGATCAACCTGCTGGGCGTCGCCACCACCTTCCAGCCCTTCGTCGCGCCGATGCGCGAGCGCGGCCGCGGCATGCTCGCGGGCATCGCCAGCCTGGCCGGTCGCCGCGGCCTGCCCGGCAACGGCGCCTACTGCGCCAGCAAGGGCGGCCTGATCCGCTACCTGGAAAGCCTGCGCGCCGAGTTGCGGCCGAACGGCGTGCGGGTCTGCACCGTGAGTCCGGGCTACCTGCGCACCGCGCTGACCGCCGGCAACCGCTTCGCGATGCCGGGGCTGATGGCGCCCGAAGCCGCGGCCAGCGCCATCCTGCGCGCCCTGTCGCAAGGGCAGGAGCAGCTGGTGCTGCCGCGCCGTCTCGGCTGGCTGTCGAATGCCCTTGGCCTGCTGCCCGATGCCTGGCACGATGCACTGCTGCTGCGGCAGCCACGCAAGCCGCGCGCGGGCGATCCCGGCGCCACGCCGATCCCGGGCTTGCCCGCAGACGCCACGTCCCGCGCGCCAGCCGCCCCGCCCGAATCCACCGTGCACTGATCGCGCGGCCACCCTGAAGCCGGAGTTTTCTTTCGTGAGCCAACCTGTGACCGCACCCGTGCCCTCGCACCAGCAGATTGCCCTGATCGGCGCCGGCCCCTCGGGTCTCGCCGGCGCGCGCAACTTGCAGAAGCTCGGCATCCCGTTCCAGGGCTTCGAGGCCTACGCCGACGTCGGCGGGCTCTGGAACATCGGCAATCCGCGCAGCACGGTGTACCAGTCGGCGCACCTGATCTCGTCCAAGCGCACCACCGAGTTCGCCGAGTTCCCGATGGCCGACAGCGTGGCCGACTACCCGAGCCACACCGAGCTGTGCCGCTATTTCAGCGACTTCGCCGATCACTTCGACCTGCGCCGCCACTTCCGCTTCGGCACCCGCGTCATCCGCGTGGAGCCGCTGACCGAGACCGCCTCGACGCTCTGGCGCGTGAGCGTGGACGCCGGCGACGGCCGCATCGAGAGCGCCGACTACAAGGGCGTGATCATCGCCAACGGCACGCTGTCCGAACCCAGCATGCCGCGCTTCGAAGGGCACTTCGACGGCGAGCTGCTGCACACCTCGGCCTACAAGCATGCGAAGCTGTTCCAGGACAAGCGCGTGCTGGTGGTCGGCGCCGGCAACAGCGGCTGCGACATCGCGGTGGATGCGGTGCACTATGCGCAGAGCGTCGACCTCTCGGTGCGCCGCGGCTACTACTTCGTGCCCAAGTACATCTTCGGCAAGCCGGCCGACACGCTCGGCGGCAAGCGGCCGCTGCCGGCCTGGATCAAGCAGCGGCTCGACGCCAAGGTGCTCCAGTGGTTCACCGGCGACCCGGTGCGCTTCGGTTTCCCGAAGCCCGACTACCGCATGTACGAATCGCATCCGGTGGTGAACTCGCTGGTGCTGCACCACATCGGCCATGGCGACATCGGCGTGCGCGCCGACATCGCGCGCCTCGACGGCCACACGGTGCACTTCAAGGACGGCAGCGCGCGCGACTACGACCTGATCCTGTGCGCCACCGGCTACAAGCTGCACTACCCCTTCATCGACCGCACGTGGCTCAACTGGCAGGGCATGGCGCCCAAGCTGTACCTGAACATCTTCGCGCCGGGCTTCGACAATCTCGCCGTGCTCGGCATGATCGAGGCCAGCGGCATCGGCTGGCAGGGACGCTACGAGCAGGCCGAGCTGGTGGCGCGCTACTTCAAGGCCCAGGCCGACGGCCGCCCGCAGGCGGCCGCGCTGAAGCTTGCCAAGGCCGGCCCGACGCCCGACCTCTCGGGCGGCTACAGCTACCTGAAGCTCGAGCGCATGGCCTACTACGTCCACAAGGACAGCTATCGCCGCGCCGTGCGCGAGGCTGCCGCCGCGCTCGCCTGAGGAACCCACCCATGCTGCCTGTCGACGAGATCCGCCTCAATTTCAATCCGGCCTCGCTGATCGCGCTCAACGCGGTGCTCGGCTTCCTGATGTTCGGCATCGCGCTGGACACGCGCGTCGCCGATTTCAAGCGCGTGATGCGCATGCCGGTGGCGATGGCGGTCGGCATCGCGGCGCAGTTCATCGTGCTGCCGGCGGTCACCTTCGGGCTCACCCTGCTGCTGAATCCGGCGCCGAGCATCGCGCTGGGCATGATCCTGGTGGCCTGCTGCCCGCCCGGCAACGTGTCGAACATCCTGACCCATCGCGCGGGCGGCAACGTGGCGCTGTCGGTGTCGATGACCGCGATCTCGAACCTGATCTCGATCGTCGTGATGCCGCTCAACTTCGCCTTCTGGGGCGGGCTGCATCCCACGGCGGCGCCGCTGCTCAAGGCCATCGCGCTCGACCCGGCCGAGATGGTGCTGCACATCGTGGCGATCATCGGCGCGCCCTTCGTCATCGGGCTGGCCTGCTCGCACTGGCTGCCGCGGCTCACCGAGCGCATCAAGAAGCCGGCCCGGATCCTGAGCTTCGTCTGCCTGATCGGCTTCATCCTGGCGGCGATCGCCGGCAACTGGCGCTACTTCCTCGACTATGTCGGCCTGGTGCTGGTGGCGGTGGTGCTGCACGACGCACTCGCCTTCGCCACCGGCTATGCCTGCGCCACGGCCACCGGCCTGGCGGAGTACGACCGCCGCGCGGTCAGCTTCGAGGTCGGCATCCGCAATGCCGGCCTCGGGCTGGTGCTGATCTTCGGTTTCTTCGGCGGCCTCGGCGGCATGGCGGTGGTCGCCGGCGTCTGGGGCTTCTGGGACATCGTCGCGGGCCTCGGGCTCGCCGCCTGGTGGGCGCGCCGCCCGCTGTCTTCACCGGCCGCGCGTTCGGCCTGAATCATGGATGCAGTTCTGCCCCTCGCGGCACGGCGGGTGCTGGTCACCGGCGCCGACGGTTTCCTCGGCCGCACGGTGGTGGCCGCCCTTGCCGCCCTGCCCGACATCGACTGCGTGCTGGCGCTCGACGTGCGCGAAGTGCCGGCCACGCGCCGCGTGCCCGGCGTCACCTATGCGGTGCAGGACGTGCGCGGCGCGGAACTCGGCGCCACGCTCGGGCAGCATGCGCTCGACGCCGTGGTGCACCTGGCCTCGATCGTCACGCCCGGGCCCGGCAGCACGCGCGAGTTCGAGCACTCGGTCGACGTGCTCGGCACCCGCAACGTGCTCGAGGCCTGCGTCGCGCACGGCGTGCGGCACATCGTCGTGTCCTCGAGCGGCGCCGCCTACGGCTACCACGCCGACAACCCGGCCTGGATCGACGAGGACGATGCGCTGCGCGGCAACCCCGCATTCGCCTACTCGGACCACAAGCGACTGGTGGAGGAGATGCTGGCCCACTACCGCGTCGACCACCCGGCGCTGCAGCAGACGGTGCTGCGCATCGGCACCATCCTGGGCACCCGCGTGCACAACCAGATCACGGCGCTGTTCGACAAGCCGCGCATCCTCGCGATCCGCGGCAGCGACAGTCCCTTCGTGTTCATCTGGGACGAGGACGTGACCGGTTGCGTGGTCCATGCCATCACCACCGGCCGCACCGGCTGCTTCAATGTCGCCGGCGACGGCGCGCTCACGTTGCCGCAGATCGCGGCGCTGCTGCACAAGCCCCTGTTGTCGATGCCGGCGTCGCTGCTGAAGCTCGCGCTGGCGGTCGGCTCGCGGCTCGGCATCAGCCGCTACGGCCCCGAGCAACTCGACTTCCTGCGCTATCGCCCGGTGCTGTGCAACAAGCGGCTCAAGACCGAATTCGGCTATGTGCCCAAGAAGACCAGCCTGGAGGCGTTCATGGCATTCAAGGCCGCGCGCTGCGCGCACGGGACGCAATCCGGGCCGGTGTCCACGTGAGCGCGGCGAAGGCCGCGCTTCGCGCCAACGGGCGCTCTGCTGACGCCCCCTTGGGAGGCCACGACCACACGCAGTGAGGGAGCGTGGGGGCCATTCCTCTTCAGCGCTGCGCCTTGTCCTTCTGGTTCTGCGCCTCGATGCGCTCGCGCGCCGCCAGCCAGTCGGCATCGCTCCATTGCCGCAGCTCGTAGAAGTTGCCGCCGGTGGCCAGCGCGTTGCCGCCGTCCATCATGATGCTCTGGCCGGTGAGCCAGTCGCACTGGCCGCGCGCCATCAGGAAGGCGGCCAGGTTCTGCAGTTCGCTCATCATTCCGGTGCGCGCCATCGGATTGCTGGCCTTGCTGCGGGCGCCGGGTTCTTCGCCGGGGTTCAGGCGCTTGCTCATGCCCTCGGTCGGGATCTCGCCCGGTCCCACGGCGTTGAGACGGATGCCGTAGCGCGCCCACTCGGTCGCCAGCGACTTGGTCATGACCTCGATGCCGGCCTTGCTCATCGCCGACGGCACCACGTAGGGGCTGCCGTTGTCGACCCAGGTGACGATGATGCTCATCACGCTGCGGTACGGATCGCCGGCCTTCCACTTGCCTTCCTTGGCCTCGGCGACCCAGCGCTTGCCCACCGCCTGGGTGACGTAGAAGCTGCCGTGGAAGACGATGTTGGCGACCGCGTCGAAGGCCCGCGGCGACAGCGCCTCGGTGGGCGAGACGAAGTTGCCGGCCGCGTTGTTGATCAGGCCGCTGAGGCCGCCGCTCTCGAACAGGCTCTGCACCATCTCGTCGACCGCCTGCGCATTGCGGATGTCGACGCCGAAGGTGTCGATGCGACGCGCCGGAAACTGGTTGCGCCACTCGGCCGCGGTCGCTTCGCAGACGGCCTGCCGGCGGCCGCAGATCGCGACGTCGGCGCCCAGGCTCAGGAAGCGCTCGGCCATCGCGCGCCCGAGGCCGGTGCCGCCGCCGGTCACGAGGATGCGCTGGCCGGCCATGAGATCGGATTGGAACATGTGGGTCTCCTTGTCTTCGGTGTGGATCGGGCTTCTGCCAGCCGCATCGTAGAGCGCTTGCCCCAACCCGGTAAGCTCCCAAGGTGACACCCTCCGAAGGACGCCCACCGATGCCGAACCCCACTTCCGCCACCTACGCGCCGCTGGCCGGCGTGCGCGTGTTGAGCCTGGCGCTCAACCTGCCCGGCCCCGCCGCCCTGCTGCGCTGCCGCGCCATGGGCGCCACCTGCCTCAAGTTCGAGCCGCCCTCGGGCGACCCGATGGGCCACTACAACCCACCGGCCTATGCCGCGCTGCACCAGGGCGTGACGGTGGAAGTGGTCGACCTCAAGGCCGAGGCCGGCCGCGAACGCCTGCACCGGGCGCTGGCCGACTGCGACGTGCTGCTGACCTCGTTCAGGCCCTCGGCGCTCGCCAAGCTCGGACTCGGCTGGGAGGCGCTGCAGGCGCGCCATCCCAGGCTGTCGCAGGTCGCGATCGTCGGCGCGCCGGGCGAGCGCGCCGAAGAGCCGGGCCACGACCTCACTTACCTGGCCGAAAGCGGGCTGGTGACCGGCACCGCGCTGCCGCCCACGCTCTACGCCGACATGGGTGGCGCGCTGCTCGCGAGCGAGGCGGTGCTGCAGGCGGCGCTGCACGCGCGGAGCTCACCGGATGCGGGCATCTATCTGGAAGTGGCGCTCAACGCCGCGGCCGACTGGCTCGCGCTGCCGCGCACCTGGGGCCTGACCACGCCCGCCGGCGCGGTTGGCGGCGCCCATGCGGGCTACCGGGTCTATCCGTGCGCCGACGGACGCGTGGCGGTGGCCGCGCTGGAGCCGCACTTCGCGGCCCGGCTCTGCGAGGCGGCCGGCCTGGCCGCCGGCGACATGCTGGCGCCCGTCACGCACGAGGCGCTGGCCGCATGGATCGCCCGGCGCACGCGCGCCGAGCTCGATGCCGTGGCGCGCGAACGCGATGTGCCGCTGCTCACGCTGGCCGGCTGATCCGGCAGCTAGGGCGAGTCTCCCTGCGCGATGGCGCCGTCGAGAGACGCACGGCGCTCCTGCGTCCGCCCCAGTGCCGCCGACAGGATGGCCCATGCGAGCACCACCGGCACCGCGCACAGCGCAATCGCGCCGATCTTGAGTCCGATCGCGTGCAGCGCGTCGTAGACCCAGCCGTAGAGGGCATCGGAGCCCCGGTAGATCACGACGTCGATCAGGTTCTTCGCCTTGTATTTTTCCTCGCGCCCGACGACGGTGAAGAACACCTGCCGCGCCGGATTGGCGATGGCGAAGTTCATCCACCGCTGGGCCACCTGGAACACGACCACCACCGCAAGGCTCGGCGTCGCCGCCAGCGCGAGAAAGCCGATGACGTAGACCGCCGGCAGGGCACCTGCCGCCGCGCCGGTGCCGAAGCGCTGCAGGAGCCGGCCCGTGGCGAATACCTGCGTGGCCAGCGTGAGAAGTCCCACGGCCAGGTCGATGCCCGCGAAGATCCGCGTCTGCGCACCCGCGCCCTGCACGGTGGCCGCCACCACGTTGGCCTGAGCCAGATAGAGCATCGTCGCGCCGAAGGACAGCAGGCTCACCCATGCGCCGACGCCGAGCAGGTACGGCGAGCGCAGCAGCCCCGACAACCCGGCAAGGGCACTGCCGCCCACGCGGGGCTCGTCGCGCCGAGGACCGCGCGGGTGTCCCCCCGCGCCCCGCTCGAGCCGATGCGCGCAGAACACCGCGATCTCGAGAAACACGATGGCCGCGAGCAGCAGGTTGTGCGGCCCCAGCGGCACCGAGAGCGCGATGGTGATCACCGGCCCCAGCAGCGCGCCGGCCGTTCCGCCCGCGCCGATGAATCCGAACAGCCGCTTGCCCTGCTCGCTCGTGAAGAGATCGGCCATGAAGGACCAGAACACCGCGACGGCGAACAGGTTGAAGACGCTGACCCAGACGAAGAACACACGCGCCACGATCACCGGCGCGATGTCCAGTGCCAGCAGCGCCCAGAACACCGCGAGGTTGGCGACGAAGAAGTGGTAGACGATCGGGATGAACCGTGCACGCGGCAGCCTCGCCACCAGCACGCCGTAGAGCGGCTGCGCGACCAGCAGCGTCACGAAGGTCGCGGTGAACAGCCACGGCAGCGCGCGCGTGCCCCCTGCGATACCCATCTGGTCGCGCAGCGGCCGCAGCACGTAGTAGCCCGCCAGCAGCGCGAAGAAATAGCCGAAGGACCACAGCGCGGCCGCCAGCTCCTGCGGCGTCGCCGGAACCGCCCGCCGCAGCCAGCGCCGGAATGGCGTCATGGCGCCAGCGATAGCTTCTGCCTGAGTTCAGCCGCGCTCACCGCCTGTCCGTAGCCTGCCGCGCCGCGCTGGAATCGCCGGGCATCGGCCAGCTTGCCGACCACCACGGGGTCGAAGCCGGCATCCCTGACCAGCCCCGCCGCGACCCTGACGGCTTCAGGATCGTCGCCCGCGATCGGTATCGCCAGCCTCGGCGCGGGCCGGTGGGCCTCGCGGGCGAAGATCGCGTAGGACATCGTGTTGAACGCACGCACCAGCCGCGCGTTCGCGAGGTACTTCTGCGATACGACGCCGATGCCCTCCTGCTCCACCTCGTCGGCCACGGCCCCATCGCGCGAGGCCACGGCGTTGCAGGCGTCGAGCAGGATCTTGCCCTGCAGCGCCGCGCCGTGGTCGCGGCCGATCTGCGGCAGCGCGCCATAGGGCACCGCGATGAAGAGCGCATCGCCGAAGGCGATCGCCTGCGCCACGGTGCCGGCGCTCGCGAGCGGGCCGAGGCTCGCGACCAGATCCTTGAGTTCGTCGGGATGGCGCGACGACAGCATCACCGGATGGCCGGCCTTGACCCACAGCCCGCCGATCGTGCCGCCGATGCGGCCCGCGCCGATGATGCCGATGCGCAGGCCGGCCGTGGCCTGCGCCAGGGCGCGGTCCGGCCGGAGCGCAGCGAGGACGGTCCATGCGCCGCCCGCCGCGAGCAGGCTGCGGCGGGTGCGAACGAAGGGTTGATGTTGCGACATCGAAACCTCCTGGAGTTGCCGGCGATCATCCGCCGCCGGCCGAACTCGCGCAAGCAGCCCGAAGCGCGCTCAGAGCTTGATGCCCGCGGCCTTCACGGTCGGCCCGAGCACGCCCACCTGCTCCTTGACCATGGCCTCGAAGCGGGAGGTGCTCTCGGGCGTGGCGACGATGCCGAGCTCGATCAGCTTTTTCTGCACCTCGGGCATCACCAGCACCTCGTTGCAGGCGGCGTGGAGCCGCGCGACCATCTCGGCCGGCAGCCGGGCCGGGCCGCTCAGTCCGAAGAAGTTCTCGAGCACCAGCTTCGGCTGGCCCAGCTCCACGATGGTCGGCACTTCCGGCATCAGCGGCGAGCGTGCACCGCCGGTCACGGCGAGCGGCACCAGCTGGCCGCTCTTGAAGAACGGCACGTAGGCGGTGATGACGTCGATGCCGACCGGGATCACGTTGGCGATCAGGTCGGTGGTCATCGGGGCGCCGCCGCGGTACGGCACGTGCACGAGGTTCGCGCCGGTGGTCTTGCGGATCAGCTCGCCGTGGATGTGGCCGATCGATCCGGGGCCGCCGGAGCCGAAGTCCAGCCGCCCTTCCTTGCGTGCCCGCGCCTCGAGTTCGGCCCACGTGCCGATGCCCGAGGGCTTGCTGGCCATGATCACCAGCGGCGCCGAGCCCAGGTAGGCGATGTGGGTGAAGGCGGCGACCGGGTCGTAGGGCTGCTTGTCGAGGGCGAACGGGCCGAGCGCGATCGGCGTGGTGTTCGACAGCATGAAGGTGTACCCATCCGGCGCGGCCGCCGCCACCTGGGCGCCTCCGATGGTGCCGCCGGCGCCTGGCTTGTTGTCCACCACCACGGCCTGGCCCAGCTTCTTGCCCAGCTGTTCGGCCATCACGCGGGCCAGGATGTCGCTCGATCCGCCGGGCGGAAAGGTCACGACGATCTTGATCGGCTTGTCCGGCCACTGGGCGAAGGCCGGCAGGCCCAGCGCGGCGACGCCGGCGGCCAGCAGCTGGAGTGCGCCGCGGCGCGTGGGGTGAGTCTGGGTGGTCATGTGGTGGTGCAGCAAAAGGAATGCCCGACTCTAGGAACGCAGCCATGGCACGCCAATCGCTAGGCAGCAATCAGCGGCATAGCAAAGCGCCGCCCCGGAGCCCGCCGGCGACTGGCGCCGGTGCCCCGAGGCACCAAAACTGTGCAGGAGACAGGCATGTCACGCACCAACGACCCCTTCGACACCTACCTGCTGCGCGTCTTCAGCATCCTGATGAACGAACGCAGCGTGTCGCGCGCGGCGACGCGCCTGAACCAGTCGCAGCCCGCGGTCAGCACCGCGCTGAAGCGCCTGCGCGAGATCTTCGACGACCCCCTCCTGATCAAGGACAAGCAGCGCATGGTGCCGACCGAGCGCGCGCTGCAGCTCGAGGCCTCGGTGCGCGTGGTGCTCGGCGAGATCGACGCCCTGCTCTCGCCCGGCGACGTCTTCGACCCGGCCACCACGCGCCAGACCTTCCGCATCGGCACCCCCGACTACCTGGCGCCGCCGCTGATGGCGGCCGTGGTGCACTACCTGCGCACCACGGCACCCGGCGCACGGATGCTGCTGCAGCCGCTCGGCCAGGACTACGACTTCGAAGCCGCGCTCGCCGAAGGCGCGCTGGACGTCGTGATCGGCAACTGGCCGCAGCCGCCCGAGCACCTGCGCACCACGCTGCTGCTGGAGGACGAGATCGTCTGCCTGGTCGACCGCGACCACCCGGGCGTCGGCGGCCTGACGGTCGCGGACTATCTGCAGGGCTCCCATGTGGTCCCGCTGCTCTACAGCGGACTGCAGCGCGGCGTGGTGGAAACCCACCTGGCGGCCCAGCGCCTGGCCCGCACGCCCACCGTGACCGTGCCCTACTTCTCGATGGCGCCGCACCTCCTGCCCGGCACCGACCTGATCTTCACGACCAGCCGGCACTTCGCCCAGCACTTCGCGGCGCTGCTGCCGCTGGCCGTGCTGCCCTCCCCGATCGCCTTCCCGCCGATGCGCTTCTACCAGCTCTGGCACGGGCGCAACCAGCATGCGGCGGCCCACATCTGGTTCCGCTCGCTGCTGTCGGCGGTGATGCGCACCGCGAGCGCCACCCGCCACCTGCGGGTCAGCACACCGGCCATGCCGCAGACCCGGCTGGCCGCCTGAGACCGGCGCGTCGGCCGGTTGGCGTAGGCCGTCCGAAAAAAGGGACGGCGGCGGGACTTTGAATCAAAATGCCGGTCTTCGTCGACCGGCCCCCGTCTCCATGTCCGCCGCCCCTCCTCGCCCGCTGCTGAGCCCCGAACACATCGCGATGATCGACAAGGGCGTCTCGGCCATCGTCGCCTCGCGCAACGCCGCGCACCGGCCCAGCCTGATGCGCGCGGTCGGCGCCGCCATCGCAGCGGACGGCAGCGAGATCACGGTCTACGTCTCGCGCAGCCAGTCGCGCCAGCTGCTGCAGGACATCGCCGCCACCGGCCACATCGCGGTGGTCTTCAGCGAACCGCTGAGCCATCGCACGGTGCAGGTGAAGGCCCGCCGCGCGGAGCTTCGGGCCGCCACCGAGGCCGACCACCCCTTGCTGCGCCGCTACCTTCGCTCGATGGAATACGAGGTCGGCTGCGTCGGCTACGACATCCCCTTCGTTCGCGCGATGCTGGCCTTCGCGCTCGACGACGTGGTGGCGATCCGCTTCAGCCCGACCGAGGCCTTCGACCAGACCCCCGGCCCGAAGGCCGGCAGCGCGCTGCCCTCGGCTTGAACGCTGCGATGAACACCCGCACCACACCCCCCTCGCTGCATGCGATCCGCGCCTGCTTCGAGGGTGCGATCCCGGCGATGATGGCCACTTGCTCGGAGGACGGCACGCCCAACGTCGCCTACATCTCGCAGGTCTACTACGTCGACGAGCGGCACGTTGCGCTGTCCTTCCAGTTCTTCAACAAGACCCGGAAGAACATCCTGGCCAATCCGCACGCCACGGTGCTGGTGATGGACGCCAGAGTCGCCACCTTCTACCGGCTCGGGCTGCGCTACCTGCGCACCGAGACCGGCGGACCGCGCTTCGAAGGCATGAAGGCGCAATTGGCGGGGATCGCCTCCCACTCGGGGATGGCGGGCGTGTTCCGCCTGCTCGGCGCCGACATCTACGAGGTCGAGGCCATCGAGCGGCTCGAAGGCGACGGCCTGCCGCCGCCGCCGCCGCGCCACGGCCTGCTGGCGGGCGTGCGCCGGTGCGCCGAACGGCTGTCCGCCTGCTGCGCGACCGACGAGCTGCTGCAGGCCGTGCTCGCTGTGCTCAACGACCAGCTCGACGTGCGCCACGCGATGGTGCTGATGCGCGACGGCGCGACCGAGCGCCTCTACACGGTGGCGAGTTGCGGCTACGCGACCTCGGGCGTCGGCTCCGAGATCGAGATCGGCCACGGCGTGATCGGCGTCGCCGCACGCGAGGGCACGCCGGTGCGCATCAGCCACATGACGAATGCGGCCAGCTACAGCCACGCGGTGCGCAGCAGCATGCGGGAGATCGAGCCCGGCCTGGTGCTCGAGACCGAGATCCCGTTTCCGGGCCTGCCCGAGCCGCACAGCCAGCTCGCGGTGCCGATCGTGTCCAGCGGCCGCCTGCTCGGCGCGCTGTTCGTCGAGAGCCCGCAGGACATGCGCTTCGGCTTCGAGGACGAGGATGCGCTGGTCGCGATCGCCGGCCACCTGGGCGCCGCGCTCGAACTGCTGCGCACCGCCGACGAGCCGGCCGCCGCGGCCGAGCCGCCCGCGCCTGTGCCGCAGGTGTCGGCCACGGGCGCGCCGGTCGCGGTGCGCCACTATCTCGCCAACAACAGCGTCTTCATCGGCGACAGCTACCTGATCAAGGGCGTGGCCGGTGCCATCTTCGGCAAGCTGCTGCGCGAGCATGCGCAGCAGGGCCGAAGCGAATTCACCAACCGCGAGCTGCGGCTCGACCCGGCGCTGCGGCTGCCCGACCTGTCGGACAACCTGGAGGCGCGGCTGGTGCTGCTGCAGCGGCGGCTGCAGGAGAACTGCCCGCACATCCGGATCGAGAAGACCGGCCGCGGCCGCTTCCAGTTGCGCGTCGGGCGGCCGGTCGCGCTGACCGAGATCGCAGGCTGAACCGGGCCTCAGCCCTGCGCCAGTCCCGGCACCGCCGGCAGGCCCAGGCTGGCGCTGAGCTTGCTCCATTCGCGCTCGCTCAGGTGCGGCCGCACCACCTCCAGCGCCGCGGCGAAGGCCGGCGCCGGCGCATGCGCGCGCATGTCGCCCAGCATCGCGGCGCGCTCGGCCGGGTTCATGAACGGCACCATCCAGCGCAGCACGAACATCATCTCCTCGGGCGGGATCGAGGCCACCAGCGCATTCTCGATCTCGATCAGCTCGGCGTCGGTGTAGCGGGCCCAGAGCACCGCGTTGTGGGCGGTCTCCTCGACATGCATGTGCTCGAAGTTGTGGGCCACGAACAGCGACAGCGCGCGGTACAGCGCCAGCGTGCCGGCGGCCCGGGCCGTCGGCGCGCATTGCAGCAGGGCCGTGGTCTCATTCGCCAGCGCGACGATGGCCTGCAGGTGCTCGTCGTGTTCGTGCGCGATCTTGCCGCTGGCGCCGGGCGCGCGGGCCTCCATGGCGGTGTGGACGAAGTCGTTCTCGTGCTGCAGGTGGGAGCGGCAGAAGTCGAGCAGCTCGAGCACCCGCTGCGTGACCTGCGCGAGTTCCAGCGCATCGTCGCAGTCCATCCGGCCGACGGCCAGCAGGGTGTCGGCCATCAGCGCGCGCAACGCCTTGTGGATGCCGGCATACAAATCGACGCGGGGCGCTGCGGCCTCCGCGACATGGCGCAGTTCGCGCTGATCGATGTTCATGGGGTCCCTCTTTTCGGTTCAGCGGCAAGCGCACCGTGCGCCTGCCTGCTGGAAAAGAAGTCTAGGAATCCACGCCCGCGCGCGCCGCTAAGAATTGCTTAAGCAATCCCTCACCAAACCTTAAATTTCGCGCGCGGCCCGGGGGCCATTTCGCTCAATTCTTGTAGCGCAGCGTCCAGCGCCAGAGCGGCCGCGGCGTCAACAGCATCAGGAGCACTTGGCCCGAGCGAAGGGAAAGCCGCTCCCGCCAGGCAACATCGGGCGACAGGAAGGATCGCCAGGCGTTCATGCGTTCGCCATCCCGTGCATAGCGCACGGCGACGACCAGCATGTATCGGTTGAAGCGCTCGCGCTTCGCCGCTTCCATTTCGGGGGGCACGCGCAGCTCGCGCGCCAGCTCGTAGGCCCGGTGAGCGTCGACGCCGCGCCCGGCGCTCGTGACGGATCCAGCCTGCACCCTGTAGCGCGACACGACCTGGGCAATGAACTGCGCCCAGCCGCCGCTGTTGGCCAGACGCACCGCAAAGGCCCAATCCCCCACGTTGCCGTCGCGCTCGCCGCGCATGCATTGCAGATAGGTCGCCCTTTCCACCAGGAAGGCATTGGAGGGAATCGACTCCGTCAGGCACCACGCCCACCCCGGGCGCGTCGCACCCGGGCCCTGCCTGCCGTACCACTGATCGCTGGCGCCGGATCGCTCGGGGTCGACCACGCCGGCCTCGTCCATGATCAGCTGCGTACCGAACCACAACTTCACGCGCGGGTCGGTCTGCTGGATACAGGCATTCGCCAGCAGGCGCAGCGCACCGGGACACAGCTGGTCATCGTTGTGCAGGAACAGCAGGTGGTCGTACATCGCGCGCGAAGCCAGGAACCATTGGTTGGGGTAGGTTCCCTTGGACGGCTCGCTCGGGAGGTACTCGATGAGATCCGCCAGGCCGCTCGCCGCGACGACAGCCTGGTTGTCCGCCCAGTACGAGCGCGGACTGTCGTCGCCGATGATGATCTCGCCGATCAATGAGCGGTCCTGCTGCGCGATGCTTGCGAGCGCTTCGCCCAATTGCTCCGGCCGGGCGTAGGCCGGAACGAGGATGGAGATCATCACGACACGGCAGATGCGGGCGCTGCTGGCATCGAATTCCCCGGTTGCGCAGGAAAAAGCAACGGCCGGTCAAAGCCAGCGGACCCACACCACTATTGCTGACCAATAGCTGACTTGAAAGCCGTTTCGCCGAATATTAGTACGAAATAGCGCAGTACTAGCAGCATGACGCACACCAACCGATCCGTAGCAACACCTCGTTACGCGTGCTGTTGGTCGGTGTCAGGGTCTTGGTGCACTGGGTTCAGTCCTGCCGAGCCTGGGCGGCGATGCGCCGGCCGAACCAGTCGTCCAGCATGGCCTTCTCGAAGCGCAGCCGGTCGCTGTCCCCATAGCGATTGACCCTCATCAGGTAGTTCAGATCGGCCACCTGTTCCTCGGCGCTGGCGATCACCCGGTCGCCGCGCGTCAGCGTGTAGTGCAGCGTGATGCGCGGCCAGGTGATGTCGCGCAGGACGCGCACATCGGCGCCGGTGCGGAAACGAAACGGCTCGAACCACCCGGCCAGATCGATGTCCAGCACCTCGATGCGCAGCGCGTCGCCCGCCGGCAGGCCGCGCTCGGCCAGCTGCCGCAGGTGCCGCTCGATGTCGCGCAGGACTTCGGCGCGCTGCCGCTCGGTGCCGTGGGGATGCGAATAGGCGGCGTCGGTGAACTGGCCCGGATCGACGAAAACGACCGACAGATCGGCGGCGGACACTGCCGCCGACGCTCCGGCGGCGAGGATCGCCGCGAGTGTGGAAAGCAAGCGTCGGGGCATGGCGTCTCCTGTCGAGGCTCGGCCCTCTTCGACACCGCGGCGCGACCCCGGGTTCCGCGCCGGCACGCTCCAGGGTCCGGGTGTCGCGTTGCGTCAGGGCGCCGGGAGCTTCAGGTCAGTCAGCTTGCGCGCAAAGCGCAGCAGCCAGAGCCGCGTCGGCCGTTCAAGGTCGCTGCCGCGCGTGATGCGTGCGCCGACGACGCCCGCCGGGCAGCCGCTCACGATCGCGCCGGCGGCATCCACGGTACAGTCCTCGATGCTGCCGGCGACCCGCTGGCCGCTGGCGTCCAGCAGCGTGGTGGCGACCCCGAAGTCGTTGTCGTTGACGAGCGCCAGCGTGTGCTCGTCCACCAGCGTCAGGCCCTCGGCCTTCTCGGCCAGCCAGCCGAGCGCGTTGAGGTCGAGCAGCTCGGTCTTCTTCAGCGTCACCACGCCCGACCAGTCGGCACCGTTCGACGCCGCCTGGGTGATGCTGCTGATCTCGAGGTTGTGGTCGAGTGCCGTGATGTCGGTCGCATCGGCCGGAATCTCGACCAGCACCAGCTTGTTGAACACCTTGGCATCGCTCTTGCGCGCGCCCTGCTCGATCACGATGAAGCGCCCATTGCCCAGGCTCACGACGTCGCCGAGCTTGGCGTTGCCGGTGCGGTCCTTGTCGTACTGGCTGCCGTCGATCGGGTAGGCGTAGAGCTTCGAGCGCTCGGTGGCCGGATCGAACTCGAGCCAGCGCGTGAACTTCGCAAGATGGCGCACATCGGTCTTCTTGCCGCCGGGCGGCAAGGCCTGGATCGACTTGCCGGCACCGTCCTTCGGATCGATCGGGCTCTGCAGGAAACCGTGCAGCCGGCCGCTGGCGACGTCGAGCGTCAGGCCTTCCATGCCGCGATTGGGACGCCGCAGCGCCAGCACCGCGGGCAGGTCCGCCGCGCCGCTGCCCGGCGCGTACTTCTTCTCGATGACCCCGCTGTCGATGTTGATGCGAACGATGAAGGGACCGTACTCGTCGCTGCTCCACAGCACCTTGCGGGCCTTGTCGAGCACCAGCGTCTCGGGGTCCAGGCCGTTGGCGTCGAAGTTCGCCTTGGCCGGATCGAAGCGGTAGGCGTCGGTCAGCGGCGTCTCGCCGGTGGCGCCCACGCCCGACTGCGGAGGCAGGCCGCTGATCTTGCGGGTGGCGTCCTGCTTCAGCGCGACGCTCGTCTGCAGCACGGCACCGCCCTTGCCGACCGTGACCAGTCCGAAACTCGGCGCGAAGGACGGCGCCGGAAACACCTTGCTGATGTTGACACCGGCGCCGCCGGGCACCGGCGCGGCCGGGCCATCGCCGTTGGGACCGCGATCGGTGATGGCGTAGAACTCCAGCGCGCCATCGGCCGCCGTGCCCTTGAAGGCCAGGCCGGAGCCGTAGGCCGGCAGGAAGCCCTTCGGAAAATCGGCGCGCGTCTTCTCGTTGGCACCTTCGTAGGGCACATTGAACTTCGCGTCGGCCTGCAACTGGTGGCGGGTCACGCTCACCGCAACCGCGCCCAGCGCGTTGCTCTGGGTCGAGGTCTCGACCACCGGGGCGCCGAGCTGCGCGGCCAGCGTGTTCTCGAAGTGCTCGCGCGCCAGGGCGCGCCAATTGGCGTCGGAGACCCGCGTGGCATAGGGGGCGGGCAACGCTGCGAGCAGCGTGTTGAACGCACTGTCGAAGGTCGCAGCCGGGGCCGCGAAGTCGAGCGCTCCGGCCTTCAATGCGACCTTGAGCGCGTCCGTGATGCGAATGCCGTTGGACGGGTCGCCGTCCTCGTCGAAGCTCTGCAAGGCGATCAGGCGGTTGACCACCGCATCGGCCCTCAGGCCCTCCGGCGTGGCCTGCTGGCCCGCCAGCGCGAGCGGCGTGAGGGTGGTGCCGCAGGCGGCGCTGCCGAGCGCCAATGCGCCGAGGCTGAAGCTCACGGTCTCTCCCGCCTTGCAGGCGAACTCGCCCTTGGCCGAGGTGACCGCCTTGGGGGCCGTGCCCGCGACATAGTCCAGGCCTTCGACCGCCGCATCGAGGAAGACGCCGGCCACGCTCTGGCCCGCTCCACCGGTGCCCGTGCTGCCGCCGGCGCCCGAGCCTCCCGTGCCGCCCGTGGGCAGCACGAAACTGCCGCCGCTGCCGCCACCGCCGCATGCGGCCACCACGAGGCCGGCACCCACCGCCGCCAGCCACGTCATCCTCGATCGCTCGTTCATTGTTGTTCCCGCAGAGTGATGCCCGCGCACCATGCGCGAGCCCCGGGCATTAGCGCGGAAGTTTGTGACGCCGCCGTGAAAGTCACGCCCCGCATAAAGTCGCGATCGACGAGTTCTCCAAGGATCGGAAGCTCGGCATGCCGATCGAGCTGGTCTCGGCCGACTCCCAGGGCAAGACCGACATCGGCGCCACCAGGGCGCGCGAGTGGTTCGACCAGGACAAGGTCGACATGATCACCGACCTCACCTACTCCAACGTCGCGCTGGCCGTGACCCGCATCGCCGACGAGAAGAAGAAGCTCGCGATGGTCACCGGTGCCGGCGCCTCCACCATCAGCGACGACCAGTGCACCGCGCACAGCGTGCACTGGATGTACGACACCTACTCGCTCGCCAACACCACCGTGCCTGCGCTCATCAAGAAGGGCATGAACAGCTGGTGCTTCATCACCGCCGACTACGCCTTCGGCAACGCACTCGAGAAGGCGATCCCGGGCGACAAGGCCTTCGCGCCGCTGGCCGATTCGAAGTGCGCGCTGGTCAGGCGCTGACCCGCGCCGCGAGGCGCAGCCCGGTGATGAAACCGATCTGGCGCAGCGCCTCGGCGAGTTCCTGCGCCGGCTCGCGCAGGGTGCGCGATTCGAACTCCGCGAAGATGCCCGCCCGCGTGTAGTGCCGCACGCAGACGATGAACGGAAAGCCATGGCGCGCCTCGTAGGCGCGGTTCAGCCGCTCCAGGTTCTGTTCTTCGGCCGCCGACAGGGCCTCCAGCCCGGCGCTCTTCTGCTCGGCGATCGAGTCCGAGGTCATCGAGCCGGCGCGCACCGCGCTGCCCGACAGGGGCGGATGGCCGCGCAGGAACTCGATCTGCCGGGCCCTGCCGCTGGCCCGGACGCCGTCCATCATGGCCTCGTGCAGCGCCCGCACCGAGCCGAAGGGGCGCGCCGCCCAGGCCGCCTCGGCGACCCAGGGGGAGTGCTCGAAGATGTCGCCCAGGGCGGCGGTGAATGCACTGCGCGCCATCGCATTGACGGCGCTCAGGTCGAGGTGGGCTTGCAGCGTGGACATGCGCCCAGTGTAGGAAGGCGGCAGGCGTGCCTGAAGACACGCGGCGCTATACGGCGCATAGCAAAGCGCTCAGGGGCTCCTCTCGCTCAGTGCAGCCGGGCGGCGGGCGGCGCCAGCGTGCGCGACGCCGCCGTGAGCACGCCGCGCAGCCAGACATGCGCTGCCGCGCGGTGCTGCGACGAATGCCACAGCTGGTAGAAGCGCATCGCCGGAAACGGGATCGGCGACGGCACGATCGCGACGTCCAGGCGCTCGGCGTGGTACTGCGCGAAGTGGCGGCTGGTGGTCATGATCAGGTCGGTGCCCGGCAGCAGGCTCGGCGCCAGGCTGAAGTACGGGCACTCCACGCGCCGGTCGCGGCCGACCCGCATCGTGTTGAGGCCCGACTCGACCACGCCGCGCTGGTCGATGGAATACGGCATCGGCACCACGTGCGCCGCCTGCAGGTAGCGCTCGACGGTCAAGGCGCCTTCGGCCGCCCAGGGATGCTCGCGCGCGAGGATGCACACCACCTCGTCCTCCAGCAGCGTCGAGATGTGCAGGTGCTCCGGCGGGCTCGGCCAGTTGCCGATCACGATGTCGACCGCGCCGTCCTGCAAGGCCAGTTCGTAGTCGAACTGCGGGCCGAGCGGCATGGCGGTCAGCCGGGCGCGCGGCGCCTCGGTGCGGAAGGCCCGCACCACGTGGGCCAGGAAGGGCGGCGCCAGATAGTCGGGCATGGCGATCGTGAAGGCCTGCTCGGTCGTCGCCGGATCGAAGCTCTCGCCCGAACTCACGAGGCCGTCGATCAGCGCCAGCGCGGCCCGCGCCTGGGCCGCCGCCGCCAGCGCGCGCGGCGTGGGCACCATGGTGTTCTTGTCGCGCACCAGAAGGGGGTCGCCGAAAATCTCTCGCAGCCGCTTGAGCGCGGCGCTGATGGCCGGCTGGGACTGGTTCATGCGGATCGCGGTGCGCGAGACGCTCTGGTCGGCCATCAGGGCGCAAAGCACCCTGAGCAGATAGGTCTCGAACGGATCATCGGCGCGCGACACGGTAATTCAGACTCCGGATATCGACATTGCTATGTGCTCTATTGCGGCTGCCCAGTTTCGCACAGGGGCGCAAGCGGCCAACATTGGCGCAGCCGAATCCGGCCAGAACAAGGAGCTGAGACATGAGTGCACACGACATGGCGCTGCCCGGCGCCGTCGCCTCCCAGGACAAGGTCGACGCGACCTACGGCAAGATCTCGTGGCGGCTGCTGCCCTTCCTGGGCGCGCTCTGGGTGCTGGCCTGGCTCGACCGCGTGAACATCGGCTTCGCCAAGCTGCAGATGCTCGACGACCTGCGCTTCAGCGAGGCGGTCTACGGGCTCGGCGCCGGCATCTTCTTCCTCGGCTACTTCTTTTTCGAGGTGCCCTCGAACATGCTGCTGCAGAAGATCGGCGCCAAGAAGACCGTGATGCGCATCACCATCGGCTGGGGCCTGGTCTGCATGATGCAGGCCTGGGTCACGACGCCGACCCAGTTCTACCTGCTGCGCTTCCTGCTGGGCGCCTTCGAAGCCGGCTTCTACCCGGGCGTGATCCTCTACCTGACCTACTGGTATCCCTCGCAGCGCCGCGCCAAGGCCTTCGGCACCTTCATGTCGGCCTCGGCGATCGCGGGCGTGCTGGGCGGCCCGATCGCGGGCTGGATCATGACCTCGATGGGCGGCGTCCACGGCTGGCACGGCTGGCAGTGGCTGTTCGTGCTCGAAGGCATCCCCTCGGTGCTGGCCGGCGTCTTCGCCTGGTTCTACATGACCGACCGGCCGGAGCAGGCGCGCTGGCTCAGCGACGAGGAAAAGCGCGTCGTGCGCCACCAGCTCGAGCTCGACAACCGCCGGCTCGGCGACCGCGGCAGCGACTGGCGCCAGCTGTTCACCAACCCGAAGGTGTGGCTGCTGATCGCGATCTTCTTCTGCCTGCTGTGCGCCAATTCGACGCTGACCTTCTGGATCCCGACCGTCATCAAGGAAACCGGCTTCGTGACGCCGATGGCGATCGGCTGGATCGCCGGCGCGGCCTATCTGTTCGGCGCCGCCGGCATGATCCTGAACGGCCGCAACTCCGACCGCCGCGGCGAGGTGCGCTGGCACTTCAGCGGGGCCGCGATCTGCGGCGCCGCCGGCATGCTGCTGCTGGCGCTGGCGCTCGGCCTTCCGGGGTTGCCGGCCGTCGTGCCGCTGCTCGCGATGGGCCTGGCCCTGGTCGGCACCATGAGCGCGATCCCGGTGTTCTGGCAGTTCCCGAACATGTTCCTGAGCGGCGGCGCCGCCGCGGTCGGCGTGGCGCTGATCAACTCGATCTCCAACCTCGCGGGCTTCGGCGCCCCCTATGCGATGGGCCTGATCAAGAATGCGACCGGGCGGGTGGCACCGGGCCTCTACCTGGTGGCCGCGATCGAGTTGCTGGCCGCGGTGCTGGTGATCGTGTTCATCGCCCGCAGGCAGCCACCCAAAGAGACCTGACTCGCCCTCGTTCACCCCGGCCAGCCGCGGCAACCGATTCATCACACGCTCCGTCGACAACCCATGACCACGAAGACAGACACCGAAAAATACCTGCTCGAATCCATCCATCTCGCCATGGAGAACGTGCGCCAGCGCAAGACCTGGCCGTTCGGCGCGGTGATCGCCCGCGAGGGCCGCGTGGTGGCCACCGGCGTCAACGAGGTGGAAGCACTGTGCGACCCTTCGGCCCATGCCGAGATGCAGGCCGTGCGCGCCGCCGGCCGGGCCCTGAAGAGCACCGACCTGAGCGGCTGCACGGTCTACGCCAGCGGCTATCCCTGCCCCATGTGCCTCACGGCCATGTACCTGGCGGGCGTGAAGGAGGTCTACTACGCCTATTCGAACGAGGACGGCGAGCCCTACGACCTGTCGGCCGCCCGGGGCTACGTCGAGTTGGCCAGGCCGATCGAGCAGCGCGAAATGAAACTCATCAGCCTGCCGGTGCGGCCCGAGGGCGAAGACCTGTACGAGGCCTGGCGCCGGCGCTAGGCAAGCTTGCCTAGAACGCGGGCTGCGCCTTGCGGCCGCGCGATGCGCGCAGTAACCTGAATTCGGGGGCGGGTGCCGCTCGCCCGGGAGTGCCGTCATGTACGAACGCATCCTCGTCGCCACCGACGGCTCCGAGCTGTCGGAACAGGCCGTGTCCAGCGCGATCGACCTGGCCATCCTGACGCAGGCGGAGTTGTTCGCCGTCAAGGTGGTCCATCACCAGTCCGCCGGCTACTTCGAAGGGTCGCTGCTGCTCAGCCAGATGGAAGTTTCGCGCCTGCGCGAACAGGCCGATGTCGAGTCCCAGCGGGTGGTCGATGCGGTCAAGTCCAAGGCCGACTCCCGCGGCGTCAAGAGCACCACGGCCATCGTCGTGCGGGCCGAGGGGGTGTCCGAAGCGATCATCGAGACCGCCCGGGTCCACCATTGCGACCTGATCGTGATGGCCTCGCACGGCCGGCGCGGTATCAAGCGCCTGCTGATGGGCAGCGAGACGCTGCACGTGCTGACGCATTCGCACACGCCGGTGCTGGTGCTGCGCTGAAGTCAGCGCGCGGGCGCCGCCGCGTCGCGCTGGCGATCCTCGCGCTTGATGCCCAGGTAGGTGGTACGGTCGATCTCGTGCAGTTGCGTCGGGTAGCGCTCGACCGCCTCGAACCAGCGGTTCAGGCGCTTGGTGTCGCGCTCCACCGGCGGCACGCCCAGGCCGTCGAGATACGCATCGAGCGCGAGGAAATAGCGCATCGCGTTGCGCTCCACCAGGCCGCGCAGGCCGCGGATGTATTCGGGATCGCCATTCGGCTTCTTGCGGACCACCGTGAAGCCGACCTTCTCGCTGCCGAAGGTCGCGAGGTAGGCCATGGTGGCGAGCCGCGCCACCACGTTGTGGTCGTAGGCGTAGGCGAAATGCAGAAAGGTCTGGTGCTCGCCGAGCGGCACGGCTTCGAGCATCACGCGATAGTTGCTGGTGCCCATCGGACCGGATTCCGCCGACAGGTCCACCAGCAGGTAGTCGTGCGTGGCCTGCGGCGCGCGGTGCACGAAGGACAGCTCGAAGGCCTGCTCGATCGGCTTGTCGTAGCGTGGCACCACGCTGAGCGTGAGCGTGTCGCCTCCGGGTCCGCGGGCGACCCGGCAGCGCCGGTTGTTGATGTGCAGCAGCAGCATCTCGCACCACTGCGAGGATTGTTCGAGCGCGCGCCGCACATCCTCCAGCGAGTGGTCGACGACGGCGTAGACGTCGCCCTGGAGCCCGCCATCGGTCTCGACCGAATCCAGCACGACCGGTCGCTTCAAGGGGCTGTGGGCGAGCTGGCCGCCCAGCTTGTGGTGCAGCTCGCGCAGGGCCTGGGCCGAGCCTGCCTCGAGCGCCGCCTGGGCGCCGGAGGCCCACGTGAACAGCGCCAGCCAGAGGCCGATTCGACACCAGAGCGAGAAAGGGGCCGGCAGTCTGTTCATGCCGACACGATACAGCGCCCGCGGCGCGCGCCGCTCAGCGACCCTTGCGGATCGCCTTGCCCGCGGAAGGCTTCGCGCGCCCTGCCCCGGTGTCGCGCGGCGGCAGTCCGGTGTGCTGGGTCAGGATGCGGCCCTTGACCGGCGCCGCCGGCTTGGCCGCCACCGCGGTCGAATTCTTGCGCCGGGCGCTGGTATAGCCGCCATCGGTGAGCGGCTGCCAGGTCGGGATCAGGTGGTGCTTGCCGTTGCCGATCAGGTCGGCCCGGCCCATCGACTTCAGCGCCTCGCGCAGCAGCGGCCAGTTGTTGGCGTCGTGGTAGCGCAGGAAGGCCTTGTGCAGCCGGCGGCGCTTGTCGCCGCGCACGATGTCCACCGTCTCGCTCTCGCGCGTGATCTTGCGCAGCGGGTTCCTGTTGGTGTGGTACATCGTGGTCGCGGTGGCCATCGGCGACGGGTAGAAGGTCTGCACCTGGTCGGCGCGGAAGCCGTTCTTCTTGAGCCAGATCGCGAGGTTCATCATGTCCTCGTCGCTGGTACCCGGGTGCGCGGCGATGAAGTACGGGATCAGGTACTGCTTCTTGCCGGCCTCGGCGCTGAACTTCTCGAACATCTGCTTGAACTTGTCATAGCTGCCGATGCCCGGCTTCATCATCTTGGTGAGCGGGCCCTGCTCGGTGTGCTCGGGCGCGATCTTGAGGTAGCCGCCGACGTGGTGCTGGACCAGTTCCTTCACGTACTCGGGCGACTGCACGGCCAGGTCGTAGCGCAGGCCGGAACCGATCAGGATCTTCTTGATGCCCTTGAGCGCCCGCGCGCGGCGGTAGATCTTGATCAGCGGATCGTGGCTGGTGTTGAGGTTCGGGCAGATGCCCGGATACACGCAGCTCGGCTTGCGGCAGGCCGATTCGATCTCGGGCGACTTGCAGCCGATGCGGTACATGTTGGCGGTCGGGCCGCCGAGGTCGGAGATGGTGCCGGTGAAGCCCTTGACGCTGTCGCGGATCGCCTCGACCTCCTTGATGATCGATTCTTCCGAGCGGCTCTGGATGATGCGGCCCTCGTGCTCGGTGATCGAGCAGAAGGTGCAGCCGCCGAAGCAGCCGCGCATGATGTTGACGCTGAAGCGGATCATTTCCCAGGCCGGGATCTTCGTCGCGCCGTCGTGGCTGCCGTTCTCGTCGGCATAGCCCGGATGCGGGCTGCGCGCATACGGCAGGTCGAACACGTGGTCCATCTCGGCCGTGGTGAGCGGGATCGGCGGCGGGTTGATCCAGACGTCGCGGGCCGTGGTGCCCTCGCCGTGCGCCTGCACCAGCGCGCGGGCATTGCCCGGGTTGGTCTCGAGATGCAGCACGCGGTTGGCGTGGGCATAGAGCACCGGGTCGGCGCGCACCTGCTCGTACGACGGCAATCTGATCACCGAGCGGTCGCGCGGCGGCACCTTGATTCTTTCACGGCTTTGCAGGGCCGGATTCGGCACGAAGGTCAGCGGCTTGATCGACAGGTTGACCGAGCCCGCGGCTTCCGCGGCCTGGGCCACCGACTGCGCCTCGTCTTCCTTGGCGCAGGTGGCGCCGTTGGCCTTGGCCTGGTCCGACACCATCAGGTAGGGATTGACGTGGGCCTCGACCCGGCCCGGCTCGTCGACGCTGGTCGAATTGATCTCGAACCAGCCCTCGGGGGTTTCGCGGCGCACGAAGGCAGTGCCGCGCACGTCGGTGATGTGCGCCACCGGCTCGCGCGCCGCCAGCCGGTGCGCGATCTCGACGATCGCGCGCTCGGCGTTGCCGTACAGCAGCAGGTCGCACTTGGCGTCGACCACGATCGAGCGGCGCACCTTGTCCTGCCAGTAGTCGTAGTGCGCGATGCGGCGCAGCGATCCTTCGATGCCGCCGAGCACGATCGGCACGTCGCTCCAGGCCTCCTTGCAGCGCTGCGAATAGACGATGGCCGCACGGTCGGGCCGCTTGCCGCCGATGTCGCCGGGCGTGTAGGCGTCGTCGCTGCGCACCTTGCGGTCCGCCGTGTAGCGGTTGATCATCGAATCCATGTTGCCGGCGGTGACGCCGAAGAACAGGTTCGGCTTGCCGAGCGCCTTGAACGGGTCGGCGCTCTGCCAGTCGGGCTGGGCGATGATGCCGACCCGGAAACCCTGCGCCTCCAGCATGCGGCCGATCACCGCCATGCCGAAGCTCGGGTGATCGACGTAGGCGTCGCCCGTGACCACGACGATGTCGCAGCTGTCCCAGCCGAGCGCGTCCATCTCGGCGCGCGAGGTCGGCAGGAACTTCGCCGTGCCGAAGCGGGCCGCCCAGTACTTGCGGTAGCTGGTGAGCGGCTTGGCGGCGCGCGTGAAGAAGGAGACGTCGACGGGGGCGTTCATCAGGGGGAATACGGCAATCGGTTGCCGCGCAGGCCTGCGGGCCGGGTGGGCCCGTGGTGGGCAACCGGCGATTTTAGGGTTTTCCATTGGATCTGTCGCCCCAAAGGGCAAATGGCCCCTCCCTGGCGCTCGACGAATTAATTGCTTTTGTCAATTATTCCATTGACAATGGCAATCATGTCGGACGCATCCCCCCTCTTGCCCGAGGTCGCCCAGGTCAAGGCGATCCGCGGCTTCAATCGCTTCTACACCCGCCGCATCGGCGTCCTCGACCCCTACCTGGACAGCGACATGTCGCTGACCGATGTGCGCGTGCTCTACGAACTGGCCCACCGCGCCGAGGCGGTGGCGAGCGAAATCGGCCGCGACCTGCACCTGGACGCCGGCTACCTCAGCCGCATCCTGCGCGGTTTCGAGGCCCGTGGATGGCTGCGTCGCCAGGCCCATCCGCGCGATGCGCGCCAGAGCCTGCTGGCCCTGACCGAAGCCGGCCACGCGGCGTTCGCGCCGCTGCAGCAGAAATCGCGCGACGAGGCTCTGGCGCTGCTCGCGCCGCTGGGAGCGGCCGAACGGCGCCAGCTGGTCGATGCGATGGCCACGCTGCAGGCCCTGCTCGAGCCGGGGGCCCGGCCGCCGGCCCGGCGCCAGGCCGCGGTGCTGCGCGATCCGGCACCGGGCGACATCGGCTGGGTGGTGCAGCAGCACGGCGAGATCTATGCGCGCGAATACGGCTGGAACAGCGACTTCGAGGCTCTGGTGGCCGACATCGCGGGCCAGTTCCTGCGCAAGTTCCAGCCGGCTTGGGAACGCTGCTGGATCGCCGAACTCGACGGCGAACGGGTCGGCGCCGTGTTCGTGGTGCGCAAGTCGGCCACCACCGCCCAATTGCGCATGCTGATCCTGAGCCCGAAGGCGCGAGGACTGGGCCTGGGCGCCCGCCTCACCGACGAGTGCATCGCCTTCGCGCGCGCCAAGGGCTACAAGAAGATGGTGCTCTGGACCAATCGCTGCCTGACGGCGGCGCGCGGCATCTACGCGGCGCGCGGGTTCAAGCTCGTCAAATCCGAGCCCTACGAGGGCTTCGGCCAGCAGCTGGTCGGCGAGACCTGGGAGTTGAAGCTCACCGCCGCCCCTGTCGCGCAAGTCAGTCCGAAGTGATCTTGCGCTCGCGCACGATGCCGCCCCACTTGGCATCTTCCTTGCGCATGAAGGCGGTGAGGTCGGCGCGCGTGGTGGGCTGCGGCGTCAGGCCGTGCTTGTTCAAGGCGTCCTTGACGCCCGGGTCGTTCAGCACCTTCACGATCTCCAGGTTCCAGCGCTCCAGGATCGGCGCCGGCGTCTTGCCGGGCGCCACGAAGGCATACCAGTTCAGCGCCTCGAAGCCGGGGTAGCCCGACTCGGCCACCGTCGGGATGTTCGGCATGTAGGCCGGCCGCACCGACCCGGTGGTGGCCAGCGGGATCAGCTTGCCGGCTTCCACCTGCGGCAGCGCCGTGGGCGGGGCGGAGAAGTAGGAAGCGACACGTTCGCCCAGCAGGTCCTGCAGGGCCGGCGCCCCGCCCTTGTACGGCACGTGGACCATCTCGATGCCGGCGCGCTGGTTGAACAGCTCCCCCGCCAGGTGGGAGGCCGAGCCGGCACCGGTGGAGGCGTAGTCCACGCCGCCGGCCTTCTTCTTTGCCAGCGCCACGAACTCGGCGAGCGTCTTCACGCCCAGGCCTTTGTGCACCACCAGCACGTTCGGAAAGTTGACGCCGCCCGAGACCGCGGCCAGGTCCTTGAACGGGTCGTAGCGAACCTTCATCACGTGCGGCGCGATGGTCAGCGGCCCGATCGAGCCGAACAGCAGCATCGTGCCGTCGGCCGGCCCGTTGGCGACCAGCTGGTGGGCGATGTTGCCGCCCGCGCCGGCCTTGTTGTCGACCACCACGCTCCGGCCGATGTTCTCGCCCAGCTTCTTCGCGATCAGCCGCGCCGCCGCGTCGGCCGCACCGCCGGCGGCAAAGCCCACCACCAGGGTCACCGGCTTGCTCGGGGGGAAGTCCTGCGCCTGGCCGAGGCCGGCCAGCAACAGGGAGGACGCGGCCAGGGTGGTGGCGCGCAGCAGGTGACGTCGGTTCATCGTGGGTCTCCGGAATGGTTGTCTTGTCTTGTTCAGTCGGCGCCGAGGCCGATCGGATTCGGCTGGCGCTTCTCGACCGCATGGCGCAGCAGCGCCGCGGTGCGGAAGATGCCGTGCGCGAACTTGCCGTAGGGCAGCGTGGCGAAGAGCGCCATCACCGCGCCCAGGTGCAGGCACAGCAGCAGTGCCAGGGCCGGCGTGCCGCGCCCCAGCCACAGCGCCAGGCCGCTGGCGCTGGTGAGGAACAGCAAGGCGATGAAGCCCAGGTCCATCGGCTTCTGGGCCGGGTCGCCGTGCAGCGGGTGCCGCCGGCGATTGAGCCGCCACAGTCCGGCCGTGCCGATCATCAGGCTCAGCCCGCCGGCCACGCCGAGCAGCTTGGGCAGGCTGGGCAACTCGTAGGGCGCCTGCCAGCCGAGCAGGTAGTGGTAGAGCGTGGCCACGCTGGTGGCCGCGAAGCACAGCAGGAAGCCGTAGAAGGTGAGGTGGTGGAAGCGCCGGCGCGACAGCGTGTAGGCATCGTCCTCGACGTGGCAACCCTCGCCGTGGCCGCCGTCGAGGTACTTCAGGCGCAGCACGGCATCGGCGGCCTCGGCCGCGGCCGGCGCGTGCAGCGGCGCGCCACCGGTGGCCGGCGTGATCTCGCGCCAGAAGCGGCTCACGCCCTTCCCCAGCGCGAACACGACGAACAGGAACACCGGCGCGAACAGGCCGACCAGCAGGTTGTGCGGGAACAGCCGATAGAAATTGCCCTCCAGCCGGCCGCCCCAGAGCGATCCGGTGCTGGCCACCGCGAGCACCAGAAACAGCGCCAGCGCCGCCGCCAGGGCCAGCGACAGCGTCAGCCCGTTGCGCTGGTACAGCCGGCCGAGCGCCGGCGGCCAGGCGTAGTCCGCATAGGTCTGCCCGCGCACCTCGGCCATCGCCCGCGGCACGTTGACCGCGAACTCGTGCGGCGGCGCGTACTGGCAGGCGTGCAGGCAGGCGCCGCAGTTGTGGCACAGGTTGGCCAGGTAGTGGATGTCGGCGCGGCCGAACTCGAGCCGCCGCGTCATCGCCGGGAACACGGCGCAGAAGCCCTCGCAGTAGCGGCAGGCATTGCAGATCTGCATCTGGCGGCCGACCTCGGCCTCGCTCGCGCTCAGGATCGGGATCACGCGCCGCTCGCCGCTCGCGAGCGATGCCGCCTCCCGGGTCAGGGCCTCAAGCTGCTGCATGGTCGAACTCCTTGCTCGCGGCCTTGGCGGCCTCGGTGCCCGCGATGCGGCCGAAGGCGGTGCCGATGGCCATGCCGACGCCCGCGGTGTAGCCCTTGCCGAGCACGTTGCCGGCCATCATCTCGCCGGCGACGAACAGGTTCGGGCTCGGCCGGCCGCCGAAGTGCACCGCCGCCCGGTCGTTCACCCGGAGGCCCAGGTAGGTGAAGGTGACACCGGGCCGCAGCGCATAGCCGTAGTAAGGCGGCGCGTCGATGGTCCGCGCCCAGTGCGTCTTGGCGGGCGCGAGCCCTTCGGTGCGGCAATCGTCGAGCGTCGTGTGATCGAAGCTGCCGGCACGGCAGGCCGCGTTGTACGCACCGAGGGTGTCGACGAAGGCCGCCTCGGGCAGGCCCAGCTTGCGCGCGAGTTCGGGCAGCGTATCGGCCACGGTACCGGGAAACACCGGCGGCATGAAGCGGCCGATGGCCTTGCGGTCGATGATCGAATACGCGATCTGGCCCGGCTGCTGCGCCACCAGGCGGCCCCAGATCGCATAGCGCTTGGGCCAGAAGTCCTCGCCCTCGTCGTAGAAGCGCAGCGCGTCGCGGTTGACCACCACGCCGAGCGAGACGCAATCGATGCGGGTGCAGATGCCGCCGTCGTACAGCGGCGCGCGGGCGTCGATCGCCACCATGTGCGCCTGCGTCGGATCGCCGATCGAGTCGGCACCGGCGTCGATCATGGCCTTGAGCAGCACGCCCTGGTTGAAGCGGGTGCCGCGGATCAGGAAGTTCTCTGCCGGCCGCTCGCCGCGTTCGTTCTCGCCCCAGGCCTGGCTGAGCCATTCGCGGTTGGACTCGAAGCCGCCGGCCGCCAGCACGCAACTGCGGGCCTCGATGCGCTCGCCGGCCGCGCTGCGCGCGGCCACGAAGCGGTCGCCATCGAGTTCGATCGAGACGATCGGCGTCTGGTAGCGGACCTTCACGCCGAGCCTCTCGGCGCTGCGGAAATAGGCGTTGACGAGGGCCTTGCCGCCCCCCATGAAGAAGGCGTTGGTGCGCGCCACGTGCAGCGCGCCCGACAACGGCGGCTGGAAGTGCACGCCGTGCCGCCGCATCCAGTCGCGGCAGGAGGAAGAGGCGCGGATCGCGATGCGGGCCAGGTGCTCGTCGGTCAGGCCGCCGGTCACCTTCAGCAGGTCCTGCCAGTACTCTTCTTCGGGATAGGCTTCGATCAGCACGTCCTGCGGCGCATCGTGCATGCAGCGCAGGTTGCGCGTGTGCTGGGAATTGCCGCCGCGCCACTCGCGCGGCGAGGCCTCGACCAGCAGCACGCTGGCGCCGGCCTCGCGCGCCATCAGCGCGGCGCACAGCGCGGCATTGCCGCCGCCGATGACCAGGACATCGATCATGCAGTTGTCTCCTCGTGGTGGAGGGCAACTGTAGGCAGCCGGGGCCTCGGGCGACAGTGCGCCCGGAGCAAGGGGTCTTCAGTTTTCGTGAAGGGTGGCGCCGGCCCAGCGCCCTTCCCGCACCAGCCGGCGCGCCACGTCGGCGAGCACGACCCGGGCCGCCAGCGCTGCCGGCGACAGTTCGTCGTCGGACAGGCTCGCGAGCAGGTTGCGGCGGCCGACCTGGGGATCGGCGATCCGGACCTGCACGAGAGGCTCATCGGCGAAGCGCGCGGTGGCCGCGCCCGGCTGGATGGTGGCGCCGTGCCCCGCGCGCACCGCATCCATCAGCAGCGCCAGGCCATCGATCTCGGCCACCACGCGCGGCGCGACCCGCGCCCGCGCGAAGGCCGCGGCGAGCGTGGCGCGCAGGCCGTGCGAGGCGCTCGGCATGATCAGCGGCAGCTCGCCCAGGCGCGCGATGCGCACTTGCGGCCCCTTCGGCAGGCCGGGCAGCCCGGCCCGGCCGATCACGAACAGCTTCTCGTCCAGCAGCGGCAGCACGCTCCAGCGCCGCGCGGTGTCGGTCTGGAACAGCACCGCGAGGTCGAGCTGGCGCGCATTGAGCATCGCCGCCAGGTGACCCGACAGCGTCTCCACCAGGTGCAGCCGGACCTCGGGATAGCGCTCGCCCATCGCCTGCATCAGCGGCACGCCGAGCACCGACGCCGTGGTCGGCGGCAGCCCGATGCTCACGTGGCCCGAGAGCCGCGCCTGCTGCGCCGCCCGCACCGCCTCGTCGGCATGCCGCAGCGTGAGCTGGGCCTGCTGCAGGAAGGCCAGGCCGGCATCGGTCGGCGTCACGCCGGTGGAGCTGCGCTGCAGCAGGCGCGTGGACAGCTCGCTTTCGAGCCGGCTGATCTGCTGGCTCAGGGCCGAGGTCGCGAGATCGAGTTCGAGCGCCGCACGCCCCATGCTGCGCAGTTCGCAGGTCTTGACGAAGTAGCGCAGCTGCCTCAGTTCCATGGCGGCTTCAGCGGGCGCAGGCGTGGGCCGCGCTCACTGCATGAACCAGCCGTGGCTCACCACCAGCGACTGGCCGGTCAGCGCGTTGGTCGGGAACGCCGCGAACATCAGCGCCACCCGGGCGACGTCGTCGGTGGTGGTGAATTCGCCGTCGACCGTTTCCTTGAGCATCACGTTCTTGATCACCTGCTCCTCGGTGATGCCGAGGGTCTTGGCCTGTTCCGGGATCTGCTTCTCGACCAGCGGCGTGCGCACGAAGCCCGGGCAGATCACGTTGGCGCGCACGTTGTGTTTGGCGCCCTCCTTCGCGACCGTCTTGGCCAGGCCGATCAGGCCGTGCTTGGCGGTCACGTAGGGCGCCTTCAGCAGCGAGGCCTCCTTGGAGTGCACCGAGCCCATGTAGATCACGCTGCCGCCGCGGCCCTGCGCGTACATGTGCTTCAGGCAGGCCTTGGTGGTCAGGAAGGCGCCGTCGAGGTGGATCGCCAGCATCTTCTTCCAGTCGGCGAAACTGAACTCCTCGACCGGATGCACGATCTGGATGCCGGCGTTGCTGATCAGGATGTCGATGCCGCCGAAGGCCTTGGCGGCCTCTTCGACGGCCGCGTCGACCTGCGCCTCGCTGGTGACGTCGACGCCGACGCCGATGGCCTGCGCGCCGCTTGCCTTGAGTTCGGCGGCGGTGGCGTCGGCGGCCTGCTTGTTGAGATCGGCGATCACGATCTTTGCGCCTTCCTGCGCGAAGACGACCGCGATTTCCTTGCCGATACCGCTGGCCGAGCCGGTGATGAAGGCGACCTTGTCCTTGAGCTGCATGAGTTTTCCTTGGTGGTGCGAGGTAGAGAGGAAGCGAGCAATCTGCGTGCCGGGCGAGGCTACTGGGCGGCGGGAATCTGCGGCAGCTTCAACGGATGGCGAATGCGCCGGGCATTCGGCTCGGTCAGGTCGAAGGTGGTGACCCCGTTCGCCAGCGAAGCGCTCTGGAGCCACTCGGGATGGTCCAGCGTGTTTCGGATGTCGCGCAGCCCGGCCTCCCAGTGCTCGTCGACCGAGGCACGCGAGAACTCGTAGTCCTTCGAGTCGAGCTCGTAGGGCTTGTCGCGGTAGATCAGGTGCACGATCTCGATCGGCTCGTGGCTCAGCTGGGCGCACACGGCCTGCACGCTGGGATCGTTTCGCAGCGGTGCCGGCAGCTTGCCGATCAGGTCGGCGATCGCCTGCTGCAGGTTCATGTTGGAGGCCAGCGCGTCGGTGTTCATCCGGGTGCGGCTCGAATAGGTGATGTCCTTCTGCCGCTCCATGGTCTCGGCGAGCGTGCGCGGCATCGCGCCGTGGGCACTGAACAGGTCGACCTGCAGCACCATCAGCGGCTCGCTGCGCGGATGCGTGTCCAGCACGTACTGCAGCGGCGTGTTGGAGACGATGCCGCCGTCCCAGTAGTCTTCGCCGTCGATGTGCACCGGCGCGAAACCCGGCGGCAGCGCGCCGCTGGCCATGATGTGCTCGGGGCCGATGCGCTGGACCGTGTTGTCGAAATAGACCGAGTTGCCGGTGCGCACGTTGACCGCCCCCACGCTGAAGCGGGTGTCGCAGTGGTTGATGCGATCGAAGTCCACCAGCCGCTCGAGCGTCGCCTTCAGCGGCGCGGTGTCGTAGTAGCTCAGGAGCGGCGCCGCGCCGCCGAGCAGCAGCGTCGGGTTGCGGCGCGGCTCGAAGAAACCCGGGACGCCGAACATCGCGACCGCGGCGGCGCTCCACTGGTTCCAGGCGGCCCGGTCGCCGCCCCACCAGCCCGGCAGGCGCTGTGTGGCGCCCGAGGAGACCAGGTCCCAGAACTCGCGCAGCCGCCGGACCCGCATCGCGGGCGCGTTGCCGGCGATCAGCGCGGCGTTGACGGCGCCGATCGACACGCCGGCCACCCAGTCGAGCGCCTTGTGCTTCTCGAACACGCCCGCATAGACGCCGGCCTGGTAGGCCCCCAGGGCGCCACCGCCCTGCAGGACCAGTGCCTTCCTGGCGGTCGTGATGTCGACCCGCGGGGTGGCGGGTCGGGCGGCGGCGCGAGGCTTCTTGGTGGCGGGCATGGCGTCATTTGACACCATCTGCCGCCAGCGCCGCCGCGCTCCGGCACCTCGGCGCGAGCTACATCTTCGGCAGCATCTGGCCCCGGATCTCGCCGCCCGGATTGGCCGCCGTATGGATGTTGGCGTACCACTTGCCCGCCATCAGATCGGCCGCCTGGGCCGGCGTGAGCGTGGCCTGGCCCTCGATCGGGCTGGCCGGCGACGCGAAGGGCAGCACGACGGCGGCGTTCGCGCCAGCGGTCGCCGGACCGTGGAAGTGCGCGGCGGTGGCCGGCCCGCTCAAGCCCTCGTAGGTGATCTTGTACTTGAGCACGTTGGTGTCCTTGTTCAGCCAGGCCTCGGCCATGCCGCTGCCGCGCGTCATGTTGGGCGGCACCTCGCTGGCCGCGTTCATGGCACCGCTGAAGCTAGCGGTATTGGACTTCGACATCATCCCGCAGCCCGCCAGGGCCGCGGTCGCGACGCCCGCGACGAGGGCCAGGCGCAAGAGTTTTCCGTATCGTGTCATGGGTGATCTCCATCGGGTTGCGATGTGCCGAGCTTAGGCAGGGACAGGCTCCCGCGATGTCGGCCACCGCCCCGACTTTCGGCACCGGTGGCATCATCCGGCGCATGAATGCCCTGCCCTCCGCCGCCGACGTCGCCGCCTTCTGGCGCGATGCCGGCCCCAGCCGCTGGTTCGCCAAGAACGAGGCCTTCGATGCCGAGTTCAAGGCGCGCTTCGAGACCGCGCACCACCTCGCCGCCACCGGCGCGCTCGATCACTGGGCGGCCGATGCCGAAGGCGCCCTGGCGCTGCTGGTGCTGCTCGACCAGTTGCCGCGCAACGCCTGGCGCGGCAGCGGCCGCATGTTCGCGACCGACGGCAAGGCGCTCGGCATCGCGCAGGCCGCCATCGACGCCGGCCTCGACCGGCAGATCGAGCCGGCGCTGCGGCCCTTCTTCTACCTGCCGTTCATGCATTCCGAATCCCTGGCCGACCAGGAGCGCTCGGTGCTGCTCTGCGGCGAACTCGACCCGAACACCCAGCGCTTCGCGGTGCTGCACCGGGACATCGTGGCGCGCTTCGGGCGCTTCCCGCATCGCAACCAGGTCCTGGGGCGCAGCAGCACGCCGCAGGAGCAGCAATTCCTCGACGACGGGGGCTTCGCCGGCTGAACGGCCGCACCGGCCTTCAATTTTCCGCGCGATGGCCGATATCCCTCTGACAGTCGGACTGGCCGGCATGGAGGAACGCACGTGAAACACTTGAAGATCGGCACCCGCCTGGGATTGGGTTTTGGCATGGTGCTGGCGCTGATGGCGCTGATGACGGCACTCGGCATCTGGCGCCTGCAGGCGGTGGCCGCCTCTGCCGAGGAGATCACCAGCCAGCCGCTGGCCAAGGAACGGATGATCAGCGACTGGTACCGGCTGGTCGCGGTCGGCGTGCGCCGGACCACCGCCATCGCCAAGAGCGCCGACCCGTCGCTCGGCCCCTTCTTCGCCGAGGAGGCCGCGAGTTCCACCAAAGAGGCGCAGGCACTGCAGAAGCAACTCGAGCCGCTGCTGAACAGCGACGAGGAAAAGGCGCTGTGGAAGGACTTCCAGGACGTGCGGACGAAGTACCTCGAGGGGCGAGACGCCGTGGTCAAGGCGAAGGCCGAGGGCACGATGGAGGATGCCAACCGGGCGCTGGAGCGCCAGTTCATGCCCACCGCCAAGGTCTATCTGGACAACGTCCAGCACTTGCTCGAGATGCAGCGGCGAACGATCGACGGCACGGTGGCCCAGATCGGCGCCAGCTACCGGTCCAGCCGCAACTTGCTGCTGGCGCTCGGGGCCCTGGTGCTGGCCCTGGGCGGCGCCTGCGCCTGGTGGCTTGCGATCGGCATCACGCGGCCGCTCGGCCGCGCCGTGCGGGTGGCGCAGACGGTGGCCGGCGGCGACCTGACCAGCCGCATCGAGGCCGGCACGCGCGACGAGACCGGGCAGTTGCTGCGAGCGCTCAAGGACATGAACGACAGCCTGGTGAAGATCGTGGGCGAAGTGCACCAGGGCACCGACACCATCGCGACGGCCTCGGGCGAGATCGCCACCGGCAACCAGGACTTGTCGTCGCGCACCGAGGAGCAGGCGAGCTCGCTGGAGGAGACGGCGGCCTCGATGGAAGAACTCACCAGCACGGTCAAGCAGAACGCCGACAACGCGCGGCAGGCGAATCAGCTGGCGGTGTCGGCCTCCGAAGTGGCGGTCCGGGGCGG
>NZ_JBFREQ010000028.1:0-91095 GCF_052114385.1 Variovorax sp. M-6 | reverse complement strand
GTGGTCGGCGCGCACGTCACCGAGCATGCGCTGGTGCTTCAGGTGCGCGACCACGGCCCCGGCCTGCCTGCCGCGCTGCGGGGCCGCGAGCAGACGCTGTTCGACAAGTTCACGCGCGGCCAGGCCGAGTCGGCGACGCCCGGGGTCGGGCTCGGGCTGGCGATCTGCAAGGCGGTGGTGAGCGCGCACGGCGGCGAGATCACGGCCGGGAATGCATCGGACGGCGGGGCAGAATTCACGGTCACGCTTCCTCGGCGCGAACCGCCCGAGTCGACCGAACCCATCGCCATTTCAGACTGAATCCATGTCCACTCCTGTTGCCATCGTGATCGAGGACGAGCCGCAGATCCGTCGCTTCGTGCGCGGCGCGCTCGAAGCGGAGGGCTGGCAGGTGCACGAAGCCGGCACGTTGCGCGAGGGCCTGGCCGCCGCCGGCACGCGCCAGCCCGATCTGCTGGTGCTGGACCTCGGCCTGCCCGACGGCGACGGGATCTCGCTGATCCGGGACGTGCGCGGCTGGTCGGCGGTGCCGATCATCGTGCTCTCCGCACGCAGCGACGAGGCCGACAAGATCGCCGCGCTCGATGCCGGCGCTGACGACTACCTGACCAAGCCTTTCGGAACCGGCGAACTGCTGGCCCGCGTGCGCGCCAACCTGCGCCGGCCGCGCACGGCCAACGGCAGCGACGAGCCCGAGGCGCTGTTCCGTTTCGGAGACGTCGAGGTCGACCGCAGCGCGCGCCTGGTGCGGCGTGCAGGCGCGGAGGTGCATCTGACACCCACCGAATACCGGCTGCTGTCGGTGCTGGTGGCGAATGCGGGCCGGGTGCTCACGCAGCGTCAGCTGCTGCGAGAAGTGTGGGGTCCGACGCACGGCGAGCAGAGCCACTACCTGCGCATCTACATGGGACATCTGCGGCAGAAGCTCGAGGTCGATCCGGCACAGCCGCGGCATCTGATCACTGAAATTGCAGTGGGGTATCGGTTGGTGGCCTGAAGGGGAGTGGAGGGTTCGCCTGTACAAGCACGGTATATCAGTTAGAAACCTTTGACTACACGCTTCCCACCTCACACTACCCGCCTCATCCATCGACAATACCCTCTCTTCCTGCATCTCAAGGTAGCCGCCTCGCATTCACCAGCGCATGGTCAGGTTCCGCAAGGGAACTCGCAAATTTCATTACCATGGGCGCAGGCGGGGCGGCCCGGTCCCGAAGATTGCATTGGCTGCATGGAGTCTTGAACATGCTGAGACAACTCAACGAAACGGCTCGGCATGGCCTGGCCGCGGACGAGGCGCATCGCCCGGAACGCCCGGACTGGACGATCGACCAGGGCTGGTCTTCCTACACCGCGCAGGAGCACGGTGTCTGGAAGACGCTCTTCGAGCGCCAGAGCGCCCTCCTCCCCGGACGCGCCTGCGACGAGTTTCTCCAGGGGATGAAAGACCTGCCGATCGGCTCCGACCGGATCCCGAACTTCGAGGAGCTCTCGGTCGCGCTGCTGAAGCGCACGGGCTGGCAGGTTGTCGCGGTGCCGGGGCTCATTCCGGACGACGTGTTCTTCGAGCACCTGGCCCATCGGCGCTTTCCGTCGGGTCGGTTCATCCGCAAGCCCGATCAGCTGGACTACCTGGAAGAGCCGGACGTCTTCCATGACGTGTTCGGCCATGTGCCCATGCTGATGAACCCCGCCATTGCCGACTACATCCAGGCGTACGGCGAAGGCGGATTGCGCGCCAAGAAGCTCGGTGTGCTCGAGCAGCTTGCGCGTGTGTACTGGTACACGGTCGAGTTCGGCCTGGTGCGGCAGCCCGATGGACTCAGGATCTACGGTGCGGGCATCGCCTCGTCCGCCACGGAGACCGTGTTCTCCGTCGAGGACAGTTCGCCCAATCGGCTGCAATTCGGCCTGGAACGCGTCATGCGAACGCGCTATCGCATCGACGATTTCCAGGAAACCTACTTTGTCCTGGACAGTCTCGACGAGTTGCTGGAGCTGGCGCACATCGACTTCGCCCCCCACTACGCGCGCGTGGCGGGCATGCCCGAGTACGAGCCCGGCAACGTGCTGCCTGGCGATACGGTCATCACTCGCGGGGCCGGCCGCTACCACGCGGCCAAACGGCCCCGGTGACGAGAGCGCGCCTCACGGGCATCCTTGCTGGCGCGGAACCGGGCCATGTCCATGAGGATGAAGGCGCCCGTCCCAATGGCCTATTGCGCGGTCCCTCGGGGGATGCCAGAATTTTTTGCTGTATCCGGCCCATCCACTGACGGGCCAGTTGCCCACGCGCAGCGGGTCCCGCCTCGACTCCGAGAGGGAAACGCCATGCCAATGCGCCACCGCTCCATGTTTGGCCGCCAGGTGTTGCCGACGGCCGCCATTGCCATCGCATCGTCCAGCCTGCTGGTGGCCGACGGGGTCGGCGCAGGGGGTCGGGCATCCACGTTCGACCCCCTGCTGTCGGAGCCGGGCCGCGCCTGCGCACCAGTGGTCACCGGGCCGCCGGCGATGCTCAAGGCGCTGATCCGCGTCAAGAGCGAGACGACCCCCTTCCAGCCGGTGCCGATGCAGGCTGCCGGCGGTACGGTGCCGCTCTATCGGAACCTCGGCACGCTGGCGTTCCCGATCAGCACGCACGACCCCAAGGCCCAGGCCTATTTCAACCAGGGCTTGCGCCTGTCCTTCGCCTTCAATCACGCCGAGGCGCAACGCGCGTTCCAGGCCGCGCAGCAACTCGATCCCCGTTGCGCCATGTGCTTCTGGGGCGAGGCGCTGGTGCTGGGCCCGAACATCAACGTACCGATGATGCCGGAGGCCAACGCGCCGGCGCTGGCCGCGCTCGCCAAGGCGGTGGCGCTCAAGGGGCAGTCGAGCGAGAAGGAGCGGATGCTGATCGGCGCGCTCGAGAAACGCTACGCCGCCGACGCCCCACCCGACCGCAGCGGATTGGACGGCGCCTATGCGGACGCCATGAAGGCCGTGGCGGCCAGATTCCCGGCCGACGACACGCTCCAGGCGCTGTATGCCGAGGCGGCCATGGACACGCAGCCCTGGGACTACTGGCAGGCCGGCGGCGCCCAGCCGAAGGGACGCGGCGCGGACATCCTCGGCGCCCTCGAGACGGTGCTGAAACGCAACCCTGCGCACGCCGGCGCCATCCACCTGTACATCCACGCGGTGGAGGCTTCCACCCGGCCCGAGCGCGCTCTGCCCTACGCGAAGCAGCTGGGTGCCCTGGTGCCCGGCGCCGGCCACCTGGTGCACATGCCCGCGCACATCTACTACCGCGTGGGCATGTACCGCGAATCGCTGGAGGCCAATCTCAGCGCGATCCAGGTCGACGAGAACTACTTCAAGACCTCCCCGTCGGACCCGCTCTACAAGGCGGCCTACTACCCGCACAACATCCACTTCGTGATGGTCTCCGCACAGATGGGCGGCGACGCGAAGACGGCGATCGATGCGGCCTCGAAGCTCGACGCCTCGGTTCCGGGCGAACTGGTGAAGATGTTCCCGATCCTGCAGCCGATCAAGGCGGCGCACTACACGACGCGTGCGCAATTCAGCGATGCGGACACGATCCTCAAGCTCCCGCCTCCGTCCGACGAGGTGGTGCTGGTATCGACCATGTACCACTACGCGCGCGCCGTCGCCTTCGCGGCACGCAAGGACAAGGCGGGCGCGCAGCAGGAAATCGACGCCATCTCCGCCATCGAACGCAGCGCCGATTTCAAGCCTTTCGAGCCCTGGGGGCTGCCGGCCAAGGAGATCGTGCGCACCGCGGGCCTGGTCGCCACCGGGCGGCTGGCCGACGCGACAGGCGATCTGGACGGTGCGGCCAAGGCCTACACGGAGGCCATCGCCATCGAAGACGCGCTCGCCTACACCGAGCCGCCGTACTGGTACTACCCGGTGCGGCAATCGCTGGGTTCGGTCCGGCTGCGCCAGGGCAAGCTCGACGAGGCGGAGCAGGCGTTCAGGGATTCCCTGGCGCGCGTCCGCAACAACGGCTGGGCGCTGGCAGGGCTGGCCGAGGTCGAGCGCAGGAAGGGCGATGCCAAGGCCGAGCGCACGGCCCGCGAGGCCTACCGGCGCGCGTGGTTCGGTCCCAAGGACGGGCCCGATCTGGCGCGGCTCTGAGGCGGGCGCCGCCGACCCGCAAACCCGGCCGCACTCGCTCGACCGGCCATCAAGGCAGCAGTTCGAACTTCAGGTCGGCCAGCGGCATGACCTTCTCGTCCCGCGTCATCTTGTACTCGGTGTTCGGCCCGAGCCACTTGTTCCACAGCTTGTCGAGCTCGCCCTTTTTCTCCAGGGCGTAGAGCGCCTCGTTGACCTTGGACAGAAGCACGGGCTCGTCCTTCTTCATGCCGATGCCGATCGGCTGCAACACCATCGGATCCTTGATCATCTTCAGTGGCACGCCTTCGGTCTTCGACTGGTTGACCAGCTTGGTGATGGTCATGGTGTTGGCGACCATGCCCATCGACTTGTTCTGCTGAACCGCCATGAAGGCCGACCCCGTGTCCTGGAAGGTGACGGGTTCGGAGCCGTTCATCTTGATGGACAGCTCCGAGGTCGAGCCCTTGGTCGAACTCAGGCGCTTGCCCTTGAAATCGGCCTTGGTGGTGCCCGGGTCCGACGCCTTGACCGCCAGCATTTCCTTGGCGACGTAATACGGATCGCTGAACTGGATCTGCTCGCCACGGCTCTTGGTGTAGGCCAGGTTGGCGATGGTCACGTCGACGCGGCCGAGCTTGACCTCGGGCACGCGAGCCTCGACGGACAACGGCGTCACCTTGGCCGTCAGGCCGAGTTCCTTGGCGATGGCATTGCAGAGGTCCACGTCGTGGCCGACCATCTCGCGCGTCTTCGGGTCCGGCGCTGCGAATGGCGGCACGTCCGCGAAAGTGCCGCACTTGAGCTCCTTGCGCGCGCTGATGTCGCTCCATTGGTCGGCATACGCCGACAGCGAACCTGCGCAGAACACCGCACCGAGGGCGGCAAGACGAAACACGTTGGCATTCGACATGAAGAGCTCCTGGAAAGTCACCGAGGTGAAAGAAAGTAGACAGGGAACTAGTGCGCGCGCAGGTCCGAGAGAAAGCGCTGCGCTCGCGGGTGCTCGGGTCTGGTGAAGAAGGTCTCCGGGTCGGCCTTCTCCAGGATGCGGCCGGCGTCCATGAACCAGACGCGGTCGGCAACCTCGCGCGCAAAGTTCATCTCGTGGGTGACGCACATCATGGTCATCCCCTCGTTGGCGAGGCTGCGCATGACCGACAGCACCTCGCCGACCATCTCCGGGTCGAGCGCACTGGTCGGCTCGTCGAACAGCATCGCCGGCGGCTCCATCGCCAACGCCCGCGCGATCGCAACGCGCTGCTGCTGGCCCCCCGAGAGCTGCGCCGGATAGGCGTTCGCCTTGTTCGACAGCCCGACACGCTCCAGCAACTGGCCGGCCCTTGCCTTGGCGTCGGCTCGCTTGACGCCCAGCACCTTCATCGGCGACAGCATGATGTTGTCCAGCACCGAGAGATGCGGGAACAGGTTGAAGCTCTGGAACACGAAGCCGATGCGGCTGCGCAGCTTGTTCAGCGCATGGCTGCTCATCGGCGCGTGGATGTCGTGGCCATCGAACAGCAACTGGCCGGACTTGATCTCCTCGAGCCGGTTGACGGTGCGGATCAGGGTCGACTTGCCGGAGCCCGAGGGACCGCAGACCACGACCACCTCCCCTTTCTTCACCTCGGCGTTGACATCGGCGAGCGCCTGGTAGTCGCCGTACCACTTGTTGATTCCGGAGAACAGGATCATCGTGTCGTCCTCGCGCGGCTTCGACCGTGCGCTGGGTTGTTCAAGAGTTTCCATGGTCTGTCTCCGTTCTGTGTGTCTCGCTCACCGTCGAATCGCGGTGTCAGGAGTTGGCTGCCACCGGTGGCAGCGGCACGCCGTCTTCCGTGGTGGCGGGTGTCGCGCTGCCGAGCCGCTTGTGGGCGATCCGCCGCTCCAGCCATTGCGCCAGCTGGGTCAGGCTGAAGCAGACGACGTAGTAGGTCATCGCCAGGATGAAGAACACCTGGAACGGCTTGGTCAGCAGCTGGTTGTTGATCTGGTTGGCAGCGAAGGTGAGTTCCTGCACGTTGATCACGTAGCCCAGCGTGGTCTCCTTGATGGTGGAGATGAACTGGCTCAGCATGCTCGGGAGCATGTTGTAGAGGGCCTGCGGCAGGATCACGTAGGCCATGGTGCCCAGGTGGCTGTGGCCCAGGGCGCGGGCGGCCTCGCTCTGCCCCTTCGGCAGCGCCTGGATGCCGGCGCGCACCACTTCCGAGAGGTACGCGCCTTCGTAGATGACCAGCGTGCACAGCATCGTGGTGAAGCCGGACACGTCCCGCCCGATCAGGATCGGCACGAGAAAGTAGACCCACAGGATGACCATCAGCAAGGGAACGCCGCGCACGATGTACACCAGCACCGTCGCCGGCCAGCGCAGCGCGCGCCAGGGGGACAGACGCGCCAGTGCCAGCATCACCGACACCGGGAAGGCCAGCACGATGCCCAGCACCGAGAGGATGAGCGTGGCAACGATGCCGCCCATCGGCCCGTTCGGGTACTGGCCGACCAGCAGCAGCAGCCAGTTGTCGCGCAGGATGTCGAAGATGCTGAACATGTCTCACCTCGCCCCGGCGACGCGGTAGCGGCGCGCAACCCAGGCGCCGACGGCCATGATGAGCAGCGAGACCAGCAGGTACATCAGAGTCGCCATGCTGTACGCCTCGAATGTCCGGAAGCTCTGGCTCTCGATCTCCTTCACCGCATGCGTCAGTTCCGCGACGCCGATGGCCATCGCCAGGCTGCTGTTCTTGAACAGGGACACGCTGTGGTTCACCAGCGCCGGCACCGCATTGCGCACCGCCTGCGGCAGCATCACGTGCCGCATCGCGCCGATGTAGCCGTGTCCCAGCGCACGCGCCGCCTCGGACTGGCCTGGCGGGATGGCGCGCAGGCCGGAGCGCATGTCCTCGCTGAAATAGGCGGCCTGGCAAAGGCCGAGCGCCACGATGGACATCAGCACCTCGGCGTTGTTGTTCGACAGCCAGTCCTGCACGGGGTCCGGCAGGAGGCTGAAGATGCCGAAGTACCAAAGCATCAGCTGCACCAGCGTCGGCACGTTGCGGTGGTAGGAGACATAGGCCACCACGGCCCGCTCGGCCACCGGGTTGGCGCTGAGCCGGACCACCAGCAGCACGACGGCGATCGACATCGCGAGCAGCCAGGAGCCGACCGCGATCTTCAGGGTCAGCGCCATCCCGTGCAGCAGCATGGCGCCGAACTCGGGCTTCAGCAGGATCGCAAGGAGGTCGAAGTCCTTCATGGCGTGCTCTTGCGTGAACTCGCGGCCTCAGGCCCGCAACGTCTCCGGCTTGGCGGTGGAAAGGCCGCCGGGCACCTGCAAGGTCGGCGTGATCTCCATATGGCCGATGTTCACCGCGACAGGCGCCGCGATGGCGAAGGCGATGGCGTTGGCGATGTCCGCAGCCTCCGGCAACTCGTAGCCTTCGACGAAGCGCCGGCGTGTCTCCTCGGAGTCGCCGTGCACGTGCGCGAAGATGTCGGTCGCCACGCGGCCCGGGCAGATCTCCGTCACGCGCACCCGCTTGCCGAAGCAATCGACGCGCAGCTGGCGCGACAGCATGCTCACCGCCGCCTTGGTCGCGTGGTAGGTGCTGTTGCCACCGAAGTTGTAGGCCGCGGCGATCGAGCTGATGTTGACCACATGGCCGCTGTCGCGCGCCACCATGCCCGGAACCACCAGCCGGCAGAGATGCAGCACCGCGCGCAGATTGACGTCCACCAGCAGATCGATGCCTTCGGCGTCGGCCTTCAGGATCGAGCCCGGCCGATCGACGCCGGCGTTGTTGACGAGCACGTCGAAGTCGACCTCCTTGGTGAGCGCGGTCACGCCGTGCAGGTCGCTGACGTCGATGGCGTGCGGGATGCAGCCGGTGCGGGCGGCGAGTTCCTTCAGCTTGTCGCCGCTGCGGGCCAGCGCATGAACCTGCAGGCCTTCCTTGCAGAGGCGTTCGACGACGGCGGCGCCGATGCCGGAGGAGGCACCTGTCACCAGGGCGGTCTTGTAGTCGGAGAAGGGCATCTGGGTCACTTTCTTTCTGTGGGATGGCAGCCGGTCGCACCCTGGTCGAATGCACTTTCGGTGCGCGCTGAATTCACTGTATCGACCGCTGGTTCGGCGCGCCAAGACGGTTTGGCTGTGGAGCGATAAGGCCCCCTTATGTCGCCCTGGAAGGGGGCGCTCCGAGTCAGGGTAAGCACCATGTCCGTGCCCCTTCGACCGCTCGTTTCAGTCGGACTGGCGCGAGATCGGCACCACGCGGCCGTGCGCCTCGACCACCTTGCGCACCCCGCGCGCCAGCGTCACCGCGCCGGGCGTGTCGCCGTGGACCAGGATCGAGTGCACGCGCATCGGGATCTTCTGGCCGCCGTAGGTGGTGACGGTTCCCTCCTCCAGCAGCTGCCGGACACGGGCCAATACGCGTTCGGGGTCATGGATCACCGAATCCGGCATCTTGCGCGGGATCAGCAGCCCGGCTTCGTCGCAGGCACGGTCGGCCAGGAAGGTGGTGCGAATGCGCAGGCCGCAGCGCTCCGCCGCATCCTCGATGGCCCGGCTGGCCGAGGAACTGATCGTCAGCGACGGGTCGAAGTCCGCCACCGCCCGCACCAGCGGCGCCGCGAGTTCCGCATCCGCCGCCGCCAGGTTGCCGAGCGCGCCATGGAAGCTCATGTGCGTCATGCGGTGCCCCGCGGTGCGCGCGATACCCGCCAGGGCTCCGAGCTGGTAGACCACCGCGGCGACCAACTCGCGCGTGTCCATCTGCATCGGGCGGCGGCCGAAGCCGGCCAGGTCCGGGAAGCCGACATGGGCGCCGACATCCACGCCGCGCGCCAGCGCCGTGCGCACGGTGCGGTCCATGATCTGCGGGTCGCCGGCGTGGAAGCCGCAGGCGACGTTGGCCGAGGAGACGAGGCCCAGCAGCGCCTCGTCGTCGCCCATGCGCCAGGGGCCGAAGCCTTCGCCCAGATCCGCGTTCAGGTCCATGTCCATGGTGCCTTGTTCCTTTTCATCAGTCGGGATGCAGATCGACCAGGGCCGTGCCGTAGCCGACAGTCGCGCCGTCGTCGGCCCGCAGCGCGGCGACGGTGCCTGCTCGCGAGGCGGCCACCGGCAGCAGCAGGACGCCGATGCGCAGCAGTCCGAGCGCCTGGCCGGCCTGGACACCATGGCCGACGCGCACGAAGGGCGCCGTCGCGCAGGGGTGAGCGTGGAGGAACACGCCGACGGAAGCGGCGGTCACGGTGTCGACATCGGGCCCTGGCCGGGTCGGAACCGCTGCCCCGCGGGCGACCGGCCTTGCGGCCTCGCCGGGCAGGATGGGGTCCAGGTCCAGCGGCACGACCGCCTCGCCCTGCCGCCCCAGCCGCACGGTCTCGCCGGGCATCCGCAGTTCGAGAAAGCCGATGTCCGTCGCCGCCATCCAGCCGGCGATCTCGCGGAGCTCATGAGGCGCCTTCTTCATGCAGCGACCCCCATCGGCCCGCTGCGGTGCAGTGCCACCATGCGCACCACCTTCGCCAGCCAGGCTTCCTTCTGTTCCAGCGCGGCCACGGCCTCGTCCCAGGTCGTCTCGATGAAGCGGATCCGGCTGCCGATCGGCGCCTGGCCCAGTCGCCACAGATCGGCCTCGATCACGGTGCCGAATTTGGGATAGCCGCCCGAAGGCTGCGCATCGCGCATCTGGATGATCGGTTGCCCGCTATGGGGCACCTGGATCACGCCGGGCACGATGCCATGCGAACGCATTTCCATCGGAGCGACCGGCTGCAGGGCCTCTCCGGCCAGCCGGTAGCCGTAGCGATCACTTTGCGCCGTGATGCGCCATTCACCGGCCCAGAAGGCCTCGCGCGACGCGGCCTCGAATCCCAGGTATTCAGCCGCCGGCAAGACCCGCAATGCGACCCGCCCGTCGACTTCCAGAGGCAGGGCGATGGCCGGCGGCACCAGGCCGAAGCCCGTGCGGCAGGCGCGCTTCGGCTCGGCCGCGCCGAGCACGTCCCCCTTGCGCAGCGCCCGCCCTTCATGCCCACCGAAGGCGCCACGCATCTGGGTGCTGCGCGAACCCAGCACCTCCGGCACATCGATGCCGCCCGGCAGGCACAGCAGCGCACGGCTCGCGCGCTGCGCGCCTTGCGGCAGGCCCAGCGTCAGAACCTGGCCGGCGCGCGCCTGGTGCGTCCACCACGGCAGCAGCGCTTGCGCGTCCAGCTTCGCGCCGCAGTCCGCGCCGGTCAATGCGAAGGCGCAATCCTCGGCGAAGCGGACCTTGAATGGAAAGACCGGAATCTCGATGCCCGCAGCGCCGGCCTCGTTGCCCAGCAGGAGGTTGCCCGCGGCGAGTGCCAGGTCGTCCATGGCACCGGCGGTCCCCACGCCGAAGCGCAGACCGCCCACGCGCCCGAGGTCCTGCACGGTCGCCAGGGCGGCGTTGGAGAGTATCTCGATCATTTGTCTATCCCTTCGACCAGGAAGCGGATGCGGTCACCCGGCTGCAGCGTGGCCGGCGGATTCCGCGCCGGGTCGAAGAAGACCATGGTGGTGCTGCCGATGGTGTTCCAGCCGCTCGGCCCGGCAGAGGCCGAGACGCCGGTCTGCGCCCCGCCGATCGACACGGCGCCGCCCGGAATGCTGAGCACCGGCACTTTGCGCCGCGGCGTCGCGATGCGCGGGTCCATGCCGCCCAGGTAGCAGTAGCCGGGATGGCTGCCCAGCGCATACACCGGATACAGCGGTGCGCTGTGCAGTTCGACGATCTCCTCGACCGACAGACCGGTGTGCGCCACCACGTCGGCCATGTGCGGACCGCCGGCACCACCATAGCGCACAGGCAGCTCGACCACGCGGCCTTCGCGGGCGAGCGGCGTGACCGATTCCCAGGCGGCGTCCAGCCGGGCCTTCAATGCATCGAGCGCGCGCGGCGGGCGAACGAAGCTCAGCATGAGGTTGTTCATTCCGGGCACGGCCTCGCGCACCTCGGGCCATCCGGCCGCCTCCTTCGCCAGTGCCCAGATGCGCTGCTGCGAATGCAGCTCCATCGCGCCCGGAGCCTCGAAGAGCAGCGCGGTGGTTCCCAGCAGGCTCACCGTCGGAATCGATCCGGTTGTCGAGGGGTTCACGATGCGCTCCTGCGCTGAAGCCAGCGCTCGAGGTGATGGATGTCGACGCCGCCGGTGGCGAAGCCTTCGTCCTGCAGCAGCGCGCGGTGCAGCGGCACGTTGGTGGCGATGCCGTCGACCTGCAATTCGCTCAGCGCGAGCCGCATGCGATCCAGCGCGTCCTCGCGGCTGGCGCCATGCACGATCAGCTTGCCGATCATCGAGTCGTAGTACGGCGGCACGCGATAGCCCTCTGCGGCGTGCGAATCGAAGCGCACGCCGAAGCCGCCGGGCACGCGCCAGCCCGTGATGCGCCCCGGCGACGGCGCGAAGCTGTCCGGATCCTCCGCGTTGATGCGGCATTCGATCGAATGGCCCCGGCAGGGAACGTCGACCTGCGCGATCGCCAGCCGCTCGCCGCGCGCCATGCGCAGCTGCTGCTGCACGATGTCGATGCCGGTGGTCATCTCGGTCACCGGATGCTCCACCTGCAGCCTCGTGTTCATCTCGATGAAGTAGAAGGCGCCCTTCTCGTAGAGAAACTCGAAGGTGCCGACGCCGCAGTAGCCGATCTGCCGGCAGGCCGCCGCGCAGCTCTCCCCCACCGCGGCGATCAGCGCCTCGTCGATGCCGGGCGCCGGGGCTTCCTCGATCACCTTTTGATGCCGGCGCTGCAGAGAGCAGTCCCGGCTGCCGAGCCAGATGGCCTGGCCGTGGCTGTCGGCCAGCACCTGGATCTCCACATGCCGCGGATGCAGCAGAAACTTCTCGATGTAGACCTCGGGATTGCCAAAGGCGCGTCGCGCCTCCTCGCGCGTGAGCGCGAGCGCCTCCAGCAGTTCGGCCTCCTGCCGGACCACGCGCATGCCGCGACCGCCGCCGCCGCCGGCCGCCTTCACGATCACCGGGTAGCCGACCTCGCGTGCCAGCGCGCGCACCGCCTCCGGATCGTCGGGCAACCCGTCGTCCGGCCCCGGCACGCAGGGCACGCCGGCCCGGCGCATCGCACGCTTGGCCGCGACCTTGTCGCCCATCACGCGAATGCAGGCGGCGCTCGGTCCGACGAAACGCAATCCGGCCTGCTCGACCTTCTCGACGAAACCCGCGTTCTCCGACAGGAATCCGTAGCCGGGATGGACCGCCTGCGCACCGCTCACCTCGGCCGCGTAGAGCAGCGCCGATTGATCGAGGTAGCTCTGGGCAGGGCTGGCCGGACCGATGCACAGCGCCTGGTCGGCCTGCCGCACATAGATCGCATCGCGGTCGGCCTCGGAATGCGCGACCACCGTCTTCAGGCCCAGGCCGCGGCAGGCGCGCAGGATTCGCAACGCGATCTCGCCGCGGTTCGCAATCAGGACAGTGTCGAACATGGCGTCCTTCTCAGGCAAGGCGGAACAATGGCTGGCCGGCCTCGACCTCGTCGCCGGACCGCACGAGCACCTCGGCGATGGTGACGTCGGCCTCGGCGCGCACTTCGTTGAAGACCTTCATCGCCTCGATCACGCACAGGGTCTGGCCGGCCGCGATCTGCTGGCCCGGCTGCACGAACAGCGGCTCGCCCGGCGAGGGCTGCAGGTGGATCACGCCATAGAGCGGCGCCAGGCATTCGACCGGGTTCGCTGCAAGGTCGACGCAAGGCTCTCGGGATTCGCCAGGCAGATCGGCGGATGCATCCTCCGCTCCGCGTCCGGCGCGGGCCAACGACGCCGACGCCCCCTGCTTCACCAGCCGCAACGTGCAACCGTCTTCGCTGTACTCCAGCTCCGACAGCTCCGAGGCCGCCAGTGCGTCGATGAGGATCCTGATCTGTTCCTGGTTCATGCCGGACCCGCCGCTGAAGGGCGGGATCTCCTTGGTGGCCGACGCATTCCGCGAACGCGTGACGGCAGGCATGAACGGTAGCCCGCGAAGGCCGCGAAGCCAAAGACGGATTGGCTGTGCCGGGATAAGGCCGGCTTATGACGCCTTGGCCAGCACCGGCTCCACGGTCGCGGCGGCGTTGTTCGACAGCTCGGTGACGAGCTCGAGCAGGATGTCCTTCACCGCCTGCGCCGGTTCGGAGAGTGGCAGGTGGTCCGACTGGCACAGGGCCAGCGGCGCCTCGATCACCGGGTCGACGATCTGGAACTGCCAGGCGCCACAAGCCGCCACCACCTCGCGCGCCATCGAAGCCGGCAAGATGGTCGCACCCAGGCCATCGGCCACGGCCGCGGTCAGCGTGAAGGCGGATTCGATTTCGGCCACGACGCGCGGCGCCCCGCCCAGCCGGCTGAAGGCCGCATCGACCAGCTTGCGCACCACGTTGTAGGGGCGCGGCAGGAAGAGTTCCATGTCGCGCAGGTCGGCCAGCCTCACCGGTTGGGCCGGTGCCGGAATCGACGCCGGCCCGACCAGGAACAAGGGCTCCTTCAGCAGCGGCAGGAAGGTCAGGCCATGGATCGCCTTGTCGCCGTAGAGCACGGCCAGGTCCATCCGGCCGTTCATGATCAGCTCGCTCAGCGTGGTGCCGTAGTTCTCGTTCAGGTACAGCAGGATGCCGGGATGGCGCGCCCGCACCGTGCGCAGCAAGGGCAGCGAGAGCGCCGCCGCCGCCGTGCCGGGCGCGAGGCCCACCGACACCTGGCCCGAGACGCCCTGCCCGGCGGCCTCCATGTCGATCTGCGCCTGCTCGCACTGGCGCAGGATGATCTGCGCATGGCGGTACAGCACTTTCCCGGCCTCGGTCGGCGTCACGCCGCGCTTGGTGCGCACCAGCAGTTGCTGCCGCACTTCGCCCTCCAATGTGGCCAGTTGCTGGCTCAGCGCAGGCTGGGCAATGAAAAGAACCTCGGCGGCCTGCGTCAGGCTGCCGATGTCCACGATCTTCACGAAGTACTTGAGTCGCCGCAGGTTCACCCCTGCCTCCGAAGCAAAAGTCGAGCCTAGCACTGATCGGAGGCAACAAACTCTGTCGAAGCGCTCCCACGGAGCATCTGCTTTGTGATTCGCATCCATGCCTGTCGCGCGAAACCAAAAGCGTTCCCTGAAATCGTGCGTTAGGAACTACCTCTGTCGCGACTGTAACACGTGGCAATCTCCCCACCACTCGAAGCGGAGTGCTCTGCTTACCTCCCCAATGCGTTGCCCGCCTAGCCCCCTACGGTGCAAGGCGCTGCGGGTCCCCGCTGGCGCACATAAGTACGCAAGTCTTAGGATGTTTGGAAAGCAGCATCGGGGCCCATAAATGTCCGCGTACGTTCGGAACGGAACCCACAGCCGCGCTTGACTAGTGGGGCCGCGGAAGAGGAGAATCGTCGCCCTTGGGCACCTCTTTCACCCATAAATCGCCCTATACGCGTTTTCGCAGGAAAGTACCCAGGAGCCAGTGATGCAAAAAAAGCGATCGACGGTCAGTCCACCACCAGCTTCTAACGGCGTAACGTCGACCCATCAGGGCGGGACAGAAGTCTGGGCCAGCCGGCCCGTGCCTTTTGATGTAACCGACTTTGTCAAGCGTAATCCCGCACCGGATGCATCGCCTGTTGCGAACTCAAATTTCCTTGAGTTTACCTTTCGATACTGATTGCTATTCAAACGGCACAGCGTATTCTGCCCAACTGATGTGGATTGAGCGAGTAAATATGCGGAGGCAGACGTCGTGAGCGCGGTCTTCAATGTAGTGAGCGAGCGTCGGGGGATTTTCCGAAAATAGTAACTCCTCGGAGAATGTTCCGCTTGAATCGCTGATGCCGACTGCTTCTGCAGAAGAGACTGATCGGACAAAGCATGGTATGTGGGTTGCACCGGCCGAAGCCGCGCCGAGCGCTCGATGAAACCCGTTGTGTAAAAAATACCGGCCGCGGTACTCCACCACGTGCGCTAGCGGTAGCGTGAGCCCGATAATTACACCAGCCAAATCCTGCTCTAGCAGCCCCGCAGCCACGCTTCGCCAGTTCAAGCTTCGCGCGCTGAACAATACTGAGTTCGCGGCCTTGACCACCTGATATGAATCGCTCGGCGGTGAAAGTGGCAGGCAAGCATCCATCAACTCGCTCAAGCTAGGTGGCTCAGAGAACGGCGAGCGATGGTGATCAGCCCGGAAGCAATCGATATGCCGTTGGAACGCCAGCAGCGGACGCACTTCGACCATCTTAAATTGCCCCTCGCCTAGCAAAGGTGTCCATCGCTGTAGCCATGGTTGCCGCAGGAGTTCTGCTAGCCGCACGCTCTGCGAACCGGAAAGTGGAAAAATATCTGGCAGACCGGCATTAGCCGGAGGCTGCCCTAACTTTGCTGCTGCCTTCCTCCATTCTATTGCAAGGGAATCCGCGTCCGCACCGGGAGCCGGCACACAAATCCGCTGCAGATAGTCAATTCCCTTTGATTCCGCCAAAAAACCTAAAAGCGATTTTCCCGGGGTCGGCATTACTCTCCTTAAACGCTATTTTTTTGGGCAAATCGAATTCGATGCAGCGGTGCCCGCGGCAATTACCACCCCAATAGCCGGGGCGGCGAAGGCACTGACTCCCGGAACCAATGCAAGAATCCCCTGAAGCGCCGAAAGGGCCATCTTCGCATCTGGCCAAGCCGCACAGAATTTATCGGTTCCGCCGCCTTGAATCTGGACGTTTTCTTTGATTGCCGCAGCCAGCGCGTCAATCTGCTCTTGTGTAACCACATTTTCTGCTGCCATTTCTTACTCCTATTAGGTCAATCTAACACTGCCGTCGGCGCTGTCTAGCGTCGACTCGGACACTCGATCTTTGGCATTTGGAGAGTTAACATCGAGACCAGGATAATTGGTCAAGATCATTTCAAAATTGCAACGTGATGCAAAGGGTTGTACGCCCTCAAGCGTCCGCACAGTCGCTCGTTGCATTTCAGTATCGAATGCGATCTCTTGAGCGTCAGCAAATGAAGCTGCGTAGAATCTCAAACGATCTACAAGTGAAGTTAGTCCAAGCGTTGCCGCTGGCAATCCGATGCTCCGACAATGGAGAAAACATTCAAGAGCTTTTGCGTGAAAACCCGCACGCGCGGCCACCTCCCCTCTTAACACCCACAAGTCTGGCTTACTAGGATGCAATTTGCCAAGAGTGTCGACTGCCTCTTGCGCCTCTTGCATTTCGCCCCATCGAACGACCATATAACAGAGGCTCACCGCCGCTGTAAGATTTTGATTGGCAAGTTCCAATATACTGTCCGATTTAATAGCTTTGGCAACTGTCACAATAGCCGCCAAACTACCCTCGCTTCGGAGTTCGAGCAAACTATCGACGAGTTCAACGTCGAATCGCACCTGAAAATCGAGGCCATTCTGACCGCTCGGGGCGGCGAGCAAAACTTTCACCCCGGAAGGCAACAAAATATTTAAAGCAGGCCATCCGATCCTCAAAACCTGAAATACTATAACCTCAGTTTCCGCATTCCATATTTCTATTTCCGAAGAATTTTTCGTCCGAAAATGTTCTTTATTTAATTCGAAGCTTTGACCTTCTCGCGTAAAGACTCGACCGTATAGTGGGGGCTTGTTTACAGCATTACCTGTCCGCCCCATCGACTCCAATCCAGCAATACTGGATTTGGCAGCGAGCGGGGTCAGCCTAGAGGAAAACGTGCTAAAGGATGTTTCCCGATTTGGCAGTGAATCGAACGATGAGCGAACGTGATCAAAAATTCCCTGGGGCTCAAATCCCTGGGAAGACACGCTTACGTGTCGCGTCAAACGATTGCCCTGCGGCAGATTTACCGTTGCGAAATAGTCGCCGGCATCGAGCCTTGATGCGACGTCACTAATCGCCGAGAGAGTCGTTCTGCAGACTAACGTAGAGTCAGGCTGCCTGATCTCCACAGCAGCATTCGCCGCTGCGGTGAATTTTTGAAAAAGATCGGATGCGGACGACATGATGCCTTAATCCAGATTAATCGCGTGCTGAAAAAATGGCGCTCGAACTTCGACAACTTCTCTTTCATGATCGCGCCATGGTGGTTTTTTATCGTTTGGCAATAACGCTTCGATATTGTAAAAGCCTGCCGCTTTTTCGCACTTAAATGGATTGTCTAGAGGTGCGGGAATAGAGTTAAGTTTCGCGTTGGGGGGGTCGAAGCAAATGGAGGCGAACGAAGCTGCTGCTGGCGGGTTAACTCGCAGCAAGCAAGGAACCATGGGAGCTCCTTTCAAAAAGCACAGAGTCCAAGACGGGGTGTTTGCAGTGCTTTTGTCTAGATATAGAGAGCGCACCTGCATTCCTGCGACGGCGTTGAACGACACTATCAGTTTCGCGAGCGCCTCATAGAGAGTCCCCATCGTCACAACCCATTCTTTTCCAACCGGCATTCCAGCTATGCGATCACCCGCCGCACCATTAAGACATTTGAGAAAATCTTCACCGAACAGGGTTCGATCACCTGGACGACCAAATGTCTCTTTCCCGGGCGCGGCAGCCGAAAAAATTGGCGCGTTGCGCTCATCTGAACCGCCAGCTTCAACCCTGAATACGGCGGCTGCCTCCTGTCGCTCAAACTCACTTAGTTCCGCAATGTCGCTGCGGCAGGCATCGATGAAGTAAAGCTGTGTTCTAGCTAAATTCGGACAGCTGGCGAAATTGCCCATACCGTTATAGATATTATTCACATCTATCGCACGATCAAGGTCAGTCGCGCCGCCGAGAAAATCATCCAACAGCAGCAAAGAATCTCCTCGAGTACGCTGAATACCGTGGCCCGCAAAATAAAAAAGGCTGACGTCATCGGCATTTTGAGATGCGTCCTGTTGCCACGCTTTGAGCGACTCTTGTACGCACTTCAAAGAGGCGCCTTCCAACTTGCCGATGTCCGGATCGACAGTTAGCTCGATCGGCGAAGCGGATGCCAGAATCCGAAGCGATTTCAAAGGCGCACTTAGGCGATTTGAATTTTCCTGAAGCCAATCGCCAATTAATTTCACCGTGCGCGCCGGAGCACTGAGCTGTTTCAGGCCGAAGTTTCGTTGCTTCTCATCTGTGCCATCAATAAGATGTTTGTATGCACTTACTCCAATGAGAATCGCATGCAATCCGATCTTCACAGTTGGGTCGCTGTAAACGAGAGTCATGACCGCACCTCCAGCGCCCGGGTTGTACGTCTTTTATCTTAGTCTTGCAATAAAGACTTCCGGCATATGCCTTTCGCGTATTACATACGCTAGCGGTCGCAAGTACTTGATTTTTAATAGGAACATGCGGGTCCATGCGAGCAACGGTCGGCCACATGCGTGGCTGTCTCCTCACAATTGAGGAGGGCGCTCAAAGCTGTGATTTATTTTCAGCCTAGGAATCGTGCTCTGGCCCAATTCTTCACAAAGATGTGCGCAGCTCACCGCAAGACAGCGCATGCGGTCTACTTCCGCGCCCACTCGACCGCTTTGTAGATAGATATGCAATCCTTTCTCCGACTGATCGTCGCGTCGTTCTCTACACTGAGGCGATGCGGAAGTCAACCATAGAGTTAGGGATGCCTCGGAGCATGATTTTCGGCGACCCTTGACGATCCACTCCCTATCTACATTTATTACCGTTCATTTGCCACGAACACGCTCGTCACACTGCGACGCGTATATATAGCGTCCCCGATTTCTTAGAAAATCGTGACTGCGCTTTGAATATTGAAAGACCTTGATGTTTAAAATAATCGATGTCTCTTTTCCGTGCGACAAATATGCTACTGCAATGCGTCAGGCCGGAGTGGAGACGGTTATACGCTACTATTCTCGTGACTCCAAGCCCTCAGCAGGGAAGCGACTGCACCGGAGCGAGGCGCTCGCGCTGACGGCGGCAGGTTTCAGGTTGTGTATTGTTTTCGAGGCAGCCCATGGCGATCAGATTAGCTATTTCAACTTCGATGTAGGTCAAAAAGATGCTGTATATGCTCGAATTTATGCGCATCACACTATAGAACAGCCCGAAGGCACCACAATTTACTTCGGCGTCGATGTTGACGCGGACACTAGAAAGAGCAAAGACGAAATAAACAAGAATGTTATTCCGTATTTCAGAGGAATAGTCCAAGCATTTTCCGAGCCGAGTGCAGATAGGTACTATGTGATCGGCTGTTATGGAAGTGGCGCTGTTTGTCAGGCCCTTTTAGACGCCGGGTTGGTGCAAAAAACTTGGCTAGCAAACCCGGCCGGCTGGACCGATCGTCAGAAGTTCCTGGACTCGGGTAAGTGGGACATGCTTCAGCATCCTCAGGCAACAATCGCCGGCGTTGATTGCGATCCAGATACCGGAGGCCCGGGGAAGGACATTGGCGACTTTGTTCTACCGCTCCCGCCAAAATCTGTGGAAGAAATTGACGCGGTGAAATATGTGAACGCGCGCTCCGGGCTACGGCTTCGAGCCGGTCCAGGAACCGATTTTGAGATCCGCTCAGTGCTTCCGTACGGAACTGCCGTCCATGTCATTGGGTCTACGGGTTCATGGACTTCGATCGACCTCCAAGGCGACGCAGCCATTGATGGCTATGTCAGTTCCGGTTTCTTGAGCGACACATCTCAACGCTTCGATGTTGCACGACCCAGTTCGAGCGGGCAATTCAACGCGTCACGGTTCGTGGGAGTCTCAAGCGATTCGAGCGATGATGCAGCACACATACAAACTCTAATTGAACACGGTAACACGGAAATCGGTATTGCGGCGGCCAGAGTCGAGGCGAAGGCCGCAGTGCACGACTATCCAACCAACGCCTGTGCGGCCCATCTTAGCGCGCTGCTTAGACAGTCTGGCATTGATGTTCCGATGACTATTGGCGCCGGCAAACTCGCAACAACAATCGAGAAACGCGGGTGGAAACGGATTATTGTGGGAAAACAGCAACCGGGCGATGTTGGTGTTGCATTTAGCATCGATCCAACACCGCCTGGGCCTGACCACATCTATTTAGTAATCGTCGCAGTCGACGACGACAAGATGCTGATCGCTGATAATCAGAATGCGGCTAACGCGGCCCATGAGCGCTCCGCGCGCGGCCGAGACGGAAAAACTCCAACGGACTATTTTTTGCGCGCGTGAAATTTGATGGGTGGAGCGACATTGTTTCAACTCGCAGCATGCTACGGCCGAAACGTCTGGACCCCAAACGACACTTCAAACTCCCCCACCTGTAGACACCTAAATTCCTCCAGGCAGGAGACGGGGATTGCATTATTGATCGGTCAGGCTTCGACCGCGATGGCCAGTCGTGCAGCGGCTTCCTTTAGCCGGTAGCTCTTGCCTTCGAACTCGAGCATCACTGAGCGGTGCATCAATCGATCGAGGATGGTGGTTCCATGGTCGCGTCGCCAAGGTACTTGCCCCAGTCCTGCACGACGCGATTGGAGGTCACGACGATGCTGCCGCGGCGCTTGTAGCGCTGATGCACGACCGTCTGGAGCAACTCGGCGGCGGTGTCTGAGATTCGCCGTGCAAGGAAGTGGTCGTCGAGGACAAGCACATCGGATTCGACGTACGCGCGCATCATCGTCGTCTGCTCCTTTGGGGTTGCCAACGCGAAGTGGGCGAACTCGCTGTCCGCCTCGACATAGCGAACATCATGGCCTTGTAGGATCGCTTGGTAGGTGACTGCCTTGGCCACATGCGACTTCCCGGTGCCCGGCTTGCCGATAATCAGTGCGTTGGCGCCGTCGGCGATGAACTTCAGCGTGTGCAGCTCGAAGCGTGCCTGAACAAGCAATCACGCCTCGATGGACGGCCCACGCTCGGCGACTTCGACTGGCGCCTGTCGATGGTGCCCGGAACTACATTCGAGCCGCGGCGGAGTCTAAGGCAGGTTGAGAGAAACTGGGAAACGCCTCGCCGGCGCCCGGCGAGCTTCGTGCGTGCCCTTGATCACATGTCATCCGGGTCATTGCGGGTACTGAACGAGACGGAATGGATCGGCGCCTTTCCGTAGAGAGGTTTGTCAAAACAGATGCGACACGTGGCTAGCCTTTGCGCCTCTGCCATCGCCAGCACCGCTCGAAACTCGCTCTCCATGAGGTCAACAACTGCTTGAATCATGGGCTTTACAGCAATCACATATCCGACGGTATGCGTTTCAGCACTCTCAGCCTGGGCACCGGGGGTGCCGCTGACCTGAATGTAAAAGTCCGAGATGCCGATCAGTGCCTCTGAAAACCTGCCTCGCATGGTCAAATGTATGCCTCCAAGGCGCGATCGCTGTGCAGTCGCCCTGCCTTTCGCAATCGCAAAGACGCTGAGATCCCACACGTCTATCGAGCCATACCTGACCAGTGGCTCCCGGCTTTGCGCTCTCGGTCCCTTCCTGGCTGACATGAAGTGGCACCATTGACAATGGAGTTGGAATCGCCACTAAGCATAGGGCCGAACGGGAGCGGACGCCTTAGTCGTTTCGCACACAATGGCCAGGCGCAATCGACGCGGCGGCGCCAGGAATTCAAACGAAGAGCACAAGCAATGGCTGGATGAGCAGAACAGCGACTTCGAACGCAACGGCCAGTGGAGTGATGGCCTCATCGCCTGCCAACGGCGACATCAACCTCGACTACTACCCGATTTACGGTGAGTGCCATGCCAGTCGTCGGCGGGCGCACGCTGAGCGTCGATGAGCTGCTGTCGTACATCCGTCTGAACATCAACAGCCTTGTCGACACCCGCATCGCCGAGTTCTCACCCTACGACGATGGCGAGGCCGCGGTGTGGAAGAGCGGCTCGCCGTTGAGAGGACGCATAGGTTCAAGAAGCTGCGGATCAAGACGGAGTCAAGACGTGCCGGCCGGACCGCAGCTCTAGCCATGGATCGGACCCACCAAGTGGGACTTGGCGGCCGCGAGGACCGCATCAGGATCTCTTCCTATGACTAGCCGCGGACGCCTGCCGTTCAAAGCCGAATTGGTGGATTCGAACCAGGCCGCAATCCTGAAAGGCGAATAACCGGTTAGGACGCTCAGGATCGCTTGGACTCCCGGCAGGGGCTGCCAGGTCGCATCAAAGGCGTAGGCGGGATATAGCTTCCTGCCTCGATGGTTGATGCCGAAGATGCGACCGTCCGCCTGCCAACGGCTCACCGTCAAGCGCGAACTGACGGCCTTCGGATTGACGAGTTGCCTGATCTCGGCCGCGGTCCGCCACTGGGTGCCCACCATGACGGCTTCGATCGCCCGCCGTTCAAGTCCGGCTCGGGTCGCCACGGGACGCTGCGGCTCGATCAGATCCACCACCTCCTGCAGGGATTTGCACTCCAGTTCGGAGGCCGCGGCGAACAGCCTCAGCGTCAGGGGCTCGAAAGTAGCCTCGCGTGAGGCCCCGTCCTCGAAGACCGTCTCTCGCATGATGAGGCGGCATGCTTCGCGCAGTGCCTCGGCCCGGGCGATCAAGGCCTCCATCTCACTGCCTCCCTGCCCGCGCGGCGCTGCAGCCATGTCCTTTCGCACGGGTCGTCCATCGCCGCGCGACTTCGCGACGTTATCCGGTGTTGCTCTCTTCTTGCGCATGACTGGAGGTTCTCCTCTGCTTCGCCGAATTCAGCGCGGACTCATTTTCATGGTTCTCCCAGGGCAATTGCCCCTTCCAACAGGCACGTGCGCCGCACTCACCGTCAGGTAGTAGCGGCCGTATGACCTGGTTTGCGCGGCTGACCGTGAACCCAGAGCACAGGAACGGCAAAGAACTCGTCGGGCAGCTCGCTGACGAAGCCAGCGGAGATCCAATCTGGCGCGTACCAAGGCGCGAGCGAGCCGCGGTGGGGCGCGTGATGGGTCAGGACCACTGGTCCCACCAGTAAGCCAATGAATGTCGTCCGCGTCGCGGTCCGCATCGATGTTCAGCATCCCGGCGCAAGCAACCTTGACCTTCTTGGTGTGATCGTTGTGATCCAGGTTCACGAACTTGAGGAAGTCCCCCAGCAGGAAGCCGGAGCCAAACCGGAAGAACTCTGCCTCCTGGTAGACGTCGGAAACCATCGAGGCCTCATCCACGATGTACACGGTGTCCGCGGATTGGTTGTTCACCGCCAGCTGCGCGTAGAACTTGAAGGTCTCGGTCCCATCTTCCTCATCGTCGCGGTACTCTACAACGAAGAAAGCTTCTTCGTTCGTCACGCGTATTTCCTGGGCGCCAACGACCCATACAAGTCACTCAAGACGACGCTGAAATCCGTGATCGACGAAGACGCCTGGGCCCCGTTGAACAGCGACACGTCACGGCCTTTCGCCAAACCGAAGTCCGGCCGCATCGCGGTGAAGGTGATCAATCATCTGGGCGATGAGGTCATGAAAGTCTTCAAGGTCGAGTAGCGGGAGCCGCCTCCATGGACTTTCGCATAGCCGACACTTTCACTGACAGCCTGGCCAAGCTCACGGGCGACGAGCAGAAGGCCGTCAAGACCACCGCATTCGACCTGCAGCTCAATCCCGCTCACCCGGGAATGAGCCTGCACAGAATCGAGCAGTCGAAGGACAAGAACTTTTGGTCGGTACGCGTCAGCAGCGACATACGCCTGATCGTGCACAAGACGGCGAACAGTTTCTTGCTTTGCTATGTCGATCACCACGACAAGGCCTATCAATGGGCCGAGCGAAGGAAGCTGGAAGTCCACCCGAAGACGGGCGCCGCGCAATGGGTCGAGATTCGCGAGCGTGTGGAGGACATTGTGATTCGTCGGCCGGTCGAAGCGCCATCGGCTTCTTCGCCAGGCAAGCCGCCAAAGCAAAGGCCGCTGCTCTTTGCAGACAGGACTCATGAGGAACTGTTGGCCTACGGCGTTCCTGCGGAATGGCTCGCGGACGTGAGAAAGGCGGATGAAGACAGCTTGCTAGCCCTCGCCGACCACTTGCCCGCCGAGGCTGCAGAGGCCTTGCTGGAACTCGCCACGGGCGGGGTGCCGAAGCCAATTGCTGCCGCGCTCACGGGCGCCGACCCCTTCAGTCACCCGGACGCGCAGCGGCGCTTTCGCGTGGTCAAGGACATCGACGAACTGGAGCGTGCCCTCAACTATCCATGGGAGAAGTGGACGACCTTTCTGCATCCGGCGCAGCGCCAATGGGTCGAGCGCGACTACAACGGTCCTGCGCGCGTCTCCGGCTCGGCAGGTACGGGAAAGACCATCGTCGCCTTGCACCGGGCGGTGTTCCTGGCGCGAGCGCACCCCGACAGCCGCGTGCTGCTGACGACCTTCTCCAATACCTTGGCGAGCGCGCTGGCGACCAAGCTCAGGCGGTTGATCAGCAACGAGCCGCGGCTCGGGGACCGGCTTGAGGTGCATTCCATGCAGGCCATTGGAGAGCGACTTTATGAAGTGCATTGGGGCAAGCCAACGGCATCGGAGTTTCTTGACGATCTCCGAGTGCGCTCGGTCTAGCAAAGAGCCACCTCACTGGACCCCGACGCTGGGCTGCCGTTCGTCGAGTGTCTTCGGTTCATGTACTTCCCAAAGCCTGACGGCTCGACCAGAAGTACGACATCAAAGATCCCCTCGAGCTCTTCGCCAAGGCTCGTCAAGCTCAACGTAGACAACGCTATCGAGTTCATCGGCATCGCAGAGACCGCTGTGGTCCGCGTGCTGCTTGGGGTAGCGCACGATGCAGACCGTACGCGCCGCAGCGGCGGCATCGCAGCCCTGAATGCTCTGGCCGCGCGGTTCCGCGCCAAGGTGCATCGTGGCGAACGTCGCGCTGGTCGCTTTTCTCGGGGAACCCTTCCGGAATTGGCCGCCAGTACCGCGGTTCGCGGAGCGAGCCAAGGCAAATGATCTCCCCTGCGGGCGCCCCCCTTCAGCGACTGAAGTCGAAAACTAGCGCGCGAAGCTGGAAATCTTCCCAGCAAGCCATGCAAAATTGTCGCGCCGTAGCCCGCTACATTTTTAGCAGTTTTACCCCAATTCTCCCTTCGATCCGCGCTAGATCGGCGTACATGCGAGTTGCTGCAAGTTGAGCATCATCGAATGCGAGCGCTAGCAAGCGAGTCACATCTGCTTCAGTGCTTTGGCGTTTTGCCAAGACGTTCTTCATCCCTTGTGTCAAAATTCTTACGCAATCATGCCCTTGAACTAAAATCCACTTTCCATGCTTGCTCAGTGCAGCCAAGTGAATCTCAAGATCGGATCGTGAAATTCCTGAAAGCTGCATGAATTGATGGTGCAATTCTGCCAAGTTGAATTGCCAATCGTGGGCATCCACAAATCGATAGGGAGAGAGGAAATCGAAATTAACGCCAAAACTATTTTGATGATTGAGAAATCTTAGCTCACCAAACTTTCGAGCTATTTTCTCGATATAGTCGATGACAGTAGTTTTATTGGCATTTTCAAATTCTGCAACCTTTTCAGGATCTGCAAAATGGGCGAGAACCTTGTTTAGGCATGGGCTTCTGAGTAATGTCGTCTCGAGGTCATTTTCATCCGTGATTGCGAGCAAATCAGAGTAGTGATGAATTCCTTCGAGATGGTCGAAGTCAGCGTCGTAAACGCCGACGACGTAGTTTTTTCCAGACTCTGATGCGTGACGGGCGACGTCAATGAGATTTTGTTTTCCTTCGCAATCTACGATTGTGACCTGTGGGTCTGCGGTCCTCGCCTTCCAAAAACGAGAGTCATCGTGACCCTCGACAATAAATCCAGTCGTTTGTCTTGCTGCTCTCAGCATTTCAATTTCGGCAACTACAACTCCTGGGGTTTTATTTGTGAATAGCGATCCGCTCATTGGAAGTCTGCCTCTACCTGGCTTGCGGAAGAAAGCACCGCCATCAGGTCAGATCGATCTCCAACGATGTATGGGGAATGCGTTGCAAGTAACACGTCAAAACGAGCAAGTTTAATGACTTCGAGCAAGTCATCAAGAAAGCTCCGTTGCCAGCTAACATGGAGTGAAAGCTCAGGTTCGTCGATGAGAACCAACGTATTGGGAGTTGTTTTAAACAACAAGTCATAGAGAAGAACAATTTCATGTTGCTCTCCAGAAGATAGCGCATTAATTGCAATCTTCTGATTGTCAGGTCCTTTGACAATTAGCCCGGACTCCCGCGAAATTCCAACCTTTTTGTTTGTGAATTTCTTGTTTAAGATGTTCAGTAGCAACTCGACCCGAGAGGCTAGTCCTTCTAGAACCTCCAGCTTCATTACGGTGTCGCGCGCATATACTGACATGACCGAAATTTGTGTTGGATCGAGATTATCAAGCTGAGCGATTTGCAGCGGATATGGATTTTGCGCTTCTTCTCCGCGATCGAGCAAACCGATCAAACGAAGACGAGTGCGAGATGTCTCAACGCGTTGCATTTCCCTTTTCAGCATATCAAGAGGGAAGGGCTGAACACTGCCTTCGATGAGTCGCTGAGGAAAGCTCTGATCTAGTTTTTGAGATTGCTTTGCATAGTCCGCGAGAGTGGAGTCCACTTGCTTCTTCAGATCTTCTGAGTATGCCCGGACCGTTTCTGTCATTCGAGTTGCACCTGATCTGTAGCGCCAGTCTTGGCCACTTGCCGAGGAAACTCGAATTAAGCGCTGCGCCTCAATGAAATGAGACTTGATACGACCCCTCAGAGCGCGAAGACCCTTCGGCTCCTTAGAGGTCAGTTTTGCCCGACTTCTCGGACTGGCGTCACCGTAGCGCTCAATGACCGCCTCTGCGGTCAATACTTCGTCGGTGGTGCGGTCTATAAATTCTTCTGGACCAACCTGAGTGAGGTAAGGCAAATTCTCTGCGACATTGATTGCGTGCTTGTGAATATTTAATGCCTCGCCCTGCAGATCCGACTGTGTCGACTCCCCTTTGGAGTCTGTAAATTTCACAGTAATTGAGTCGGCGGTATTTTTTTCCTGAGACCGCATTGAAATCAGCTCCGCCACACTGCCGTCGCTGAAAAGCACCTCAAATGTGTCGAAGCGAACCTTCGCGAATTCAGCGTAACGCCCGGAAATAAAAGCGTGCGTGAGTTTTAAAAAAACAGTTTTTCCGACTCCATTCGGGCCGTGAATGATTGTGACCCGATCATCTTTCAGTGTGACCACGTGAACGTACAGCCCAAAAAGGCCCGAAACCTTCACAGACCGCACGCGCACCAGTTCTTCTGTTTCGCTCATTTTTTTCCCAATGAATGGACCTTTGACCCAGAATGTTCCATCGATCGCTGCCCGGCAGGCATTGACCTAGGCGCCAATTACGTCGGCAAGGGTGTGAACTTGGTAGCGATAGCCGCTTCGACCTAGGACGCATCGTCTCATGGAAAGCTGATCGAGGTAAGAGTTTGTATCGAGGCGGAGACTGCGACCGAGCGGTGGGGTGGGCGGACAAGGTCTGCGCCCGTGGCCTTCAGGTTCCTGTGGCCAGCAACGCGCCAGTGTCGAGGTTGCTATCAGGAGCCTGGGCTGCTGCCGGAGTCACCTACCACCTGAACAAGGTGTCTTAGAAACCGGCAGCAGGGTTGATCGAGTCCGTTGGCATGCACGCTGCACGCGCGTCGACGCATGTACTCAACGTCTCACATCGATATGGCTTCGAACGAATCGACCGAAATCGCACTTCGGACAAGGGACGGCGCGATGGCCGTGCAAGCATGCGGTGCACTTAACTGTTCTCCTCGACATCTGTCCCATACCAATCCGAGCCGTCTGATTCTTTATCAAGATCCGGCGCGCGGAGCCAGCAAAACGGCGTGCGCCGGGGGCGGCGAATTCCGTCGAGCAGTTCTCCGACAGGTTCGACGGATGCGTCGGGTAACAAGCATGCGAGTGCGGCTTGGGTGGCGAACGCAAAGGAGATCTTGTCGTTGAACGCGAACGGCGTCATCGATTTGAGCGCACTCGGGTTTCGAGGATGGTCAGGGGTCCAAAGTCGATGCCGGCGACAAATTCTGAGAAATTGAATGAACGGGTCGCCAGCCTCGATGTTGGTCAGGGCAGCGATTGACACGCTCCCCGGATGATCTTCGCTTGTTCGGACGAGCTTTTCCATGAATCGTGCGAGGAGCGCAATAAAATTTCTGGCATCCGAGGTTGCCGACTTCCTCGCAGGCAGCGAATTCGGATCCGACTTTCGTCCAACGCGTTACGTTGGTCGCGATGAATTTGCGCCACGGCTCGACCTGGTCGCCCATCAGCTGTCTCGCCGCGACTACCAAGATCGATGGCCCCAAAGACTGATTTGTAACAAGGCTCAGAATAGAGGCCATCTCCGACAGACCTTCTTCCTACCCGACAGATGTAATTCCCTCCGTTCAGCACCCGGCCCGGGGACGGGCCATCAGGTCCTTCCATAAGCTCTACCTATACGACCAGAGCGATCTCGTCTTGGCCTCGGGAGAGCGATCTGCGTACCGTACGGTCCTGCCATCCCACCCCAGGAAGCCATGACCACCTCCCGCATCGCCGAGCGCGTCCGCCGCATCAAGCCTTCGCCCAGCACCTCCGCCGCCGACCGCGCCAACGAGCTGCGCCGCCAGGGCAAGTCCATCGTCAACCTCGTCGTCGGCGAGCCCGACTTCGACACCCCCTTGCACATTCGCCAGGCCGCCGCGGCGGCGATGGACAAGGGCGCCACTCGCTACACCCTGATGGCCGGAACCGTCGAGTTGCGCGAAGCGATCGTCGGCAAGCTGCAGCGAGAGAACGGCCTCGGCTATGCGATGAACGAGATCATCGCCACCAGCGGCGCCAAGAGCGCCATCTACAACGCCTTCGCGATCACGCTGGAGCCGGGCGACGAGGTCATCGTGCCCGCGCCCTACTGGGTGTCCTACCCCGACATGGTGCTGGCCTGCGACGGCAAGCCGGTGATCGTCGCCTGTCCCGAGGTCGACGGCTTCAAGCTCACCCCCGCGCAGCTCGAGGCGTCCATCACACCGCGCACCCGCTGGCTGCTCATCAATTCGCCGAGCAACCCGACCGGCGCCGCCTACACCGCCGACGAATACCGGGCCCTCGCGGACGTGCTGGCACGCCACCCGCAGGTCATGGTGATGACCGACGACATCTACGAGCACATCCGCTTCGACGGCCAGAAGACGACGCACATCCTCGCCGTGGCGCCCGAGCTGCGGGATCGCACGCTGGTCGTCAACGGCGTCTCGAAGACCTATGCGATGACCGGCTGGCGCATCGGCTACGCGGCCGGGCCGGCGGACATGATCCGCGCCATGGACACGCTGCTGTCGCAATCCACCGGCAACTGCTGCTCGATCAGCCAGGCCGCCGCCGCGGCCGCGATGAACGGCGACCAGTCCTTCGTCGCCGAGAGCGTCGCCGTCTACAAGCAGCGCCGCGACCGCACCCTGGCCCTGATCAACGCCATCCCCGGCCTGGGCTGCGCCACGCCGCCCGGCGCCTTCTATCTCTACGTCAACTGCGGCGGCCTGATCGGCAAGACCACGCCCGCCGGCAAGGTCCTTTCCGAGGACGGCGACGTCGTGATGTACCTGCTGGAAAGCGAGGGCGTCGCGATGGTCGCGGGCACCGCCTACGGCCTCTCGCCCTACTTCCGGCTCTCCATCGCGACCTCGATCGACATCCTCGAAGAAGGCTGTGCGCGCATCGCGCGCGCGGTCGCCGAACTGCGTTGAGCAGCGGCCGGCCGCCTCGAACCCCACCATCGAACTGGAGACTCCCATGCAATTCAAGGGCATCCGCAAGAACCCGTCCGCGCCGCCAGTGAACCCGGCCCACATCGCCGCGCTGCGCGACATCCCGGTCGCCGCGCTGAGCGACAACATGCACCGCAACATCGGCAGCGTCGGGCTGAACCCCTATCACCGCCCCGGGCCCGGGACGATGGCCGGCACCGCCGTCACGATCAAGTCGCGCGGCGGGGACAACCTGACGCTGCTGCGCGCCTTCGAGTTCTGCCGGCCCGGCGACGTGATCGTGATCGACGCCGACGGCGATCTGGCGAACGCCGTCATCGGCGGCATCCTGTCCTTCTACGCCGCCACCATCGGCACCGCGGGGGTCGTGCTCGATGGCGCCATCCGGGACGTGGCCGAGATCCGCGCGCGCGACTTTCCGGTCTATGCACGCGGCGTGAACCATCGCGGGCCGTACAAGGACGGGCCCGGGGAGATCAACGTCCCGGTGTCGGTGGGCGGCATGCTGGTGAACCCCGGCGACGTCGTGGTCGGCGACCAGGACGGGCTGATGGCGTTCTCGCCGAACGATGCCGAATGGCTCATCGAGAAAGCCCGGGCGCACCTGGCGACCGAAGCGGAGACGATTCGTGCCATGAAGGAAGGCCGCTGGGACCGCAGCTTCCTCGATGCCCTCGAAGCACGCTGCCCCAACTGACCCGCGCTCCCTCGATCGAAGAAGGCAGAGACAACAATGACGCCATCCGTCCTCATCACCCGCGCCACCTTCCCCGACATCGCGCAGCGTCTGCGCGAACACTTCGACGTCGAAGACAACCCCGACGACGCCCTCTGGGCGCCGGACGAGCTCCAACGGCGCCTGCGAGGCAAGCAAGGCGTGATGAGCCACGGCAGCGAACGCATCGACGCCGCCCTGCTCGACGCCTGTCCCACGGTCAAGGCCGTGTGCAACGTCGGCGTGGGCTACAACAACGTGGACGTCGAGGCCTGCACCTCGCGCGGCGTGCTGGTCACCAACACACCCGATGTGCTCACCGAGACGACGGCCGACTTCGGCTTCGCGCTGATGATGGCCGCGGCCCGACGCATCGGCGAGTCGGAGCGCTTCGTGCGCCAGGGCGACTGGACCAAGACCGGCATCTTCGACCTGTTCGCGGGCAGCGACGTGCACGGCGCAACGCTCGGCATCCTGGGCATGGGCCGCATCGGCCGCGCCGTCGCACGCCGCGGCGCGCTCGGCTTCGGCATGCGGGTGATCTACCACAACCGTTCACGGTTGACTGCCGAGGCCGAAGCCGGAAGCGGCGCTCGCTACGTCGACAAGGCGACCTTGCTGCGCGAGGCCGACCATCTCGTGCTGGTGCTGCGCTACGCCGCTTCGTCCCACCACGCGATCGGCGCCGAAGAGCTGAAACAGATGAAGCCGACGGCGACACTGACGAACATCGCGCGCGGCGGCATCGTCGACGACGCGGCGCTCGCATCCGCGCTCCGGGCCGGCACGATCGCTGCGGCGGGCCTCGATGTGTTCGAGGGCGAACCCAGGGTCCATCCTGCACTGCTTGGTTTGCCGAACGTCGTCCTGACGCCGCACATCGGCAGCGCGTCGATCCAGACGCGGCGCGCCATGGCGTCGCTCACCATCGACAACCTGATCGCCGCACTGGGCGCCGGGCCGCAAGCGGGCAAGCCGCCGACGCCGGTCAATCCCGAGGTGCTGGCTGCCCGCCCGCAATGAACGTCAAGCTGCTGGTCATGGGCGTCTCCGGCTGCGGCAAGACGACCGCGGCCAGAGCCATCGCCACCGCGCTCGACTGCACTGCGGGGGAGGCGACCGAACCGGTGGCAATGCAGTGCGAATCCGTGCTGCACTGGCTGGCCATTTCGCCTTACTCTTCTGCTCTCTCCTGAACCTGGGGCCTCCACCTTGAACGCCATCCTCAAACGCTTCGACCTCACCGGCCGCACCGCACTCATCACCGGCTCCAGTGCCGGCATCGGCTTCGCCCTGGCGCGCGGCCTCGCCGGCGCCGGTGCACGCGTGATCCTGAACGCTCGCAACGCCGTCAAGCTCGAAGCCGCCGCCGAGCTGCTGCGCGGCGAGGGCCTGCAGGTGCTGACCGCTCCCTTCGACGTGACCTCCGGCGATGCCGTGACCGCCGCGGTGGCGCGCATCGAAGCCGAAGTCGGCCCCATCGACATCCTGGTCAACAACGCCGGCATGCAGCGCCGGGCACCGCTCGACCAGTTTGCCGAAGCCGACTGGCACGAACTCATGAAGACCAATGTCGACAGCGTCTTCCTGGTGGGCCAGGCCGTGGCGCGCCACATGATCGGGCGCAAGCGCGGGAAGATCGTCAACATCTGCTCGGTCCAGAGCGAACTGGGCCGACCGGGCATCGCGCCCTACACGGCCAGCAAGGGCGCGGTGAAGATGCTCACCAAGGGCATGGCCATCGACTGGGGCCAGCACGGCATCCAGGTCAATGGCCTCGGGCCCGGCTACTTCAAGACCGAGCTGACCGAAGCGCTGGTTCAAAACGAGGAGTTCACCCGGTGGCTGGTCGGGCGCACGCCCTCGCGCCGCTGGGGCGACGTGGAAGATCTGGTCGGCGCCGCCGTGTTCCTGTCGAGCGATGCGTCAAACTTCGTCAACGGCCACATCCTCTACGTGGATGGCGGCGTGACTGCAACTCTCTGAGAAAGATCATGCAAGCACTTGTCATTCACGCACCGGGCGACCTGCGGGTCGAAGAGATCGAAACCGCCGCGCTCGGCCCCGGCCAGCTGCAGGTGCGGGTGCGCTGCGGCGGCATCTGCGGCTCCGACCTGCACTACTACCAGCATGGCGGCTTCGGCACCGTGCGCATCCAGCAGCCGATGGTGCTGGGCCACGAGGTGGCCGGCGTGATCGAGGCGGTGGGCGACGGCGTCGCCGGCTTCCAGCCCGGCGAGCGCATCGCGATCAGCCCGAGCCGGCCCTGCGGCCTGTGCCGCTTCTGCCAGCAGGGTCTGCAGAACCATTGCCTGGACATGCGCTACTACGGCAGCGCGATGCGCAACCCGCACGTGCAGGGTGCCTTCCGCCAGCAGATCGTGGTCGAGACGCACCAGGCCTACAAGCTGGCGGATTCGATCAGCGACGGCGAGGGCTCGATGGCCGAGCCGCTGTCGGTGGCGCTGCACGCGGTGCGCCGCGCCGGCCCGCTGCTCGGCAAGCGCGTACTGATCACGGGTTGCGGGCCGATCGGCGCGCTGGCGATCATCGCCGCACGCCGGGCCGGCGCGGCCCACATCGTGGCCACCGATGTCGGCGCACTCACGCTCGACAAGGCCTTGAAGGTCGGGGCCGACGAGGTGATCAACGTCGCCGAGGAGCCCGATGGCCTCAAGCGGTTCTCGGCCGACAAGGGCAGCTTCGACGTGCTGCTGGAGGCCAGCGGCAACCCGCGTGCGCTGGTCGGCGCCTTCGACGCGCTGCGCCCGCGCGGCATCATCGTGCAGCTGGGCCTGGCCGGCGGCGAGGTCCAGTTGCCGATCAACACCATCGTCGCCAAGGAGTTCGACCTGCGTGGCGCTTTCCGCTTTCACGAGGAGTTCGCGGTGGCCGTGGAGCTGCTCAACAAGGGGCTGGTCGACGTCAAGCCGCTGATCTCGGCCACGCTCTCGTACCGCGATTCGGCGCGCGCCTTCGCGCTGGCGGCCGATCGCTCGCAGGCGATGAAAGTGCTGCTGAACTTCGATTGATGGGCGCATCTAGCTGGCCGACTGTCTGAGGTTCCCCTCGCGCCAGGTTCGACAACGAACGCGGCATGAAATGACACAGCTGCGGCGGTTCCCGTCGATCGCGCAGGAACCTCCTGACCCACCCTTCTCGATGGCATAGCTGAAGGCCGCTGGATTTCGATCCTCCGCATCACGCCAGGGACGCGGCAACGAGCAGATCAAGCCGGCCCGCCAGACGCAGGCCCGAGACAAAGGCGCAGACAAGGACGCCAGTTAACATAGCGAATGCGATATGAATTGACGGACCTGCGGCTGTTCATGGCGATTGCGCAGGCGAGAAATCTCTCGTTGGGCGCCGCCCAGGTCCACATCACGGCGTCCTCCGCCAGCTACCGGCTCAAGAATTTCGAACATGCCATGGGAACGCCGATGTTCACCCGGACGGCTCGCGGTATGGAACTGACCTTGGCAGGCGAGGCCGCACTTCGACACGTGCGGGAACTCTTCGAGGGCGTCGAGCGGATGCACGGCGACGTCGGCCGCTACACCGCCGGACTCAAGGGACACGTGAGATTGTCGGCCAACAGCAGCGCCCTCAACGGCTTCGTCACGCAGAGCCTGGGACGCTTCCTGGTGCTCAACCCCGATGTCGACGCCGAGGTCGAAGAACGCCAGAGCGAGACCATCCCGGCGGCCGTTCTGGCGCGAGAGGCCGACATCGGCATCTTCGCCGGACCGACGTCGGCGGAAGGCCTGCTCGTGCATCGGTATGCGCTGGACCGTCTGGTGATCGTGTCGGCACCCGACCATTCCATCGCAGCATTGCCAGAGATCAAGCTGGGGCATGCGCTTGACTTCGATTTCGTCTGCATGAGTCGCTCCAGCAGCAACTTCCTGTTCCTGCGCGACATGGCGCAGAAACTGGGACGGCCTTTGCGAGCGCGCCTCCACGCCCACAGTTTCGATGCGGTCCTGGCGCTCGTGGAGTTGGGCGTGGGCATCGCGCTGGTACCGCGGAGCGTGGTTCTGGCGACGGGACTGTCGAAGGGTCTGTCGATGGTGCCATTGGCAGAGGACTGGAGCCTGAGGGAACTCAAGCTGGTCGTTCGAGAGGACGCGAGGCTGCCGGGCTTCACCCAGGCCTTCATTCAGTTCCTGCTCGATGATCCGCAGGCCGCGTCGACGCGCGATGAAACCCAGCAAACAATAGGGTAAACCCGCGCCGGGTGCTGAGATTCCGCGAATCCGTCGTTCGAATCATTCGGATGGCCTCGAAACATCCCCATCCCTAGACTTCTTCCACTCCTGCTGATCATCGGCGGAGGACGGAAGCCTTGCTGCTGACCGTCTCATCAATCGCCTCCTGCCAGAGGCCGAAGGAGACAGAATGTTCAATTTCTCGTCGCAGCGACGCGCCTGTGTCGCGCTGTGCCTGTTGCCCTCCTTCCTGATTCCGGGCGCCGCGTTCGCACAGTCTCCCGCCTGGCCGACGAAGCCCGTGACGATCGTGGTGGCCTATCCGCCCGGCGGAATGACGGACATCGTCACTCGACTGCTGGCCAAGGAGCTGACGGCGACTTTCAACCAGCCCTTCATCGTCGACAACAAGGCCGGCGCCGCCGGCCAGGTGGGAACCGAATACGTCGCCCATCGCCCGGCCGACGGCTACACGCTGCTGGTGACCGCCACCGGCTATGTGATCGCGCCGTTCACGCGGCCCAAGGTCAACTACGACCCGCTGAAGGACCTGGTGCCGCTGGCAGCGCTCGTGCAGACGCCCAACATGATCGTGGTCAATCCCTCGGTCAAGGCCAGCACCGTCCCGGAATTCCTGGCCTGGGCGCGCAAGGAACCCAGCGTGCCTTATGCCACATCAGGCGCGGGCGGTTCCACCCACTTGGCTGGCGAGCTGCTGCGCAAGGTCAGCGGCGCGCCCTTCGTCCATGTCCCCTACCGCGGCGCTGCGCCTGCCGTGGCCGACACCGTCAGCGGACAGATCCAGGTGGCCGTGCAGGATTCCGTCACGATCGCCACGTTCCTCAACGCGGGAAAGCTCAAGCCCATCGCGGTCACGAGTGCGCAGCGCAGTCCGCTGTTCCCGAACGTGCCGACGCTCAAAGAATCCGGCTTCGCGGACTTCGATGTCTACACCTGGCTCGGGTTGTTCGCGCCGGCCGGTACGCCTCCTGAGGTCCTGCAAAAGATCAATGCCGCGACCGCGAAGATCATGCAATCACCGGAGATGGTCGAGAGTCTCAAGAAGCAATCCAGCGAGCCGATGGCGCCGAGGGATCTTGGGCAGACACGCAAGTTCGTCGAGAGCGAGCTCACGAAATGGCGTGACCTGGTTCGCACGACTGGTGTCAAGGTCGAGGACTAATCCTCATGGCTGGCAATGCGACCGAACCCGGCGTAACGGCGAAGCAAGCCGAAGCGCTCGGCGCCGACGCCCGCTACTTCGGCGCGCTCGCCGAAGGTCGGTTCGAGATTCCGCAGTGCGACACCTGCGGACGCCATCACTTCTTTCCACGGGTGGTCTGCCCGTATTGCGGCTCAGAAGCCCTGAGCTGGGCGGTCCCGAGTGGGCGCGGCACCGTGTATTCGACCACCGTGGTGCGGCGCACCGAAGGCGACTACACCGTCTGCCTCATCGACCTCGCCGAGGGTCCGCGCCTGATGAGCCGCGTCGTCGGGATCACACCCGATGCGGTCCGCATCGGCATGCCCGTCCAGGCACGAATCGACATGCTGGAAGCCGCGCCTCTGCTGGTCTTCACACCGCTGGAGGATCTGGCATGAAACGCGGCGACATCGCCATCCTCGGCACCGGTCTGGCGGGTCTCGGCCATGCGGGTGGACGCACCGAGCAGGAAATCATTGCGCAAGCGGCCAGCCAAGCGGTCACCGGCAGCCAGCTGCGCATGTCTGACATCGACGGGATCATCACCTCGAGCCTGACTTCGCCCTGGTGGGTGATGCGGATGGCCGAATACCTCGGCATCCGGCCTCGCTTCTCGGACAGCACCATGTTCGGCGGCTCCTCCTTCATCGCGGATCTTCGGGTCGCGGCGATGGCCATCGAGGCTGGCGAGTGCGAGAACGTCCTTGTCTGCTACGGCAGCACGCCGCGCAGCATTCCCAGCAGCTCGCAGCAGAACCAGATGCGGGCCGCGCTCGACCCGCAGCCCTACGAGCATCCGTACAAGCCGTTCAATCCGGTGTCCAGCTACGCGCTGGCGGCGRCCCGGCACATGCACGAATTCGGCACCACGCGGCGCCAGCTGGCCGAAGTGGCCGTGGCTGCACGGCAATGGGCTCAGCGCAATCCCGATGCATTCGCCCGCGGTCCGTTGAGCATCGACGACGTACTGGGTGCCAAGATGATCTCGGATCCGCTCACGGTGCGCGACTGCTGCCTGGTGACCGATGGCGCCGGCGCCTTCGTCGTCACTTCGTCCGAACGCGCCAAGTCCCTGCACGCCAAGCCGATCTATGTGCTGGGTTGCGGCCATGCGCACTGGCATCGACAGATCTCGTGCATGGAAGACCTGACCGTGACGCCGGCGCTCGAATCGGGCCGCGTGGCCTATGCGCAGGCGGGGCTGTCGCCCAAAGACATCGACGTGCTCGAGTGCTACGACGCCTTCACCATCAATCCGATCCTGTTTCTCGAGGACCTGGGCTTCTGCAAGAAGGGTGAAGGCGGCGCTTTCGTCGAAGGTGGCCGCGTCGCGCCGGGCGGCAGCTTCCCGATGAACACGAATGGCGGGGGCCTGTCCTGCACGCATCCGGGCATGTACAGCATCTTCCTGGTCATCGAGGCGGTGGCGCAGCTGCGTCGCGAAGCCGGCGATCGCCAGGTGCCCGATGCCGAAGTGGTCATGGTGCACGGCAATGGCGGCGTCTTGTCCAGCCAGGCCACGGCCATCCTTGCGAACGCACTCTGACGCTCGACGTCGCACAATCTTCATGACCGACAAATTCGTTCCAACCGCTGAAGAGGCGGTGGCTGACATCTTCGATGGCGCCACGGTGCTCGTGAGCGGCTTCGGCCTCGCCGGCCAGCCGATCGAACTGCTGAATGCGCTCGCGGCCCAGGGTGCACGCGACCTGACCGTGGTCTGCAACAACAGCGGCAGCGGCGACGAAGGGCTGGCGCGACTGATCCGCCTCGGCCGAGTGCGCCGTCTGATCGCCTCGTTTCCGCGCGGCTCCGAGGCCATGGCCTTCGAAGAGGCCTATGCGCGCAACGCGCTGGAGTACGAATGCGTGCCGCAGGGAACGCTGGCCGAGCGTCTCCACGCGGCGGGCGCAGGTCTCGGTGGCTTCTTTACCCCGACCGGCTATGGCACGGCACTGGCCGAGGGCAAGGAAACCCGGGTCATCGACGGGCGCGGCTATGTGTTCGAGGCGCCGTTGCACGGAGATTTCGCTCTCGTGAAAGCGCAAGCCGCAGACCGCTGGGGCAACCTGGTGTACCGCAAGGCAGGTCGCAACTTCGGGCCGCCCATGTGCACTGCGGCGCGCACGGCCATTGTCCAGGTGGCTCACGCTGTAGCGCTGGGCGAACTGGATCCGGAGCACATCGTGACGCCTTCGATCTTCGTACAGCGCGTGGTCGTGCTGAACAGTGCCTCCATCACCGAAAGGAAGGCCGCATGACGACTCGCCGAACACGCGAACAAATGGCGCAGTGCGTGGCACGCGACATCCCCGATGGCTCGACCGTCAATCTCGGAATCGGCATGCCGGTGCTGGTGCTGCCCTACTGGAATGCCGAGCAGGAAATCATCGTGCACAGCGAGAACGGCATCCTGGGCATGCGCGCGCTGGCGGACGGCGAAGCCGCCGATCCCGACGTCGTGAACGCGGCCAAGCAGCCGGTCGCCCTCGAATCGGGCGGTGCCTACTTTCACCACGCCGACTCCTTCGCGATGATGCGCGGTGGCCACCTCGACTATTGCGTGCTCGGCGGCTACCAGGTCTCCGCCAGCGGTGACCTGGCCAACTGGTCGCTGGGCCAGCCGGGCGTGGCGGCAGCCGTCGGCGGTGCCATGGACCTGGCCGTCGGCGCGAAGCAGGTGTATGTGCTGATGGAGCACCAGACGCGCGAAGGGCAATCGCGGCTGCTGCGCTCTTGCACGCTGCCTCTGACGGGGCTGGGATGCGTGAAGCGCGTCTACACCGACCTCGCGACGCTGGAAGTCGCAGACGGCGTTTTCATCGTTCGGGATATGGTCCCAGGCCTGACGGCGACCCAACTGCAAGCGGCGACCGATGCGCCGCTGCGCTTCCTGTGAAGAAGGCTTCGGACATGAGCATCGACATCGAAACTTTCCGTGCGCAGACGCGCGAATTCCTGCGCCAGTCCCTGCCGGAGGATCTTCGGCAATCGATTCTTCAGCACCGCCGCCTCGGCAAGGACGACTACCTGCGCTGGCACCGCATCCTGGCCGACGCCGGCAAGGTCGCGCCGACCTGGCCGAAGGCGCATGGCGGTCCGGGATGGAGCGTGCTCGAGCGTCACGTCTTCGAGGAAGAATGCGCCATTGCCGGAGCACCCGAGGTGCCGCCCTTCGGCGTCCGGATGATCGGCCCGGTACTCATTCGCTATGGCACTCCGGAACAATGCGCCAGGTACCTGCCGCGCATCCTGCAGGGCGAGGACTGGTGGTGCCAGGGTTACTCGGAGCCGGGGGCGGGCTCCGACCTGGCTTCGCTCAAGACGAAGGCGCAGATCGTCGACGATGGCTTCATCGTCAACGGACAGAAAACCTGGACCACCTACGCCCAGTACGCCGACATGATGTTTTGCCTCGTCAGGACCGATCCTGCCGCCAAGGCGCAGAAGGGCATCTCGTTCCTGCTCATCGACATGCGCTCCCCGGGCGTCACCGTGAGGCCGATCCGCACGCTCGACGGCGACTGCGAGATCAACGAGGTCTTCCTCGACAACGTCAAGGTGCCGCGCGAGAACCTCGTGGGTGACCTGAATGAAGGCTGGACCTGCGCCAAGTACCTTCTTTCGCATGAGCGCACCGGCGCCGCGCGGGTTGGTCGGGCCAAGCGGGAGATGGCTTTCCTCAAGGATATTGCGGCGCAACGGAGGGTGGACGGCCAGCGCCTCATCGACGATCCGTCGGTGGCCGCGGACATCGCAAGGCTCGACGTCGACCTGCTGGCCCTCGAGCAGACCAATTTACGCCTGCTGGGTCGAATGGCCGCGGGTGAAGGTCACGGTGCGGAGGCCTCGGTGCTCAAGCTGATGGGCACCACCGTGGCGCAGGCGATCGTCGAAAAGACGGTCGAATGCGCCGGTGTGCTCGCGCTGCCGTGCCGGGACGGCAGCTATGCCGCGCTGCGGACCGGCGACGTCCTGGCCGACGACGCCTGGGCCGCTCCAGTGGCGGGCTTCCACCTGAACCTGCGCAAGATCTCCATCTACGGAGGCACCGACGAGGTCCAGAAAAACATCATCGCGAAGCTTGCGCTGGGCCTCTAGCCGCAGCGACTGACATCCAGAACGTTTCATCGACAGGGAGATTTCAAATGAATGGTGCCGAGACTCTCGTCCATACGCTCATCGACGGCGATGTCGATGTGTGCTTCACCAACCCCGGCACCTCGGAGATGCACTTCGTGGCGGCCCTCGATCGCATCGAGGGCATGCGCTGCGTGCTGGGCCTGCACGAGACCGTCGTCACCGGCGCGGCCGATGGCTACTACCGTATCGCCGGCAAGCCGGCCGCCACCCTGCTCCACCTCGGACCCGGACTGGCCAACGGCCTGGCGAATCTGCACAACGCGCGCAAGGCCCGCTCCGGCATCGTCAACATCGTCGGCGACCACGCGGTCGAACACCTGAAGCTCGATGCGCCCCTGACTTCGGACATCGATGCGATCGCGGGATCCATGTCCCACTGGGTGCGCAGCACGCCCGGCGTGGGCGAGGTCGCAGCCGATGGCGAGGAAGCGATTCGGCAGGCGAACATGCGCCCCGGACGAATCTCCACGCTCGTGCTGCCCGCCAACGTCGCTTGGACCGAAGTCCCTGGAGGGACGCCCCTGGGCAAGCCGGCGCCCACGACCCCCTCCGGCCCTGCGCTGCATGATTTCGACCGCATCGTGAAGGCAATGCGCGACGACCCGCAGCCGACGCTGCTGCTGCTCGGCGACCAGGCGCTGCGCGCCGCTTCGACCGAGCTGGCCGGACGGATCGCCGCCGCGACCGGGGCCGAAGTCCGCGCCGAGTTCTACTTCGCGCGCCTGGAGCGCGGCGCCGGTCGTCTGGTCATTCCGCGCATCCCGTACGCGATCGACCCCGCCATGGCGCTGCTCCAGCGCTTCAAGCGCATCGTGCTCGTCAACGCGAAGGCGCCGGTCGCGTTCTTCGCCTATCCGGACAAGCCCGGACGGCTGACGGCGCCGGGGTGCGAGTTCTTCACGCTGTCCACCGTCGAGGACGATCCGCGTCTGGCGCTCTCGGCTCTCTGCGAAGCGCTGGGAGCGACCGCTGCCGCACCGGTGGGCATCGCACGAGCACAAGCGCATGCGCCTGTCAGCGGCGCGTTGACCTCCGAGACCATCGGCCGAACGATTGCTGCGACGCTGCCGGAGAACGCGATCGTCGTCGACGAAGCCGTGACCACCGGCTGGGGCTTCGATGGCCTCACCGCTTCGGCCGCCCCGCATGACTGGCTGACCGGTTGCGGCGGTTCCATCGGTTTTGCCTTGCCCACGGCCGTGGGCGCCGCGATCGCAGCGCCTGGGCGGCGTGTGCTGGCCCTGGAAGGCGACGGAAGCGGCATGTACTCGCTGCAGGCGCTCTGGACCATGGCGCGGGAGAACCTCGACGTCACCGTGCTGATCTTCGTGAACCGCGCCTACAGCATCCTCCGGCGCGAACTCGCAGCGGTGGGCGCGGGCGCGCCCGGCGTCCGGGCGACCGACATGCTGTCGTTGGACCGACCGGACCTCGACTGGTGCTGTCTTGCCAAGGGCATGGGCGTCGCTGCGATCCGAGTCGGTGATGCCGAGGCCTTGCACGGCGCGCTCACGAACTCCTACGCGACCTCCGGCCCGACCCTGATCGAGGCCATCCTCTGAACGGAGACATGGGTGCCGCACTCGGCACAGGAACGAACACATGAACCCCCAACAAACAGAACACGACGAAGACCAGCGCAGCCTGGCCGAGGCGATCACCAGCTTTGCCCAGCGGCGCGACCATGCCGCTACGGATCCCTGGCCGGAACTGGCCGCCATGGGCCTTCCCGGCCTTCTCGTTCCCGAGGCGCCGGGCGGCCTCGGGCTCGATGGCGGCAGCATGCATGCGGTCATGCAGAGCCTGGGACGCAACCGCCTCACGACGCCCTTCGCCGTGTCGGCGGTCCTTTGCACCCGGCTGCTTCTCGAGCTCGCAGATGCGGGACAGCAGGCACGTTGGCTGCCAGCGCTCGCATCGGGCGAACACGTGCTGGCATTCGCCCATGGGGAACCGAATGGCGAGCACTTGCCTCGCCATCTGTCGACGCGCGCACGTCACGACCGCGGCGACTGGATCCTGAACGGTCGCAAGACCGTGGTGCCGCATGGAGGCGAATCGACCGCCTGGCTGGTCTCTGCACGCGTGGCGTCGAACGAGACGGCGATCTTCTGGGTGGACGCCGCCGCCACCGGCCTTCGCGTGGAGCGCTACTCCTGCATCGATGGGAGCACCGGCGCCGATCTGTGGTTCGATGAACTGCGACTGCCGACGGACGCGTCCATCGGCTCGCCTGGCATGAACGTGACGACGGCCATCGCCGCGGCGACCGACGCGGCGACCGCAGGGCTGTGTGCCGAATCCGCCGGTCTGCAATCGACGCTGTTCGACATGACGCTGGACTATGTCAAGACGCGGCGCCAGTTCGGCGTGGCCGTGGGCAGCTTTCAGGCCATCCAGCATCGGATGGCCGAAATGCTCGTCGCGGTGGAGCAATCGAAGTCCTTGTCCTGGCTGGCCGCCCGCGGCCTGAACGACGACGCAGCGACCCGGACCCGCTCGGTCGCCGCAGCCAAGGTCCGATGTACCGAAAGCGGTCGCTTCATTGGCCTGCAGAGCATCCACCTGCACGGCGGCATGGGCATGACCGACGAGTTACCCGTCGGCCGATGCGTCAAGCGACTGCTGGCGATCGCCCACAGCTGGGGCGATGCACGCCACCATCTCGGGCGCCTCGTCGACCTCATGCGCACCGCTCCGACCACGACCGCACCAGCGCCTGGCTCGCATTCATTGCCTCTCGCCACCGTGGCCTGACCTTCAAGGATCGACTCCGTATGTCCACACCAACCGTTCACTACAACGAGCAGCAGCGCCTCGCCGTGCTGACCCTCGACAACCCTCCAGTCAACGGCATCGGCAATACCGTGCGTCAAGGCCTCTATTCGGGCATCGAGCGTGCCGTGGCCGATCCCGGCATCGACGCTGTGCTGATCGTCGGCGCGGGACGGCAGTTCTGCGGCGGCGCTGACATCCGCCAGTTCAACACGCCAGCGGCTACAGAGAAGCCGCTGACGCGCGACGTGCTGACCCTGATTGCACGATCCACGAAACCGGTCATCGCCGCCATTCACGGCGTCGCGCTGGGAGGCGGGCTCGAGTTTGCGCTCGGCTGCCACTACCGCGTGGCCTCTCCCGATGCCAAACTTGGGTTGCCTGAAGTGAATCTCGGCCTGATCCCGGGTGGCGGCGGAACGCAGCGGCTGCCGCGCCTGGTCGGCGTGGACGCCGCGCTGGAAATCATTCTCTCGGGTGCACCGATCAAGGCGCCGCGCGCGCACGAGCTGGGGCTCGTCAATGCGGTGATCACGGGCGAGCTGTTGGCTGGCGCCCAGGCGTTCGCCCGCCGCGTCGTCGCCGAGGGTGGCGCACTGCCACTCGTGGCGCAGCGAGCGCTGGAGCCCGCGGGCGTCGACTTCGCCGAGCGGCGCAATGCGGTCCCGGCCCGGGCACGCAACGCTACCGCACAGCGCGCTGCGGTCGATGCGGTCCAGGCATCGACGCAGCTTTCCCTTGAAGATGGCCTCACTCGCGAGCGCGCCCTGTTCGATGAGCTCGTCGCCGGGCCGGATTCGAAGGCCCTTCGCCATCTGTTCTTCGCCGAGCGCGAAGCTCCCAAGCTCTCGGAAACTTCCACCGGCACCGAGCTTCGCGTCGTGCGCAAGGTCGCGGTGCTCGGCGCCGGCACCATGGGCGGTGGCATCGCGATGGCGTTCGCCAATGCGGGCATCCCGGTCGTGCTGCTCGAACGCGAACAGGGCGCCATCGATCGCGGCCTCGACCTGGTGCGCCGCAACTACGGCGTCACCGTCGCCAAGGGAAAGTTGAGCGAGGCCGCTATGGCGGGCCGCATGGCGCTGATCGAGCCCGCGCTCGATTTCGCCGCCCTTCATGACGTCGACTTGGTGATCGAGGCCGTCTTCGAAGACATGGCGGTGAAGAAGGAGGTGTTCGCGCGCCTGGATGCGCACTGCAAGCCCGGCGCGATTCTCGCCACCAACACCTCGCGCCTTTCGATCGACGAGATCGCGCTGTCCACCTCCCGGCCGCAGGATGTGATCGGGCTGCATTTCTTCAGCCCTGCCAACGTCATGCGGCTGCTCGAGGTCGTGCGAGGCGAACGCACGTCGTCTGCCGTGATTGCGGCCTGCATGAAGATGGCACAGGACATCGGCAAGATCCCCGTGCTCGTTCGCGTGTGCGAAGGCTTCGTCGGCAACCGGATGTTGACGGGCTACTGGCGCGAAGCCGGCTTCCTGCTGGAGGAAGGTGCATCTCCCCAACAGGTCGACCGCGCAATGAGTGGTTTCGGCATGGCCATGGGCCCGCTCGCAATGGCTGACCTGGCCGGCATGGACATCAATTGGGCGACGCGCAAGCGCCTCGCGCCGACCCGCCCCGCTCACCTGCGCTATTCCAAGGTGGCCGACCGCATCTGCGAGGCGGGTCGCTACGGACAGAAGACGTCGGCGGGCTACTACCGCTACGAGCCAGGCAGCCGGACGCCGATCCCCGACCCGTTGGTCGACGAGATCATCGCATCGTGTGCCGCGGAGGCGGGCATCGCGCGCCATCCGGTGCGAGACGAAGACATCGTCGAACGCTGCGTCCTGGCGCTCGTGAACGAAGGCGTGCGAATCCTCGATGAAGGCGTGGCGCAGCGCGCCAGCGACATCGACGTGGTCTACGTTCACGGCTATGGGTTCCCGGCGGCACGCGGCGGCCCGATGTTCTGGGCCGAAACCCTCGGCCTCGCGCAAACACTCGAACGAATCCGGGCCCTGCAAGCCACGCACGGGGCGCACTGGACACCGGCGCCCGGCCTTGTCGAGCGCGTGGAGCGAGGCCTCCAGCGCTTCGACGCGCGAGTCGAACGATGACCGGCGCTTCCGTCGATCCGCGGGTGCCAACGGGTTTCAGTCCGTACCCGCCTGTGAGCGCCTTCATGGCGCTGCTGGGCCCGATGCACGCCAGAGAAGATGCGGACGGCCAGTTGAGGGTCGGTCTTCATCTGCGCCCCGCCCACATGAACCACCAGGATGCCGCGCACGGTGGCTTCGTGGCCACGCTCGCGGACAACGCATTGGGGGTCAATGTGGCAAGACGCTCGGGAAAGCGCGTGGCCACGGCCAATCTGTCGGTCGACTACATCGCTCGCGCGAGCGTGGGCGAGTGGGTGGAAGTCGTCACACGCATCGACAAGATCGGCGGTCGCCTGGTGTTCGCGGAATGCAGCGGCCATGTGGACGACCGCGTCATCTTCAAGGCCCGCGGCATCTTCGCGGTCCTGCCCGAGCGGCCCGAGGCCCGAAAAGGAGAGTCCGAATGCTGAACCAGTCGCTGCAGGGCATCAAGGTGCTCGACCTCTCGAGAATTCTCGCCGGCCCGTGGTGCACGCAGAACCTCGCCGACCTCGGCGCCGAGGTGACCAAGATCGAGCACCCGCGCGGCGGCGACGACACCCGGGGATGGGGACCGCCCTACGTGGAGTCCGCCGACGGCGAGCGGCTGTCGGCCTACTTCATCTGCTGCAACCGCGGCAAGACCTCGGTCGCGATCGACTTCGCACAACCCGAAGGCCGCGCGGCCCTCAAGGCCATGATCCGCGACGCCGACGTGCTGGTGGAGAACTACAAGGCCGGCTCGCTGGCACGGCAAGGCCTGGACTACGCCAGCCTGCGGGAGCTGAACCCTCGCCTGGTCTATGTGTCGATCACCGGCTTCGGACAAAGCGGCCCAATGGCTTCCAAGCCCGGCTACGACTATGTGTTCCAGGGCATGGGCGGCCTGATGAGCTACACAGGTCAACCTGATGGCATGCCAGGCGCGGGGCCACTTCGCACCGGCGTCGCCGTGGTCGACCTCAGCACCGGGATGTATGCGACCTCGGCCGTTCTCGCAGCGCTGTTCCAGCGCGAACGCACGGGACAAGGCCAGTACATCGACATCGCGCTGCTCGACGTTGCCGTGGCCCTCAATGCCAACCAGGCCGCCAACTACCTGGCGTCGGGTCGCAACCCGCAACGCAGCGGCAATGCCCATCCCAACTGCGCGCCGTACGAGGTGTTTGCGTGCGCGGACGGCCACCTGATCCTGGCCATCGGGAACGACTCGCAGTTTCGCCGATTCTGCGAAGTGGCGGAACAACCCGCACTCGCCGACGACGCACGCTTCATGACGAACTCAGCGCGGATCGAGAACCTGCCGGCCTTGCGCGCGCTGCTCACGGACCTGTTTCCGAAGCGCAGCCGTTCGAGTTGGTCCACGGCCTTCGATACGGCCGGCGTGCCTTGGGGCCCCATCAACACCATGGAAGAGGTGTTTTCCGATGCCCAGGTGCAGCATCGCCGCATCGTGCAAACGCTGGACCATCCCGAGTTCGGTGCTTTGCGAACCGTGCGCAATCCGATGCTCTGGAATTGCGTGGACCAACTCGGCGCAGTCGGCGCGCCGCCATCGTTGCCGCAGCCGGCTTCGCCAATGACCCCGAATCTCGAACATGGCGCCTCCGGCCCTCAGGACTGAATCATGAATCTCGATCTGCCACACGCCCGTGTCGAACTCGACGCGCTCGGCGTGGCCACACTCACCATCAGCAACGCCGGCTCGCTGAATATTCTCGGCACGCCAGTGATCGATGACATTCGCAAGGCGTTCGAGGCCCTCGCTGTCGACGAGTCCGTCCGTGTGGTGGTCTTGCGCGGCACCGGCGACAAGGCCTTTGTCGCCGGCGCCGACATCAAGGAGATGGGCGCGCTCGATCGTGCTTCCGCGCGGCGCTTCATCGACGGCCTGCGCCGCCTTTGCGAGGCCGTTCGGCAGTGCCCGACGCCGGTCATCGCGCGGATTCCCGGGTGGACGCTTGGGGGAGGCCTCGAACTCGCACTCGCCTGCGACCTCCGGATCGCTGCCGACTCTGCATTCCTTGGAATGCCTGAAGTGGCGGTCGGCATTCCCTCGATCATCCATGCGGCACTGCTTCCGCGCCTGATCGGGGAGGCGCGCGCCGGCTGGATGCTTCTGACCGGCGAGAACATCGACTGCGCGAAGGCGAAGGAATGGGGCCTGGTCGACACCATGGTTCCTCTGGGCGCGCTCGATGCAGAGGTAGCGCGCATGGCCGCCCGGCTCGCTGGCCATGGACCCCAGGTGATGCGCCAGCAGAAGCGCCTTCTGCGCCAATGGCAACAACAGCCGCTGGACACCGCGATCCTCGAGGGCGTGGAGGAGTTCGCGAAGGCCTTCGATACCGGGGAGCCCCAGCGCTTCATGGCGAAATTCGCACAACGCAAGGAAAAAGGAGCACACCAATGAAGATCCCCTCGCTCAAGGAAGTCGTCAGCGCGGACGAATGGGCCGTTCGCGTGGACCTGGCCGCGTGCTACCGGTTGGTGGCTCTGCATGGCTGGAGCGACATGATCGCCACCCACATCAGCGCCCGCGCCCCTCAAGCGCTGGGTGCCGCGCACGCGCATCAGTTCCTCATCAACCCGTACGGCCTGATGTTCGAGGAGATCACGGCTTCGTCGCTCGTCAAGATCGACGTCGACGGCCACAAGCTGAGCGATTCACCCTTCGACGTGAACAGGGCCGGCTTCGTCATTCACTCGGCCGTGCACATGGGCAGGGAGGACGTCGCCTGCGTGATTCACACCCACACGCGCTCGGGCGTTGCCGTGAGCGCGCAACGGTGCGGCCTGTTGCCGATCTCGCAGCAAGCCACCCTCGTTCTGGGGTCGCTCGGCTACCACGACTATGAGGGCCTCGCCGTGCACGAGGACGAGCAGGTGCGCCTGCAACGCGACCTCGGACCTCACGATCATTTGATGCTGCGCAATCACGGCCTACTGACTGTCGGCGCCACCGTGGCCGATGCGTTCAAACGCATGTACACGCTGGAGTCTGCCTGCCAGATCCAAGTCACAGCACAAGCCGGCGGTGAGCTGATCATGGTCGCGCCGCAGGTGCTGGCCGGTGTCAACGATGCATTGGCGCGGATGCAGGGGCAGACCAGCCTGGGCCGCCTGGCCTGGCCGGCCTTGCTGCGCAAACTCGACCGGGTGAATCCAGGCTACGACACTTGAACCAGGACAGATTGATGAATAGAAGACACTTGGTGTTCGGCGGGTTGGCGGGGGCGACCTTGAACGCGCTCGCCTCCTCGCAGGCCTATCCCTCCAAACCCGTGAAGCTGATCGTGCCCTATGCTCCAGGCGGGACCACGGATCTGCTGGCCCGCATCGTGGCGGCGAAGCTGTCCACAATCCTCGGGCAACCGGTCGTCGTCGACAACCGACCCGGCGCCGGAGGCTCGGTGGGTTCGGCTGCGGCGGCCAAGCAGCCGGCGGACGGTTACACGCTCGTGATGGTGGTGGAGAGCTCACACGCCGTGAACCCCAACGTGTATGCCAAGAGCCCGTATGACCCTGTCAAGGACTTTGCGGCGATAGGGAACATCGCGGATGTTCCGAATGTCCTCGTCACGAATCCCGCCCTTGGTGCCGAGTCAGTGCAGAGCTTGGTCAAGATACTCAAGGAGCAACCAGGCAAATTCTCGTACGGCTCGTCCGGCAACGGTGGATTGAGTCATATCAATGGCGAACTCTTCAAGCATGTCACCAGCACCGACATGCTTCACGTTCCCTACAAGGGGCTGGGACCGGCCCTGTCCGATCTGCTCGCCGGACAGATCAACGTCGTGTTCGACAACATCCCCTCGTCCATGGAGCTGATTCAGGCCAAGCGCGTCAAGCCGCTGGCCGTTGCCGCCAAGAGCCGACTGAAGTTGCTGCCCCAGGTTCCGACCTATGCCGAAACGGGGCTGCCGGCCATGAACAATCCATCCTGGTTCGGACTCGGCGGGCCTGCAGGCATACCGACTGAGATTCTGGACCAGCTCAATCGCGCTCTGAATCAGGCCTTGAGTGATCCTGGCGTGATCTCCGCGATCGAGAAGCAAGGTGCCGTTCCCAGCCCGACGCCGCGCAAAGAATTCGCTTCATTCGTGGCAGCGGAGAACCTACGTTGGGCCAAGATCGTTGCCGACCTTCGGTTCGAAAGGATGTGAGGCAGCCGACCAGGAGGCGTTCTCCTCCAACCACGGCGTTTTGGCTCGATACGCAGAAATGCTACCGGCCTGCCGGCTGGCTCTTGCGCGCAATCACCTGCATTTCCACCCACGCCTCGGGCACGGCGATGCCGGCCAGCATGGCCGTTCCGGTCGGCTTGCAGGGCAGCACCTCGGACAGCGTCTTCACCACGGCGCCCAGGTGTTCGGCGCCCGCGACGATCAGCGTGTAGTTGACGATCTGCTCCAGCTGCCCGCCGCAGGCCGCCAGGTACTTGGCGATGTTGCGCACCATCAGGCGGGTCTGGTCCTCGGCGCTGCCCGCGAGCTTCTGGGTGTCGTAGTCCATGCCGATGGTGCCCGAGACGAAGATCCACTCGTCGTCGAACATCGCGCGGCTGTAGGGCGCATTGACAAAGGGCGTCGGAAAATCGGCGATCTGCATGCGAGGGTCTCTCTTTCTTTCTCTGTGGAAGCGGGGTCCGGCTCAGGACCGGATCATTTCGCGCACGATGGCGCGGGCGTGGATGTCGGTGGAATCGAAGACGGGCACGGGACACGCGATCCAGGGCCGCACGCCGCTCAGTTCGGTGCAGCCCAGCACGATGCCTTCGGCGCCGCGCGCCGCGAGCGCGTTGCACAGCGTCGAGACCATGGCCGCATCGGCGCGGTCGACTTCGCCCCTCGCCAGCGGCCCGAAGATCGCCGCATCGAGCGTGCGCCGCTGCGCCGCATCGGGCAGCACCAGTTCGAAGCCCGCGCCCTCCCCCAGCAGCTGGCCGAAGAACGGTGCGTCGAGCGCAAAGCTCGTCGCCAGCAGGCCCAGACGACGCATCGACGGATGGAGGGCCGCCACGGCATCGCCGGTTTCGCGCGCCACGTGCACCAGCGGCACATCCGCCGCGGCCTGCACCGCATCGGCCGCGAAGTGGCCCGTGTTCGCAAGAATCGCGATGAGCTCCGCGCCCGCGGCGCGCGCCTGCCGTGCCGCGGTTTCCATCTGCGCGCGCGCATCGTCGCGCAGCCCCGCCGTCATGGCGGCGTGGATGCCGGCGAAGTCCAGGCTCACGATCACGCAGCGGGCCGAATGCAGGCCGCCGAGTTCGCGCTGGATGTGTTCGTTCAACAAGCGGTAGTAGCTGAGCGTGGATGGCCACGCGACGCCTCCGATCAGGCCCGCGGTCTTCATGGTGCGCCGCCTTCAGTCGAGCTTGAAACCGAGCCTGCGGATCACCGGGCCGTAGCGGCCCAGGTCGCTGTCGATGCGGGTCTTGAGTGCGACGGCGCCGGTCTGCCCGGCCGGCTCGAAGCCGAAGACCAGGAGTTTCTCGACCACGTCGGGCTGGCGGATGGCCCAGTCGACGCCTTCGCTCACGCGCTTGACGATCTCGGGCGGCAGGCCGGCCGGCCCGACAACGCCGAACCACACCGAGAAGTCCACACCCTTGTAGCCCAGTTCGTCGAGCGTGGGCACATCGGGCAGGCCCGAGAAGCGTCGGGCCGAGGTGACGGCAAGGATCTTCGCGCGCCCCGCCTTCACGAACTGCACATAGGGCGCCATGCCGTCGAAGGCGGCGTCGATGTCGCCCGCGATGGTGGCCTGCGCCACCTCGGCGCTGCCCTTGTAGGGCACGCGCGTGGTCTCGATGCCGGCGCTTCGGTTGAACTCCTCCAGCGCCATCTGCGACAGGATCGCGGCCGCGCCGACGTTGATCTTTCCGGGGTCGGCCTTGGCGCGCTTCACCAGTTCATGCACATCGCTCACGCTGCCCGGCTGGGTGCGCGCAATCACGGCCGTGGGCGAAGTGATCGCCAGTGCCACTGGCGTGAAGTCTTTCCTCGGGTCGTACGGCAACCGGTTGTAGAGCGAGGGGTTGAGCACGAAGGTCTGATCGATGGACCACAGCAAGGTGTAGCCGTCGGGCTGCGCCTTCATGACCTCCTGGGCGCCGATCAGCGTATTGCCGCCCGGCTTGTTGTCGACCACCACCTGCTGGCCCAGTTGCGTCTGCAGCTTGGCGGCAATCAGCCGCGCTGCCACGTCGGCACCACCACCAGCCACGAAGGGCACCACCAGGCGGATCGGCCGCGTGGGCCATGCCGAAGAGGCGCCCTGCGCGATGGAAAGCGCCGGAACGAGCGCCGCGAACAAGGCCGCAAGGAGCCCCAGAAACCGGCGGACACGTCGAGCATTCATCCATAAACTCCGTTCAAATCAAAGTGTTGCAACGCTAACGCCGCAGGGCAGGGTTTTCTATGCCGATCCAACCGCAGACTGTGCCGATCCAGCCTCATCCGTTCGCCGCCGCGCTGCGCGAGGACGACTTCAATGCCGCGCTGGTCCGCCTGCCCACCGATCGCCCGTTCGCGCTCCCGGCCCTGCACGACGGCGCCAGCCGCGAGGTGCGCTGGCCCCGCGACGGCGGTCGCATCCTGCGGCTGCGCACCACGCCGTGGGAAGGCGCGAGCGCGCTCTACTTCGACTTCCGGCTCAACGACGACCTGCATGTGCAGCTCCCCCCGGGCGACGAGCTGCTGCTGACCTTCTTTCTCTCGGGCCATGTCACAGGCGAGATCGGCACCGCGCAGGGCCGGCCGCTGGACTTTCGCGTCGACCGCGCCCTGCTGCGCACGCCGAACCGCAACGGCGGCTACCTCATCCACATTCCTGGCGCCTGCCGCAACAACTTCGTGCAGTTTCGTCTGCGGCGCGAACTGCTGCCGCGCTGGCTGCATGCGCTGGGCGTGCGCCTGCCCGCGCGGCAGATGAGCGAGTTGGTCGACCGCGACGACGGCCGCGTGATGTGCAATGCCGCGCTCACGCCGCGCGTGCGCGACTGCCTGGCGCGCATCAGCGACGAACCCACCGACCGCCCCGCCTTCGTGCCGCTGTTCCATGCGCGCGCCACCGAACTTCTCACCTGTGTGTTGCTCGACCTCGACCAGTTGCTGCGCCCCGCGCGTTCCGACGACGGCAACGGCAGCGCCGCTGCCGGCACGGTGCGCAGGCTGCGCGCGCTGCTTGGCGACGCGCCTGCGCGTGCATGGACGGTCGATGAACTTGCGCAGCGCCTCGACCTGCGCGCCGCCAGACTGCAAGCGCATGTGCGTGAGGCCGAAGGCACGACCGTCTACGGCCTTCTGATGGCACAACGGCTGGCGCTCGCAGCGCGCCTGCTGCGCGACACCCAGCTCGGCGTGCAGGCCATCGCGGCCGAGGCGGGGTGGGCCTGCCATGGCCGCTTCACCGCCGCTTTCCGCCGCCACCACGGCATGGCGCCGCGCGAATACCGGCTGCGGCAGGCGCCGGCGGCCGATGCCGGCGCCTGACGGACAAAGGCTCGGCTCATATTCCTTGCAGTCGGCATCGCGGCCAAGCCGGAGCACTCGTTCCATTTCTTGTGATATACCGCGCTACCAACGGTCACGCGACGAGGCTGACACTTCCGCTCGGCGCCTCGACCGGCGCCGCCCCGGGATCAATCGACGGATCTGGCTCTCGCTCGCCATGCGGCGGGCGGCGAGCCCGTCCAACGGCGGAATGCGCGATTGAAGGCGCTGGCGTCGGCATAGTCGAGCGCCGCCGCGAGTTCGGCGGTCGACATGTCGGTGTCGACCAGCAGCTGGCGCGCGACTTCGTAGCGCACGTCCTCCAGCAGCTTCCTGAAGCCCGTGCCCTGCGCCGCCAGCATCCGGTGCAGCGTGCGCCTCGGCACCGAGAGCAGGTCGCAAAGCAGGGCTTCGGTCGCGCGCCCGTTCAGCACCATCCGGCGCAGCGCGGCGCTGACGTGATCGACCAACTCGTCGGGCGCGAGGCTCTCCTGCGCCAGGATCTCGCGCTGCAGTTGCCGGTGGCGCTCGGCGTCGCACGCCATCGGCGGCTGGGCAAGCCAGTGCCTGTTGAAGCTGAGTTCGGTCCGGTCCGCATCGAAGCGCAGCCGACATCCGAACAGGCGCCGGTAGGGCAGCGCATCCTTCGGCGCGCCATGGGCGAACGACACCTCGATGGGGCCCCAGCGCGGACCGCACACGGCTTTCAGGATATTGAACTCGAAGGCCGCGACAAGATCGTAGGCCTGTGCCGTGCCGGGCATGTCCCGCAGATAGATCGCGTAGCCGAAGGTGGCGTTCGCGCCCTCGACGGCATGGGTCGGCACCCCGCCGCGGGTCTGCAGATGCAGATGGGCGATCAGGCTGTCGAGTGCCGACTGAACGGTGGGCGATTTCTGGATCAGCTCGCCCAGCAGGCCCAGGGACGAGGCGGTCGCATGCTGGCCGGCGAGCAGCCCGAAGTGCAGGCAGTCGGTCAGGTCTGCGCAGCGTTGCAGCAGCAGGCCGCCGGTGCGGTAGGGCATCCGACCGTCGGGATCGTCGAAGGTGTCGGGGGCGAGCCCCACGTCGGCGAGCACCTGCGCCGGCTCGAAGCCCTTCTCTCGCAGCACCGCAGGAACGCCCGCCATGGCCGCCACACGCACGGTACCCGGATCCTCCGCGCCGAGGCTCCAATGACGGACAGGTCGCGATCGAAGCGCCAGGCTCGACATCCCGGGAGTCCTCGGTGTGGGGCCGCATGTTCGAACGCGTGGCCCAATATGTCAAGACCGATGCCTGGAATTTCGCTACTGTTCGGCTCGCAGACGACTTCCCGCGTCGATCGGCGCGCCGAACCGGCGGACAAAAACCAAGAGGGAATCGCTATGTCGCAGAACTTCCGTTCAATGGCTCCGATGGTCGTCCCTTCCACGCCGGACCGTGCGTCGCACAGGCGCCCTTGAAACAGCCGGTCGCCCGGCCCATCTCCCGTGATCCCCTCCGTGCCAGCAGCCGTGCATACGTCTGCGCTTCAGCTGCTCTGCCGATGGGCCCGGCCGAGTCCCATTGCGCTGTGCCTGCTCTTCACGGCCGGCTACGCGATCGCGGACCAGATGGCGTTCAGGTCACCCACCTTCTGGGAAGCCCACCGGACGGCTGGTCTCATCGGCGGTACCGTGATCCTGCTCCAGGCGGGCCTTATCGCCGCCCTCGTGCTCGAGCACCGGCGTCGCCGCCGGGCCGAAGTGGCGCTGGTGCAAAGGGGTAGCGAACTCGCACATGCGTCGCGGCTGGCGATCGCGGGGGAACTTGCCGCGTCGATCGCCCATGAGATCAACCAGCCGCTCGCAGCGATCCTGGCCAACGCCGAAGCGGCCGAACTGCTGCTCCTGTCGGGGCGCCAAGAGCCCTGCGATCTCGGCCATATCCTGGCCGACATCCGGCGCGACGACCTGCGCGCCAGCGATGTGATCGCCCGGCTGCGAACACTGCTGGCGAAGCAGGCCATCGCACGGCAGCCCTTCGAACTCAATGCAGCGGTCGGCGACGGCTGCGAGATGCTCAACGCGGAAGCGCGGCGCCGGGCCATGACGCTGGTGATACGGCCCAGCGCGGCGCCGGCCCGGGTCATCGGCGACCCGATCCAGATCCAGCAAGTGCTCATCAACCTGCTCCTGAACGCGATGGATGCGGTGGGCGACCTGCCCGAGGGAAGGCGCAAGATCGTCGTCTCGATCGCCGTGCACGAGGCACTGGCGCAGATCACGGTGAGCGACCGCGGCCATGGCATCGAGCCGGAGCATCTGCCGAAGCTCTTCGATTCATTCTTCAGCACCAAGCAGCGCGGCATGGGCCTCGGCCTGTCGATCACGCGCTCGATCGTCGAGGCCCATGGCGGACGCATCTGGGCCGTGAGCACGCCGGGCAAAGCCACGGCGTTTCACCTCGAACTGCCGCGGTGGGTCGGCACGAGCGCGACGCCGCTGCCGGGGAACGCCGCGCCGCGCCACCCCCGGCAAGCTCGCAGCGCAGCGCCTCGCACGGAGGTCGCCACATGAGCGCCAAATCCCTCATCCACGTCGTCGACGACGACGATGAACTGCGCGTCGCGCTGCTGCGGCTGCTCGATGCCGCCGGGCTCGAAGCACGGGGCTACGCCTCGACCGGCGAATTCCTGCTGCACCCACTGCCCGACCACCCGGGCTGTCTGCTGCTCGACGTGAGCCTGCCGGGGCCGTCCGGACTGGAGCTGCAGGAGGTGCTGCGGCAGCACGGCTGCATGCTGCCGGTGGTGTTCCTCACCGGCCGTGGCGACGTGCCCTCCAGCGTGCGGGCCATGAAGGCCGGTGCGGTGGACTTCCTGCAGAAGCCGGTGCAGCGCGACACGCTGCTCGGGGCGCTCGACCGGGCCCTTGCGCACGACGCCTCGCAGCGCTCCGTTCGCGACGCATCGAAGCGGCTCGAGGCCCTGTTCGCCACCCTGACCGCACGCGAGCGCGAAGTCTTCGATCGGGTCGTCGCCGGCAAGCTCAACAAGCAGATCGCCGACGAGCTCGACACCAGCGAACGCACCATCAAGGCGGAACGCGCGCACCTGATGCTGAAACTGGGCGCAGATTCGGCGGCCGAGCTCGGCCGCCTCGCCGAACAGCTTCGGCAGCAGCCGCCCCACGCGCCGGCGTCCTCGCTCGGCGCTTCCCTTTCGGGCAATCGCTTTGCCCTCGCACCCGATTCCCCGCCTGCGGCGCCGGGGGGATCATGACCGCGCTCAGGGGGTAGGCATCGCATGTTTTCTCGAGGAGACACTCATGATCCGGTCACGATTCTTCGCAGCGGCCTTCATGCTGACGGCAGCCCTGTCACTGGCCGTCGGCACGAACGCGCAGACCGTCGCGCCTGCCAAGGCCGCCGCGAAGACCGGCGCCAAGTCGCCGGCCCGACCCGCCCCCCAGCTCGACGCCAAGGCGATGGATCTGCTGCGCGCGATGGGCGCCAGTCTGACGGCGGCGAAGTCGATGGCCTTCACCGCGGTCGCCACCTACGAGAGCCCGAGCAGCGTCGGGCCTTCGCTGGCCTATGCGACCACCTCCGAAGTGCTGCTGCAGCGCCCCGACCGGCTGCGCGTCATCACCCTGGGTGACGGCCCGCCCGCCGAGTACTACTACGACGGCAAGACGCTGACGGCCTTCGCGCCGGCCGAGAACCTGGTCGCCGTGGCGCCCGCGCCGCCCACCATCGACGCCATGCTGAAGCAGGCCTTCGACAGCGCCGCGATCTACTTCCCGTTCGCCGACATCGTCGGCGCCGATCCCTTCGGGACCCTGACCGAAGGCCTCACGAAGGCCTTCTACATCGGCCAGTCCAAGGTGGTCGGCGGCACCACGACCGAGATGGTCGCGATCGCCAGCGACAGCCTGTTCATGCAGATCTGGATCGGCGCCGACGACAAGCTGCCGCGCAAGATGCGCGCCGTTTTCCGTGGCGACCCGCTGCAGCTGCGCCACCAGGTGGAGCTGTCCAACTGGAAGCTCGACCCGGTCATCGCGGCCGAGGCCTTCGCGTCGATGAACGCGGCCAACGCGAAGAAGATCGCCTTTGCCGCGCCGAAGCCGCCCGCGGCCGCAGCCGCCAAGAAGGCCGCCAAGCCGGCCGCCAAGGCGCAATAAGGAGTTCGAACGATGACATCCCTCAAGACCCTCCTGCCGCTGCTGGCGAGCTTGTTGATCACGGCGGGCTTCCACGCACCGGCCGCTGCCTGGGCCAGCGCCAACCGCTTCGGCGGCCATTCCTCCGGCGGCTGGGGCGGCGCCGAGCACACCAATCGCTGGGGCGGCAGCACCGAGCACAGCTGGGACGGCGCCACCACCCACACCAACGTGTATGGCGGCACCACCACCGGCGTGGCCGGCTACGGTGCGGTGCACACGACGGCCGGCGGCTTCAGCACCTACCACCCGCCCGCCTACGGCGCCGCGGGCTATGCGCCCTACCATGCACCGGTGGCGGTGCCCTACTATCACGCGGGCTGCTACGACTGCGCGGGCGCGGTGGCCGCGGGTGCCGTCGTCGGGGTGGCGGCCGGCGCCGCGGTGGCCAACGCGAACCGCGCCGTCTATCCCATGGGCGTCAGCTACGCGAGGGTGCCCGAAGGCGCGGTCATGGTGAACCGCTACGGCGTCGACTACTACCATGTCGGCGACAGCTGGTTCCGGCCCTTCTATGGCGCCAACGGCGTCTATTACACCGTCGTTGGCGCACCGTGAACGAAAGCCGAAGAAGAACCTGGATGACATCGCGCCGAACTGCGGACTCGGTCGCCCCAATGGCCGAGAGCCCCATGCGCCGGGCCCGCGGCCGCCGGATTCCGGCCGCATGCATGGCGGCAGCCCTCGCCTGCGCGCCGGCCGCGGCACAGAGCATCCCGCCGGCCGACGAATGGCAGTTCGAGTTCATTCCGTACCTGTGGACGCCCGGCGTCCGCTCCGACCTGAAGCTGGGTCCGCTGCCCGGCAACACGGTCAGCGTGAGTTCCACCCGCCTGCTCGAGGCATTGGATTTCGGCGCCATGGGCACCCTCGAAGCCCGCAAGGGCGACTGGGGCGGACTGCTCGACATCCAGTACGTGAAGCTCGGCGTCGCCAACCAGCTGGCCGGCGGCCTTCTCGGCGGCTACAACGTCAAGTTCGAGCAGACGATCGCGACGCTGGCGGGCTTCTATCGTGTCGTCCACGCGCCGGTGGCGGTCGACGTCCTGGGCGGCGTGCGCTACATCAACGTCAAGACCAACGTGGACATCGCGCCGAGCCCGCGGGGGCTTGGCGCCCAGATCGAAGACACGGCGGGCTCGACCGACGGCATCATCGGCGTGCGCGCGATCGTGCCGATTGGCGACAAGTGGTCGCTCATGGGCCACCTCGACGTCGGCGAGGGCAGTTCGAATTCGAGCTGGCAGGCGATCGCCGGTGCGAGCTACCAGTACTCCCCCACCACCTCGCTGAAGTTCGGCTATCGCTACCTGAGCTACAGGCGCGACGACGGACTGCTCAACAAGATGGCGATGGGCGGGCTCTATTTCGGCGCCGGCTTCAGGTTCTGAGCACCGGGCGCGTCGACCCCCGACGGAGCGCTCCGCGCTTTCCCTTTCGGGCAATCAAATTGCCCTTCGACCCGGTTTCCTTGCGAAAGCCAGCGCGCAATGATGGAAGCGACTTTCATGCGGAGCGAGCGAATACTATCGGCCGCTACCTGAACACCCCGATGACACTGATCCCGACCGGCGCGGTACTTGTGGTGGATGACGACGACAGCATGCGCCAGGCGGTCCAGCGCCTGCTGAACGCGGCCGGGTTGAAGACCGTGGCCTATGCGTCGGCGGAGGCTCTTCTGGCCGAGGGGCCGATCGCAAAGGCCGCCTGTATCGTGAGCGACTTCAAGCTGCCCGCGATGTCCGGCCTGGAACTGCTGACGGAATTGCGCACGCGCGGACCCGGACCTCCGGTCATCGTGGTCACGGCGCACGACGCGCCGGAGGTGCGTATCGAGGCGATGCGCCGCGGCGCGTCGGGCTACCTGTCGAAGCCGTTTCGCGGCAAGGACCTGCTGGACGCGATCGACGTCGCCGTGCGATCCGAACCCGCGCCCTGAGTTCAGTCCCCTTTTTCTGGAGAACATCGATGACTCGCACCCTGAGAACCATCAGCCATCGGTTCGGTCTTGCCCTGCTCGCAGTCTCGGCGCTGCTGGGGGACGGTCGCGTGGCCCTGGCGCAAGACAGCAAATCGCCCCCCGTGGCCGCACCCGCCAAGGACTTCAAGGACGAGCGCGCGCTCGCCATGCTGAGGCGCATGAGCGACACACTGGGCGGCGCGAAGACCTTGAGCTTCAAGGTGCGCGGCATCGTGCCGACGCACGCGCCGACCGGGCAGTACGTCAGCCTGTTCGCTTCATCGCGCGTGGTCATGCAGCGGCCCGACAAGCTGTTCGTGGAGGCGCGCGGCGACCTGTTCCCGAGCGACACTTTCTATGACGGCAAGACGGTGACCGTGATCGGGGTCGACAACAAGTTCTACACGCAGCGCGACGCGGCGGGCGGCGCGATCGAGGCGCTGATGCAAAGCGTGCAGCCGGGGTCCGACGCCACGGCGCCCTTTCTCGACCTGCTGGTCGCGGACCCGTATGCCTTCCTGACGAAGGACTTTTCCAGCGCCTTCTGGGTCGGGCAATCGACCATCGGCGGCGTCAAGACCGACCACCTGGCGTTCACCGCCCCGGGGCTGGACTGGGAGATCTGGATCGGCGCCGCCGACAAGCTGCCGCGCCTGATGGTCGTTTCCTATCGCACGGGAGAGCGCCAGCCGACGTTCACGGTCGAGTTCTCCGAGTGGAAACTCAACGCCAGCGTTCCGGCGAAGACCTTCAACGCGACGATCCCGAAGGGTGCCGTGAAGCTCGAGTTCAAGCAGATCGGCCAAGGCAAGTAATCACGCAAAGGACCCTGGTGATGAAGCAGATCAAGACACTCTTCCTCGGCGGCGCGTTCATCTCCGCGATGCTCGTTCCGCTGTCCAGCGCCAACGCATGGGTCGCCGCCGCGGGCGGCTGGCGAGGCGGCGCGGTGGCCGTCGGCGGCTACCACCCCTACCACCCCTACTATCGCCCCGCCGGCTGCTATGGCTGCGGCGCGGCGGCCGGCGCGGTTGCGGGCATGGCGGTGGGCGCGGCGATGGCCGATGCGTATCGACCACCCACCGTGGTGGTCCAGCAGCCGGCCGTGGTGGTTCCACAGCCCGTCTATCCGGTGCAGGCCAACATGCCGCTCGGCACCCAGCTGGCGACATTGCCGGGGGGGGCCAGAAGCATGGTGGTGAACGGCGTCAACTACTACCAGTTCGGGCCGACCTGGTACAAGCCGTACTTCGGGTCCAGCGGGGTGTACTACGAGGTCGTTCCGGCACCGTAGCGCGCCGCCCCCTGGGCTATGCTGCATCTCCAGCACCCATGCCACACACCGTCGCCGTCTCCTCCGAAGCTCGCCTGCCCTGGCTGCAGAATCCCGTCGAAGCCCACAGGCTGTGGCGCTCGACCCTGAGCTGGAAGAAGGCCGCCGACCTCGCCGACGCCGATGCGCCGCGCTACACCGCGCACAGCAACAACCTCTATCGATCGTTCTGGAGCAAGTTCTGCCGCTGGCTCGCCGCCCGGTCGCTGCGGCTCGACGAGGTCCGGCAGGCCCACATCGAGTCCTTTCTCGACGCCCTGCGCGGGCGCGGCGATGCGCCCGCCAGCGTGCGCACCATGCGCACCTACCTGGCGGAGATCCACCGCGTGTTCACGCACCTGAACGCCACCGGCGTCGTCGCTTCGAACCCGGCATCGGTGGTGCTCGACGGCAAGCGGCGGCAGCCCGAGACCCGCTTCGAGACCGATCCCCCGCTGCCGCCCGGCCCGACCTTCCTGGCGGCCTACGAACGGACGGCCGCCGTGCTCTTCGAGGAGGAGTCGCGCCAGCTCCCCAGCGGCTGGACGCCGGCGCGCAACCTGGCGCTGCGCCTGGTGGTGGCCGAGTGCGGGCTGAAGCTGTCCGAAGTCTGCAAGCTGATCCCGCGCAACCTCACGGTCCAGGCGGACGGCAGCGTGGTCATCCGCTCGCCGGGCCACCGGCAGGTCGAGGCGCGTACGCTGGTCGGGCGCCCGCACCTGGGGCAAGCGCTGCAGCAGTGGCTCGACGCCCGCGGCAGGCTGCGGGTGGTGCGGACCCGGCGCGAGCGCGACGAGAACGCCCGGGTCTCCAACCGCCTCTTCCTCGGCCAGGCCGACATGGTGCAGTCGACCGAGCTGGTCGGCGGCGGCCTGGGCGCGGCCTGCAGCCCCGTGGCGCCGGACCTGGCCGAGCGCGTGGTCACGAGCTGCGTGAAGCGCACGCTCGAGGTGCTGGGCCACGAAGCGGCCTTCCATGGCCCGCAGTTCGTGCGCAACGCCTATGCCGCGCGCCTCATCCAGGGCGGCATGAGCGATGCCGAGGTCTCCGCACAGCTCGGGATGAAGACGACGTTCACGGCGCGGGCGATCCGCGACAAGGTGCAGCCGATGACGGAGTCGGGCGCCTAGGACGGCCAGCCGCGGGCACCGCCTATATCGTTCGCCGGATGGCGGCGCGGGCGGCACCGGCATAGTCTTCGCCGCTTCCACACGGAGGAAGCCTTCGATGCGAATCGCGTTCACATCCTGCATGACGGCGTTCCATTTCCCGGTGCAGACCATCTGGGACGAAATCGCCGCCGCCGACCCCACTGTGCTGGTGCTGCTGGGCGACTCGGCGTACTACGACGCCGACGGTTCCAGCATGGCCGCGGTCAAGGCGATGAGTGCCTTCGAGTTCGCCACCCACGCGATGGCCCGGCTCGGCAGTCAGGTGGCCATCGCCAACTTCCAGTCGCTGGTCGCGCGGCCCGCGCTCTCGACCTACGCGATCTGGGACGACCACGACTTCATGTTCAACGGCGCCTGCGGCGCCGAGATCGCACGCCAGCCCGACCTGAGTCCGCTGATCGCGCCGAGTCGGGCGGTGTTCAATGCCTTCCGCACCGCCCTGGCGGCACGCCTTGCGCCGGGCAGTTTTCCGAGCACGCCGCCGGGTTTCGACCGCCGTACTCCGGCGCCCGGCTATGTCAATGTCGCGCTGGCCGAAGACGTGCTGCTGCACCTGACCGACGGGCGTAGCTTCAAGGCCAAGGGCGGACGGCGGGCGCTGCTGGGCAAGGCCCAGACCGACGCGATCGAAGCGGCCTGCGCCGCGGCGGATCCGAAGACGGTGCACCTGGTCGCCTCGGGCATCGTCTACGACGCCCGCAACGGCGAGACCTGGCTCGACTGCGAGGCCGAATACAACTGGATGCAGCAGCTCGCCGCGAAGCATCGCGTCCTGATCCTCAGCGGGGATATCCACGACAACAACCTGGCGACCTACCGGCTCGCCGGCGGCAGAAACCTGTTCGAAGCCACGGCTTCGGGCGCCGCGATCGCCACCGCGGTGACCGTCGGTGCGGTGCAGCGCAACTGGGGACTGCTGCAGATCGACGCCGACAACGTCGACATCGCGATCTTCAAGTCGGGTTCGACCCAGTACCAGGGGCGGATCGCCAGGGCGCCCTGGCAGTAGAGCCAGAGCCGTCAGGCGGGGGCGCGCCGCGCCCGTTCGAGCCCCTCGAGGTGCCCGACCAGCAGGCGCGCCGCCGGCGACAGCCGGGACTCGTCGCGAAAGCACAGCGCGAACCTGCGCTTCGCCCAGGCATCCGACAGCGGCAGCACGCGGATGCCCAAACTGGCGGCCACCGGATCGGCCACCTCGCGCGGCACCACCGCGATGCCGAGGTTGGCGCGCACGCAGCGCATCGAGGCGTCGAAGGTGCTGACCACCGCACGGTAGCTGATCGGCTTGCCGATGATGGCCGCGGCGCGCCCCAGCATGGTGTGCACCGCGGTCGACGCCGGCAAGCCGACGTGCTCGAAATCCAGCGTCTGGGCGAAAGCGCAACGCTTGAAGCGCGCGATCGGGTGCGCGGGGTGCGCGATGATCGCCAGGTGATCGTGCCGGTAGGGCCGGGTCGCCAGGCCTTCGAGGTCGGCCGCGTCCCAGCACACGCCCACCGGCGCCAGGCCTTCGCGCAAGCCGCGCACCAGGTCGCGGCTGAGTGCCTCCTCGATGTCGATGCGGATGTCGCGGTGCGCGGGCAACTGCAGGAAGGCGGCGATGTCGTCGGGCAGGAACTCGGCGATCGACGACACGCTGGCCAGCACCCTGACCTGCCCCTTGATGCCCGTGCCGTAGGCCGCCATGTCGCGCGCCACCCGGTCGGCGCCGGCCAGCATCAGGCGTGCATGCTCGAGCAGGATCTCGCCGGCCGCCGTGGGTTGCACGCCGCGCCGGTGCCGCTCGATCAGCTTGTTGCCGACGGTCTCCTCGAGCAGCAGCAGGCGCTTGCTGATGGCCGAGGCGACGATGTGGTGCAGCTCGGCGGCCCGCGCGATGTTGCGCGTCTCGCAAACGCTGACGAAGAGCCGCAAGGAGGTGAGGTCGAGGTCGCGCATGGGGGTTCAGCTCGTGGCATTCCGAATGGGAACGTTGAACGTTCCAATTTACCGCTTTTTATACCGAGTGGGAATGCCTACAGTCTGTCCATGGCGCCGCACCGTGCGCCCGAAGACAGGAGACGGATTCGATGACCCTCACCGCCACCCGGCTGCCGCGCAGCGCCGTGATCCGAGAAGTCGGCCTGCGCGACGGCCTGCAGAGCATCGCCACCATCCTGCCTACCGCGCAGAAGATCGAATGGATCCGCGCGGCCCACGAAGCCGGCCAGCGCGAGATCGAGGTCGGCTCCTTCGTGCCGGCGCGCCTGCTGCCTCAGCTGGCCGATACCGCCGAGCTCGTCGCCTTCGCCAAGACCCTGCCGAAGCTCTTCGTCTCGGTCCTGGTGCCCAACCTGCGCGGCGCCGAAAGCGCCATCGCCGCCGGGGCCGACCTGATGATCGTGCCGCTCTCCGCCAGCCATGCCCACAGCCTCGCCAACCTGCGCAAGACCCCGGACGAGGTGGTGGCCGAAGTGGCGCGCATCCGCGCCGCGCGCGATGCGTCCGGACGTCGGACGCTGATCGAGGGCGGCGTCGGCACCGCCTTCGGCTGCACCCTGCAGGGCCGGGTCGACCCGCGCGAGGTGCTGCGGCTTCTGCAGGCCCTGCTCGACGCCGGCGCCGACCGCGTGAGCCTGGCCGACACCGTCGGCTACGCCGACCCGGCGATGGTGCGCGACCTCTTCGAGGAGGCGCTGAAGATCGCCGGCGACCGCTTCTGGTGCGGTCATTTCCACGACACGCGCGGGCTCGGCCTGGCCAACGTCTACGCCGCGCTCGAGGTCGGCGTGGCCCGCTTCGATGCCTGCCTCGCGGGCATCGGCGGCTGCCCGCACGCGCCGGGCGCCAGCGGCAACGTCTCGAGCGAGGACCTGGCCTACATGCTCGGCAGCATGGGCATCGCGACCGGCATCGACATCGACCGGCTGCTGGCGCTGCGCGCCCGGGTCGCCGAGTGGCTGGCCGGCGAAACGCTGCACGGCGCGTTGTGGCAAGCCGGCCTGCCCAAGACCTTCGGCGCGGCGGCCCACGCCGTGGCCGCCTGATCCCCACCACGAGATGCTTCCATGACCACCGCCACCGCTCCCCTGCCGCTCGCCGGCGTCCGCGTGCTCGAGTTCACCCACATGGTGATGGGCCCCACCTGCGGCATGATCCTGGCCGACCTCGGCGCCGAGGTGATCAAGGTCGAGCCGCCCGGCGGCGACAAGACCCGCAAGCTGCCGGGCCTGGGCATCGGCTTCTTCCGCTCCTTCAACCGCAACAAGAAGAGCGTGGTGATCGACATCGGCACCGAGGAGGGCCGGGCCACCGCGGCCGAACTGGCGGGCCAGTGCGACGTGGTGCTGGAGAACTTCCGGCCCGGCCTGATGGCCGGCTTCGGCCTCGACTACGAGACCCTGTCGAAGAAGTACCCGCGCCTGGTCTACGTCACGCACAAGGGCTTCCTGCCCGGTCCGTACGAAAACCGGCTGGCGCTCGACGAAGTGGTGCAGATGATGGGCGGGCTGTCGTACATGACCGGCCCGGTCGGGCGGCCGCTGCGCGCCGGCACCTCGGTCAACGACATCATGGGCGGCATGTTCGGCGCCATCGGCGTACTGGCGGCGCTGCGCGAACGCGAGCGCACCGGCCGCGGCCAGGAAGTGCAGAGCGCGCTGTTCGAGAACTGCGTCTTCCTGTCGTCGCAGCACATGCAGCAGTACGCCATGACCGGCGAGCCACCGCCGCCGATGCCTTCGCGCGTGTCGGCCTGGAGCGTGTACGACGTCTTCACGCTGGCCGACGGCGAGCAGCTCTTCATCGGCGCGGTGAGCGACAAGCAGTTCCTGACGCTGTGCCGCGTCATCGACGCGCCGGCGCTGGCCGCCGATCCGGCGCTCGCGAACAACGCGCTGCGGGTGGCGGTTCGGCCGGCGCTGCTGGCGAAGCTCGGCGAGATCCTGAAGCACCATCGCGTGGCGGAACTCGCACCCAGGCTCGAGGCCGCCGGCATCCCCTACGCACCGATCATGCGGCCCGACCAGCTGGTCGACGACCCGCACCTGAAGGCCAGCGGCGGCCTGGTGCCGATGGAATGCGACGACGGCCAGACCACCGACGTCGTGCTGCTGCCGCTGATGATGGGCGGCCGCCGCCCGGGCGTTCGGCACCCGCTGCCGAGCGTGGGCCAGCACACCGCAGAGATCCTCGCCGGCCTCGCCATCCGCGTGCCCGCCTGAATTCCCTATTCCCCCAAAGACCCACGGAGACACACCATGAACCTCAGGATCCAACGCCGCGGCATGACCGCCCTGCTCGCCGCCGCCTTCGCCGTGACCGCCAGCGGCGCCTTCGCCGAGGGCTCCGACAAGCCGCTGCGGATGGTGCTTCCGGTGAGTGCCGGCTCCGGCGTCGACACCATCATGCGGGCCGCCTCGCCCTCGCTCACCAAGGCGCTGGGCGGCCAGGCGGTCGTGATCGAGAACCTGCCGGGTGCCGGCGGCCTCACCGGCACCAGCGTGGTGGTGCGGGCGCCGGCCGACGGCCAGACCCTCGGCGTGGTGTCCAACAACCACGTGGTGAATCCCAGCGTCTTCAAGAAGATGCCCTTCGACGCCATCAACGACATCACGCCGATCTCGGTGATCGGCGCGACGCCCTTCGTGCTGGTGGTGAACCCGAAGGTGCCGGCGAAGAACGCCAAGGAGCTGCAGGCGCTGCTGAAGGCCAAGCCGGACGGCTACAACTACGCGTCATCCGGCAACGGCACCATCATCCACCTGGCCGGCGCGATGTTCATGGATGCCGCCGGCGTCGATGTCCGCCACATCCCCTACAAGGGCGTGGGACCGATGGTGGCCGACATCATCGGCGGCCAGGTCGAGATGGGCGTGGTGGCGGTGCCGGCGATCCAGGGCCAGCTCAAGAGCGGCGCGCTGCGCGCGATCGGCGTGATGGGCAAGACCCGCGTGCCTTCGCTGCCGGACGTGCCGACCATCGCCGAGCAGGGCTTCCCCGAGGTCGACGTCTCGGGCTGGTTCGCGGTGATCGGCCCGGCCAAGCTGCCACCGGCCGAGGTCAAACGGCTCCATACTGCGGTGGTGGCGGCCTTCGGCATGCCGGAGACCAGGGAAGCCATGGCCAAGCAGGAGAACATCATCAACCCGATGAGTCCCGAGGCCTCGGCCCAGTTCTTCAAGACCGAGCAGGAGCGCTACGCCCGGCTGGTCAGGAAGGCCAACATCACGGCCGAGTAGGCCGCAACTTCGGAGCGCACGCACATGACCGACCTGTTCGAGAACCCGATGGGACTGATGGGCTTCGAGTTCGTCGAGTTCGCCTCGCCCACGCCGCAGCTCCTCGAGCCCTTCTTCGAGAAACTCGGCTTCACCCTGGTGGCCCGGCACCGCTCGAAGGACGTGGTGCTGTACCGCCAGGGCGACATCAACTTCATCGTCAACCGCGAGCCGAACAGCCCGGCGGCCTACTTCGCGGCCGAGCACGGCCCCTCGGCCTGCGGGCTGGCCTTCCGCGTCAAGGATTCGCACCAGGCCTACGCGCGCGCGCTCGCGCTCGGCGCCCAGCCGGTGGAGATCGCCACCGGCCCGATGGAGCTGCGGCTGCCCGCGATCAAGGGCATCGGCGGCGCGCCGCTGTACCTGATCGACCGCTTCGAGGACGGCAAGTCGATCTACGACATCGACTTCGAGTTCATCGAGGGCGTCGACCGGCATCCGGCCGGCCACGGCCTGAAGATCGTCGACCACCTGACGCACAACGTCTACCGCGGCCGCATGGCCTTCTGGGCCGGCTTCTACGAGAAGCTCTTCAACTTCCGCGAGATCCGCTACTTCGACATCCAGGGCGAATACACCGGCCTCACCTCGAAGGCGCTGACCGCGCCCGACGGCAAGATCCGCATTCCGCTGAACGAGGAATCCTCCAAGGGCTCGGGCCAGATCGAAGAATTCCTGATGAAGTTCAACGGCGAGGGCATCCAGCACATCGCGCTCCTGAGCGACGACCTGATCTCGACCATCGACCAGCTCGGCCTGGCCGGCGTGCCCCTGATGACCGCGCCCAACGACATCTACTACGAGATGCTCGAGCAGCGGCTGCCGGGCCACGGCCAGCCGATCCCCGAACTGCAGGCGCGCGGCATCCTGCTCGACGGCAGCACCGGGGGCGGCAGTCCGCGCCTGCTGCTGCAGATCTTCTCCGAGACCGCCTTCGGACCGGTGTTCTTCGAGTTCATCCAGCGCAAGGGCGACGACGGATTCGGCGAGGGCAACTTCAAGGCGTTGTTCCAGTCGATCGAGCGCGACCAGGTGCGCCGCGGCGTGCTGAAGGCGGACTGAAGTCCGCGAACCGGCCGCCCTTCAACGCCCCGCGCCCAGGCCGATCGGTGCGGGAACCGCATTCACGATCCGGGTGAAAAGCGCCCCGTAGTCAGGCTCCGGCTCGCAGCCGGTGAGCGGATCGCGATTGGCGCTGAAGGCCCGGTCGAGGTCGCTCCAGTCGTCGTCCGTCAGCACCTTCTCGGCCAGCGGAAGGATCTCGCGCTCTTCCATCGCCATGTGGGCCAGGTAGAAGTCGACATAGCGTTCGACCGCCTGCTCGAAGGCCTGGCGACGGACCTCGCCCATCATCTCGAAGGCGAGCAGCGCATGCTCGACTTCGCGGATCTTCCGCTCGCCGCGCGCGTGGTCGTCGTCCAGCCGGTCGAGCAGTTCGCGCGAGATCGGGGTCCGTGCGCGCAGCTTCGGGAACAGCAGCTCGGACTCCTTGCGGTGGTGCCGCTTCTCGGGAAACTCGTCGACGTAGAAAAGCATCGCACGCAAGGCGCCGAAATCCGGCAGCGTGCCCTGTCGGCGATGCTGGGCCAGCAGCAGGACGATGGAGCGCAGCATGGCGGACAGCGCCGAGTGCTCGTCGCGGATGATTCTGATCGTGGTGTGCGTCATGCGGCTCTCCGGAGGGGATGGCCGTAGCCTCTCACCTCCGGCCCGTCGCGACCTTGCGGCAGATCAAAGACATGCGCTTGAGAGCGTGGGGGGCGCCAGACCGCCTCAGGCCTTCAGGACCGACCCGGTGTGCGCGCCGAGCGCGGGCACCGCCCCTGGCGCATCCGGCAGGCCGGCGGAGAACTTCACCGGGAAGCGCACCGAAATCAGGCCTTCCTCGGGGTGGTGCCGCACCATGTCGCGCGCGATCAGTTGCGCATCCTCGAACAGCTCCGCGGCGCCCAGCACCGGGGAGAAAGGGACGTCGGTGCCGGCGAAGCGATCGCCCCATTCAGCCAGCGTCTTGCCCGCGAACACCTGCACCATGAGGGCATTGACCTCCTGCTTGTGCTTCTGCCGCTGCGGCCGGGTCGCAAAACGCGGATCGCGCAAGGCAGGATACTCATCGCCCAGCACCTCGCACAGGTTGACCCAGAATTTGTTCTCCAGGATGCCCATCGCGAGGTGGCGGCCATCCAGGGTCTCGAACAGGTCGTTCTCCGGCATCACCGTCGGCGAGTCGATCAGCCTGTCCGCGGGAATGCCGCGGGCGGCCCAGGCGCCCTGCACCGTCCAGGACGTCACGGCATCCAGAATCGACACGTCCAGGTGCTGCCCCTTGCCGTTCTGGCGGGCGCTCATGATCGCCACGCTCAGCGACAGTGCGGCATAGCCGGAGGCGGCGAAGTCCGAGATGCGCGCGCGTGGGCGCGACACCTTGTCGTGCACCTGCACCGGCACCGCCCAGTAGCCCGACAGGGCCAGGTAGTTCAGGTCATGGCCCGCATCGGCCGCCAGCGGCCCGGTCTGGCCGAAGCCCGAGATCGAGCACAGCACGATGGCCGGGTTGACCTCGGCCAGGGTGTCGTAGCCCAGCCCGAGCCGCTGCATCACGCCGGGGCGGAAGCCTTCGATCACCGCATCGGCGCGCTGGAGCAGGTCCAGGAAGGCAGCCTTTCCCTCGGGCGACTTCAGGTCCAGGGCGACCGATCGCTTGCCGCGATTGAACTGGGCGAACACCGCCGGCCCGAGCAGGCGCGAGGTGTCCCCGGTGTCCGGGTTCTCGATCTTGATCACGTCCGCGCCCAACTGGGCGAGCAGCGACGCCGCGTGGGGCCCGGGCAGCAACTGGCTGACATCGAGGATCGTCACATCCTTCAGGCACGACCATTCCGGTTTCATCGTCCGTCCACCTTCAAGCCAATGCTCTTGATCAGATCGCCGAAGCGCTTGTCCTCGGCGATCACGAATTTCTGGAACTCCGCCGGCGAGCCATCGGGGCGGAGCTCGGAGCCCATGGTCTTCACCAGCTCATCCATCGCACCCGAGCGCAAGATGGCGCCGATCTCCCTGGACAGGCGATCGACGATCGGCGCCGGCGTCCTGGCGGGCGCGAAAACCCCCGACCAGCTGTTCAACGAGAAGCCGGGAGGCAGCGCCTCTGCCAGCGTCGGCACCTCGGGCAGCGAGGGCGACCGCTTGTCGCTGGTGATGGCCAGCGCACGCAGCTTGCCGTTGTTGACGAACGTCAATGCCGTCCCCAGGATGGGCATGCCGAATTGGGTCTGGCCCGACAGCTGGGACGAGACGATGTCCGGCGCGCCCTTGTAGGGGACGTGCAAGGCCGTCGTGCCGGTATCCCTGAGCAGTTGCTCGACCGCCAGGTGGGCAATGCTGCCATTGCCGCCGGAGCCGTAAGCCATCCCGCCCGGCTTCGCCTTCAGCGCAGCGATCAAGTCCTGGGCCGTGCGTATGGGCGACGACGCGGGAACCGTGAGCAGCGAAGCCCCGCCGCCCAGCATCGAAATGGCCACGAAATCCGCCGCCAGGTCGTAGGGCGGCGTGCGGAACGTATGCACGGTGATGGCTTGCGTGTTGGCGAACAGGCCCAGGGTATAGCCGTCAGGGCTGGCGCGCTTCAGGGCCGATGCGCCGATGGAGCCGCCGGCGCCGGGCATGTTCTCGACCACCATCGGCTGGCCCAGCCGCGCCGTCAGGGCGCTGCCGAGCGCCCGCGCCCAGATGTCCGGTGTGCTGCCCGGCTGGAACGGCACCAGCATCCGGATGGGCCGGTCCGGATAGGCGTCCGCGGCCCAGCTGGCGTGCGATGCGAACAGTGCCGCCGCGGCGCCGCCGGCCGCCTGCAGGAAGCGTCTCTTGTTCATGTCTTGTCTCCTTGTGAATTGAAGGTTGCGCGGGCGCTTGGTGCGCCTCTTTCACTCACGCTTCCAGAATGACGCGGGCGATCGTGTTGCGCTGAATCTCGCTGGTGCCCGTGACGATGCGGAACATGCGCAGCTTGCGGAACACGTGCTCCACCGGATGGTTCTTCGTCACGCCGACGTTGCCGTGGATCTGCACCGCCTTGTCGGCCACTTCGAAGCAACGCTCGGACACGAACAGCTTGCAGGCCGCGGCCTCCATGCGGATGTCGGCGCCGCGATCGGCCAGCATCGCCGTGTTCAGGATCATGCTTTCGCACGCCCACAAGGCCGCGGCCATGTCGGCGAGCATGTGCTGGATCGCCTGGAAGCGTGCGATCGGGCCGCCGAACTGCTGGCGGGTGCGGGCGTATCCCAGAGACAGCTCGTACACATGGCGCGCCATGCCCAGCATCGTCGGGCAGTGCAGCAGGCGGTTCACGTTGATGCGCGCCATGCCGAGCTTGAAGCCGTTGCCGAAGCCGCCGAACACGTTGCCGACCGGCACGCGCGTGTTCTCGAAAATGATGTCCGCGTCGATGTGCTGGCCGGACATCGGCAGATAGGCCTGCTCCAGGCGCACGCCGGGCGAATCCAGGTCGACCAGAACCGCCGTCACCCCCTTGGGTGTGCTGTCGGGATCGGTCACGCACTGGACGATCGCGAAGTCGGCGAACGGCGAGCCGCTGATGTAGTGCTTGTGGCCATTGATGACGAGCTCGTCGCCATCGAGCACCGCGCGGGTCGTGATGCTGTTGGCGTCGGATCCGGAGTGGGGTTCGGTCATCGCGAAGCAGGTGCCCTTCTCGCCGCGAATGACCGGCAGGAAGAAGCGCTCCATCTGATCGGGCGTGGCGTACTTCAGCATGTTGCCCACGCGCGGCGGACCGCTCAGGTCGCCCAGCACGTGCGCGCCCAGCAACGCGCCGGACCTGGCGATGTCCAGCTTCAGCAGGCACTGGTCCAGGACGCTCAGGCCCGCACCGCCCATCTCGGGCGGCAGGCAGATCGGCAGCAGGCCCGCTTCGCTCGAGCGGCGCCAGATCCGATGCAGGACTTCGCGCGGCCACGGGTCCTCGGGGCCGAGTTCGAGCTCTTTCTCGATCGGGAGAACGTCGTCCTGAATGAAGCGGGCAAGACGCTCGCGAATCTCGGCGAGCTGGGGGCTGGCAAGGTGTTCCATCTGTCTGTTCCTTCGTTCAGTTGACGCGGCGTTCGACGTGGGCCCAATAGGGCTCTCGCACCAGCTTGCGCGCGATCTTTCCGCTTGGGTTCTTGGGCAGCTCGGCCGCGAATTCGATCGTGCGCGGGGACTTGTAGTCCGCCAGGCGCTCGCGGCAGAAGGCCATCAGCTCGCCGTCCGTGGCCTTGGCGCCAGCCTTCAGGCAGATGACGGCCTTCACGCTCTCGCCCCATTGCGCATCGGGCACGCCCACCACACAGGCCTCGAAGACCGCGGGGTGCTGGTAGAGCACGGCTTCCACCTCGGTGGGGTAGACGTTGAATCCACCCGAGATGATCATGTCCTTCTTGCGGTCCACGAGGTAGATGAAGCCCTCCTCGTCCACCCGCGCCAGGTCGCTGGTGTGGAACCAGCCGTCGACCAGCACCTCGGCCGTGAGTTCCGGCGCGCCCCAGTAGCCCTTGAAGACGTCTTCGCCGCGGACCACCACTTCGCCGATTTCGTCGCCCGAGACCTCTTCGCCGCGCTCGTTCACCACGCGCACATCGGCCTCGACGTGGGGCCGTCCGCAGGATGCCAGGCGCTCGGGACGGTGCGCGATCGCGTGCGCGTGGTCTTCGACGGACAGGCGCGCCACGCCGGAGGTGGTCTCGCTCCCCCCGTAGCCTTGCGAGAGGATCGGACCGAAGCAGGCCCAGGCTTCCCGGATTCGCGTGGGCGCCATCGGTGCTGCGCCATAGGTGATGGAGCGCAGGCTGGACAGGTCGTAGCGCCCGATCGACGGATGCGCCAAGGCCATGTGGATCATCGCCGGGACCATGAACACGTGCGTGATGCGCAGTTCCTGCACCGCCGCCAGGAAGGGCTCGACCTCGTACTTGTCGAACACCACCAGCGTGCCGCCGCCGTGCAGCACCGGCTGGATCATCATGCCGGTGGCGTGCGTCATCGGGCCGAGCAGCGCGAGGCGGTCGCCCCGCCCGATCCGCGCGTCGCTGCCGACGAGGAACTTGCGAAGGCTCGCCCGGCGATTCCCGAAGCTCTGCATCGCGGCCTTGATCTTGCCGGTGGAGCCGGACGAAAAATGCAGGACGGCAATGTCGTCCGGATCGAATTCGACCGCCGGCGCGACCGGGGACGCACTGGCCAGCAGCGCCTCGTAGGACAGGTAGCCGGGACGCTCGCCGGCCAGCGAAATCATCGCGCGCACCGATTCGAAGCCGGGCGTGGACGGGGTGTGACCGGTGAAGCCCTCCCCGGCGATCAGCACGGCCGGCGTGCAGTCGGCCATGACTTCCGACACCTCGGTGGCCGTGTAGCGCGGATTGAGCGCGGCCTTCGTCAGGCCCGCCTGGTACAGCGCGCACTCGATCTCGACGAGCTGGGCGCAATTGCGCGCATGGATGGCCACGCGATCGCCCTTCTCCAGGCCCAGCGCCAGCAGCGCGTTGGCCAGTCGGCAGGAGCGCTCGTGCAGCGCCGCATAGGTCACGATGCGGCCGTTGTGGATGACGGCGGGCTGTTGGCCCCAGTAGCGCGCGCCGCGTCGGATATGCAGGTTCAAATCCATGGTTTGTCTCTCTGTGTGCGGAAGGTCCTGGGCCAGTTTCTCCACTTGCACGCATGCCAACAATCAACCAAACTGGCACAAGACATAACCAACAGGAATGCCTTTGCAGATCCAGGACTTTGAGTACCTTCTGGCGGTCGCCGAGCACGCGAGCATCGGACGGGCTTCGCAGGCGCTGGGAATCAGCCAGCCCGCCTTGACCAAGGCGGTGCACCGCATCGAAACCGACGCCGGCCTGCAGCTCTTCACCCGGCACGCCAAAGGGGTTCTGCTCACCGAAGCCGGCCGCTCGTTCGTGCACCGCGGCCGCAAGATCTGGCTCGAGTACGGCGACGCGATGCGCGAGATGCAGCAGATGCGCACCGGCCAGCTGGGCCAGTTGCGCGTCGGGTTCAGCCCCTCCGTCTCCGAAGAGCTGGTGGTCACCGCCTTCTGGCAGCTCATCCAGGAGCGCCCGGCCGCCCGGCTGCAGCTGCGCGAGCGGCTGATCAGCGAGCTGATCGAGATGCTGCTGGCCGGCACCCTGGATCTCATTCTTGCCCCGGCGAGCGAGGCCGCGACGACGGAGGGCCTGAGCTTCCAGTCGCTCTACGCCGATCGATTCCATGTGGTGAGCGATCGCGGCCATCCGTTGCAGGGGCGCGGGACGCTCTCGTTGCACGATCTCGCACGGGAGCAATGGATCCTGCCGGGCACCCACGTGCGCGTGCGCCAGTGGATCACCGCCGAATACCGCAAACGGGGCCTGGAGGGGCCGGACGTGCGCGTGGAGGCGGAGTTCGGCCGGGTGTCGATGTGGCCGCTTGCGCGGAGGTCCCCGCTGCTCACGATCTGCAGCGTCGCCGGACTGGCCGAAGCCCGCCGGCACGAGTTGGAGGTGCTGCCGGTGCCGGAACTAGAGATCGCGCGGGACATGGGGGTCATCGCGCGCGCCGGTGCCTGGCGCTCGCCGCTGGCCGAAAGGTTGACGGCGCTGCTTCGCGCCAATGCAGGGCACGCGCAGGGGAACTGACCAGCCCGCCGCGCAAGCGGATGCGCGGCCTCGCCATCGCATTGCCCGACGATCACAAAGCTCCTACATTCGAGCGGTGCGATTTCCGAGTCTCCCCGAGAGATGGAAACGCAGCTGCACACGGGTGCGTGTCTCGTGCAAGTCGTGTTCCCGAGGAGCAAACCATGAGAATGCAGGCTTGCGTTGCGGTGGGGCTCACGATCGCCGGCGTGAGCACGGCGGCCGGCCCGGTCAGGAACGCGCTCGGCTATCCGGTCGATGGCGAGATCCACGCCAGGCAAAGCGTCCCGGTCAGGGCGATCGTCTCCTCCGTCGACAACCCCAAGGGCCTGCGCGACGGTGCCGAGGAGCACGAGCTGGTCTACCAGGTATGCAACGTCGACCAGGGTGACAAGCAGGCCGGGCGGCCTCCCGGGCGGCTGTACTTCCAATGGCCCGCCGCAGGGTTCCGGACTTCGGCGCTGGGCGAGTTGCCGGTCGAGACCTGCCTGGTGTTCGTCCGGCGGCTCACTGCCAGGATCCGGCCCGAGTCCAAGGACATCCTGTACACGAAGGACCCGAAGGCGTTGCCGGCCACCACGTACACGATGGATTCGCAGCCACCATGGAGCAAGCCCGAGCACTATTGGAACTACGTGTCCCAGCTCGTGTCCGGAAAGCTCATGCTGGGCATGAAAGAGGCACAGACCGAATTCCAGATCTCGGCCGTGCGAAAGTCCCCGAAGGACCCCATCTACTACCAGCACATGAACTGGAGAAAGGGCACCCAGCTCTACATGGTGCTGCCTCGCACCCAGCCGGAGGTCGTCGCCGCGCTGAGGTCGTCCCTGTCCCGGCTGGAGACGCAGGGGTACCTGTTCTCGATCCGGCCGGGGCCGGAGGCTGCGCGGGACTTCGAGTCGGCGGACGACGCCTGGGTCGCCGCGGACTTCGGCCAGCGCGACGTCCTGCGGCTCGAGCGAACGGACGCCTGGGAGAAGGAAGCCACCTCCTCCGTCAACCTCGAGCTTCCCGTGACGGGCCTGGACATCGTGGAGCTGCCCGCCGTGCAGCGGGACCGGACGGCCGGCCGCGCCACGTACATGGGCGTCTACGTGGCGGCCGGAACGTAGGCCCGGGCCATGAGAGAGAAGATCATCAAGGGACTGGGCGCGCTCGTCGGCGCCCTGTTGTCGTGGCCCACGGTCTCCAGATACCTGGGCACGCTGCCCGACTACAGCACGGTCGAATTGTTCGGCGCCGGGGTCGGTTTCATCCTGGGGCTCTTCCTGCAAACGACGAAGGTGGTGCAGAAGACCATCGCGCCGTGGCACAGCGTGTCGAAATTCATCCTGCTGCTGCTGGTCGTTGCCGCCTGGTTGTACCTGAACTACGACCTGTACCAGCAGTACCAGCTCTACGGAGCGGGGCCGGGCGACATGACGCCGGAGCGTTTCGCGAAGGCCCAGTTTGCCGTCGGCACCTTGTCCGTGATCTGGGCGACGCCGCTGGCCTACATCGGCGCGGCGATCGCCGAGGCCCTCGACGGCAAGCCGCAACCATGAGTCCCGCCCAGAATCCGCATTCCGCTTTCACACGACGAAGGATTGACATGACTGACCCATCGGCCATCAAAGTCGGCCAACTGAGCATTCGCTACCTCGTGGACGGGTCCCAGACCGGCCGCGTCGGCATGTTCGAGCTCACCGTGCCGCCCGGCTCGAACGTGCCGCCTCCGCACAGCCACACGCAGAACGACGAATGCATCTATGTGCTGGAGGGGACGTTGCGGTATTCCGTGGATGCCGAAGCGCGTGACCTCGCGGCCGGCGAGACGATGTTCAGTCCCAAGGGGAGCGTTCACCAGTTCTCGAACCCCTTTGACGCGCAAGCCCGGGCACTCGTCGTGCAGTCGCCGGACATCGGCGCCCAGTACTTTCGCGATGTCGGTGCGGTGGTCAACACCGGCGCGCCGCCGGACAAGGCTGCGCTGGTCTCCGTCATGGCCCGCTATGGGCTGGTCCCGGCGGCGGCGCCCGGCGTCTAGCGCGGACCCTCAGCATTCCGAGCCATCGGTCGCGTGTCGATCTCGGACAGGCTGGAACGGCGAAGGTCCGCTGTCAGGCTGCGGCACATTTCTTGACCGTGTCCCATGTGCGAGTCGTTGCGGCGGTTCCGAAGGTCTTCTCGATCAGCGTCATGAACACGGGGCCGCGCGGGTTCGGAACGTACGCAGTGAAGACTTCCCGGCCTTTCGTGGCGAGCACCCGCGCGCCGTCGACCTCGAGGGGGAGCGAGAGATCGGCCTCGGGCGGCTCGCGCAAGAACGTTACGACTCGCTTTGCGTTCGTCGACAGTTGAAGTGCTGCGAATGGGTCCGCTTCGAGCAGATCACGCAAATCATCGGCTGAGCGCACGATGGTATGAAACGTCCGACCGAGTTGCTTCGCCATCGCCGCCTCGGCTTTGCGTTCAAGTGCCGCCTGCGACACAGAACGCGCGTTGAACGCGACGTTGCCGCTGGAGAGCACTGTCTTGATGTCGGTGAAGCCGGCGCTTTCGAAGCAGCGCTTCAACTCCGGCATCTTGGCGTTCATGGGGCTCACACCGCGGAGGAATGCAACATAGCGAGGCATCGCGATCATGGATCCAATGGGGGCCGTTCAGCCCCGCAAAGGCAGCGCGACCCCGATGGCCACGAACACCCCGCCGCAGGCCTGGTTGAAGCGCCGCCCAACGCGTCGAAGCCACGGACTGATGCGATGCGCCATGCTGGCGATGAGCGCCTCGGTCGCTATTTCGATCGTCGCGAAGGTACCGGCCATGATGACGAACTGGACGAACAGGCTGCGGGTGGGGTCGATGAACTGAGGAAGGAAGGCGGCGAAGAAGAGCAGCCCCTTGGGATTGGTCAGCGCGGAGAGTGCGCCCTGCTGGAAGAGCGACCAGCCCGGCCGGGCCGGCGCCGAACCTTGAACCTCGATGCCGATCGGGGGCGAGCGCCAGACCTGGATGCCGAGCCAGACGAGGTACGCGCCACCCAGCCACTTCATCACGGTCAGCCAACCCAGTGACGCCTGCAGCAGCGCCCCGATGCCGAACATCGAGAGGGCAACGACGGCGATGAAGCCGAAGGCGCCGCCGAAGATGGTGTACAGCGCCTTGCGCCGGCCGTGCAAGGCCCCGTGCGTGAGCGCCAGCAGCCCGTTGGGGCCGGGCGACAGCGACAGGCCGACGGCTGCCAGGAGGTAGATGAGCCAGGTGTTGCGGTCCATGGCCTTTGATGCTGACGGGCGCGGCCTCCCGGGTCAAGGGGAGCGAGATCCTCCCGATGGTGAAGAGACGCCGCCTCGTCGCGGCTCGTCGGGCCGGTCTATTCGGCCTTGACGTTGGCCGACTTGACGATGGTCGCGTACTTGGCGATCTCGCCGCGGATCAGCGTGCCGAACTGTGCCGGCGTGCCGCCTTCGGGCTCCAGCCCCATGGCGACGAGCTTGTCCCGCGCCTCGGGCTGCGCCAGCATGCCGAGCAGCGCGGCGTTGATCTTGTCGACCACCGGCTTGGGCGTGTTCTTCGGCACCACGATGCCGTACCAGGTGCCGGTCTCGAAGCCCGGCAGCGCCTTCTCGCCCAGCGTCGGGACATCGGGCAGCGCGGCCACGCGCTGGGCCGAGGAGACGCCCAGGGCGCGAAGCTTGCCGCTCTTGACGAAAGGCACCAGGGTCACGAGGTTGTCGAACTGCGCGTCCACCACGCCACCCAGCAGGTCGGTGGTGGCCGGCGCGCTGCCCTTGTACGGGATGTGCTGCACGTCGACACCCGCCGCGAGCGCAAAGCTCACGCCTCCCAGGTGCTGCGCCGTCCCCGTTCCGCCGTTGCCGATGGAGATCTTGCCCGGTTCGCGCCGCGCCAGGTCGATGAACTCGCGCGTGCTCTGCGCCGGTACCTTGGGATTCACGACCAGCAGCAGCGGCGCCTTGACGAGCAACGCGACCGGCTGGAAATCGGTGGCGGAGTCGTAGTTGAGCTTCGGGTAGATCGACGGATTGACCGCCATGAAGCCGGCCGCGGCCAGCGTCAGCGTGTAGCCGTCGGGCGCGGCCTTGGCGCCGGCTTCGGCGCCGATGTTGCCGCCCGCGCCGGGACGGTTCTCGACCACCGCCGGCTGGCCCCAGGCCTGCGACAGGTGCTGTGCCACCATGCGGCCCAGCGTGTCGGAGGCGCCACCGGGCGGAAAGGGCACGATGACGCGCAGGCCCTTGGTGGGGTAGTCGGTCTGTGCCACGGCGGCGGCCGGCACCACCAGCGCCGCAGCGCAGGCCAGGGCCACGGTGAATGATGCGATGCGTGTCATTGCGTATCTCCTCGAAATCGTTGGTCGATGCATCGGTCAGTCCAGCTTGGCGCCCGAACTCTTCACCACCTGGGCCCAGAGCTGCGTTTCCTTGCGCAGGAATTCGCTGAACTCGGCGGGCGTGCTGGGCATCGGGTCGACACCCATCTTCACCAGGCTGGCGCGGAATTCCGGGTCTCGCAGGATCTTGTTCATCTCGGTGTTGAGCCGCGTCACGATCGGCGCCGGTGTGCCTGCCGGCGCCAGGATGCCGAACCACACGTTCACGTCGTAGCCCGGCACGCCCGACTCGGCCATCGTCGGAATGTCCGGGGCGGCGCTGGAACGCTGCGCCGTGGTGACGGCCAGCGCGCGCACGCGGCCGCCTTGCACCTGCGGCAGCACGGCGGGCATCTGATCGAACAGCATCGAGGTCTGGCCGGCGAGCACATCGTTCATCGCCTGGGCGCCGCCCTTGTACGGGACGTGGAGGATGTCGATGCCCGTGCTGGCCTTGAGCATCTCGCCCGCCAGGTGGCTGGAGCTGCCGTTGCCGCTGGAACCCTGCGAGAGCTTGCCCGGGTTCGCCTTGGCATAGGCGATGAGTTCCTTCACCGAGTGAATGGGCAGCGACGCATTCACCGCCAGGATGTTCGCCACGCCGCCATAGAGGCCGATCGGCGCGAAGTCCTTGAGCGGATCGAAGTTCAGCTTGGGGTAGAGCGCGGGATTGATGGCCAGCCCGATCGGGCCCATGAGCAGCGTGTAGCCGTCGGGTGCCGCGTGCGCGACCGCCTCCATGGCGATGTTGCCGCCGGCCCCGGGCCTGTTGTCGACGACGACGCTCTGATTGAGCGCCTTGCCCATGCGGTCCGCCAGCGCGCGGGCCAGGGTCGACGTGGTGCCGCCGGCCGCGAAGGGAACCAGCAGCTTGATCGGCCTGTCGGGGTAGCTTTGGGCGGCGGCACCCAGCGGGCCGAGGCAGGCGGCGGCCATGGCGAGGGTCAGCGCGAGGCGGCGGGTGGGAAAGCGGTAGCGATTCATGGGTGTCTCCAGTCTTTTTTCTTTGAAATGCATCGCGCCCCGCGTGGCAGGGCACGACGCGAACGAAGCGGCGTGTCGCCGCTCAGGCGTAGCCGAGGCCGTCGATCAACGGAAAGCGCTGGAAGACCTTCTCGTCGATCTCCAGGCCGATGCCGGGCCGGTCGAGCGGCTCGACGCAGCCGTCGGCACCGATCTCGAACGGCGCGCCGAACATGTCGCGCAACGGATTGAGCTGCGACACGCAGGCTTCGAAGTAGCCGTCGTTGTCGATGGCGGCAAGCAGATGCACGGTGGCGGCCATGTTGATGCCGCCGGCGGAGCTGTGCGGGTTGACCGGGATGCGCCAGGCCGAGGCCGCCGCCGCGATGCGCAGCGTCTCGGTCACGCCGCCGGTCTTCGACAGGTCGGGCTGGAAGATCTGCACGCTGCGGTCTTCCAGCAGGCGCGCGAACTCGTAGCGCGTGTAGTGGTTCTCGCCCGCGGCCAACGGGACGCGGTGGCTGATCTGGGCGGCGGCGCGGTAGGACGCGAAGTCGTCGCAGGCGAACGGCTCCTCGAGCCAGCCCACACCCAGTTCTTCGAGCGCGGGCAGCACGCGACGCACGTCGGCCAGCGTGTAGGCCGTGTTGGCGTCGACCAGGATCTCGATGCCGCTGCCCAGTGCCTGGCGCACGGCCCGGATGCGCTCGATGTCGCGCTCCACCGTATCGCCCACGCGCAGCTTCACCGCCTTGTAGCCGCGTGACACGTGGCCCTGCGCCTCGTCGGCCAAGGCCCCGGGCGCCTGGTAGCCCATGGCAACGCCTCCCGCATAGGCCTTGATGCGCCGCCGGCTGCCGCCCAGCAGGCGATGGAGCGGCATGTTCGCCGCCTTGCCGCGAAGGTCCCACAACGCCAGGTCGATGCCGCTCAGCGCGATGGCCGAGGCCGCGCCCAGGCCGTGGCTCGCGAGCTGCATGCGGTGCACGCGCGCCCACACGCCGACGACGTCGCAGGCATCCATGCCCTGGACCAGCGGGCCGAGCGTGTTGTTGACCAGGCTCGCGACCGCGCCCGGGCTGCGGCCCGGATGCGATTCGCCGTAGCCCACCAGCCCATCGGAGGTGCGCACGCGCACCACGATGACATCGCGCTTCTGTGCATTGCCGATGCCCATGGGCACGGTCTTGCCCTTGGGGAACTCGTAGGTCATCGGGAACGCGGTGACGCTGTCGATCTTCATGCCTGTCTCTCTTTTTTTTCTGGACGCTGCGCCGCTTCAAGCGACCGCGTAGCGGTCGACGAACGCCTGGCGGATCGTGATCCCCAGGCCCGGACGGTCGGGAATCTCGACCGTGCCGTCCGCCACGCTGAACTGTTCCTCGGCCAGCTCCTGCAGCAGCGGGTTCGCACCCACCGAGTACTCGAGCAGCCAACCGGCCGGCGAGGCGCTGGCGACGTGCATGCCCGCCGCGAAGGCCAGTGCGCCGGTCCACAGGTGCGGCGCCAGCTTGATGTTCCAGGCGGCGGCGATGGCGCCGATGCGCATGGCTTCCGAGATGCCACCGCAGATGGCGAGGTCGGGCTGGAACACGTCGACCGCACGCAGTTCGGCCAGGTCGCGAAAGTCGAAGCGGTTGAACTCGCTCTCGCCGGCGGCGATGGGGATCGCGGTCGATGCGCGGACTTCGGCCATGCCGCGCTTGTCGTCGGCCGTGACCGGCTCTTCGAACCACAGCAGGTTGCAGTCCTCGACGAGCCGACAGAAGCGCTTGGCCTCGGCCACCGTGTAGGTGCCGTGGGCATCGCATGCCAGTCCGATGTCCGGGCCCAGCGCCTTGCGCGCGGCGATCACGCGGCGCGCGGAGTTCACCGGGTCGCCATCGATCACGCCCACGCGCATCTTCACGGCGCCGAAGCCGCCGCGCGCGACATATCCGAGCAACTGCTCGCCGATGTGTTCGGCATCGGCCCACCCGCCGGAGGCGTAGGCCGGCATGCGCTCGGCCTTGCGGCCGCCGAGCAAGCGCCACACGGGGGCGTTCAGGTGCTTGCCCAGCAGGTCCCACAGCGCCATGTCGATGCCGCTGATGGCGGCAATCGAAACGCCGCGGCGTCCCATGATCGGGAACACGTGGCCATGCGCCAGCGCGTAGTGGCCGCGGCAGCCGTTGTACATGAGCTCCCACAGGCGATTGATGTCGCGCGGGTCTTCGCCCACCAGGCTGGGGCCGAACTTCTGGTTGATGATGGCGACCAGGCCGTGGCTGTTGCCCTCGCTGCCCACTTCCTCCTTCGCCTCGCCCCAGCCGACCAGGCCGCATTCGGTCTCGATGCGCACCAGCACGGAATCGAATGACGCGACACGGCCGAAGTCGGAGACGTGTTGCTTCTCGTAGGGAATGGGGACATGGAGCCAGCGGGCTCGGATGCTCTTGATCTTCATGAGGCGGACAGATGTGACCAGCGCGCGAGGATGGCCTCTTGCGCTTCGGGGTTGACGAAATGAAGAGGCAGTCGCCCCTGCAGCATCTCGAGCAGCTGGTCGACGACGACCTCGCTCATGCGCTGCATGCTGCCGGGCGTGATGCCGGCGAGATGCGGCGACAGCAGCACCTGCGGCAGGCTTCGCAAGGGCGAGTCGAGCGGCAGCGGCTGGGTGTCGAACACGTCCAGCGCGGCGCCCGCGAGATGGCCGCTGCGAACCGCCTCGACCAGTGCCGACTCGACGACCACCGGGCCGCGCGCCACGTTGACCAGTCGCGCGCCGGGCTTGAGCCGGGCCAGCGCCTCGGCGCCGATGAGGCCGCGCGTTTGCGAACTCAGCGGGCAGGCCAGCACGAGGTAGTCGCTCAGCGGCAGCGCATCGGCCAGCGCCAGGTACTGCACGCGCGCATCGTCGGCCGGCGGATGCCGCCGCACCCCGATCACCCGCATGCCGAAGCCCGCACCGCAGATGCGCGCCAGCGCCTGGCCGATGGCGCCCATGCCCACGATGGTCACCGTGCGGCCGCTCAGGTCGGCGCCATGGTCGGCCAGTTGCCGGGCGGTGTCCCACCCGTGCGTGCGCAGCGCGGCATCGATCTGCGGCAGGCGCCGCGCCAGCGCGAGCATCTGGCCGAGCACGTACTCGGCGACGCTGCCCGCGTTGGCACCGGGCACATTGGCCACGGCGACACCGCGGCGGCTTGCCGCATCGACCGGGATCATGTCGAGGCCGGCACCGTGCCGGACGACGGCGCGCAGAACGGGCGCCTCGTCGAACAGGGCCGGCGGCAAGGGCGCGCGCACCACGATGAAGGCGGCGTTGCGGGCCTCGCGGCGCAGCGTGTCGGCGTCGGTGGCGCTGGCGAGTTGCAGGTCGGCATGCAGCGCCAGGCGTTCGGCCTGCCGCGCATCGATGGGATTGGTGAGGAGGACGAGCGGTCGGGCAGCCATGGACGACGATCTCAACCCGCGTACGAAGCGGCCGCGTCCGGGCCGAGCTGCGTCATCCAGAAGCGCTCGACGTTGCCCAGGTGGTCGCCGAGGATGTCCATGGCCCGCAGCGCGTCTCCGGCGGCCACGGCATCTCGCAGGGCCGTGTGCTGCGCGAGCGAGCGCAACGCATTGGCCGGCTCGCTGAAGTATCGCTCGCGCCGCGCCCGCGACGCGAGCCAGAAGGAGTTCGCGGCACGCTGGATCAGCTTGTTGCCGCTGGCCGCGCACAGCGCGATGTGAAAGCGCGCGTCCTCCTCGCTGAGCGACTGGCCGGCCGCATACCGCGCACGCGAGACGGCGAGCACGGCATCGATCTCCGCCAGGTCGGCGTCGGTGCGCCGGATGCATGCCAGCCGCACCGCCTGCACCTCCAGCATCGAACGGAATTCGTTCAGATCCTTCACGTCGGCGGGCGACACGGGCATCCCCAGATCGGACTCGATCACCAGCATGTCGAGCGAGGCTTCTCGCGCCACGTCGCGCAGGTAGATGCCCGACTGCGGGCGTCGCTCCACCACCCTCATGGCCTCGAGGGTGGACAGTGCCTCGCGCAGCAGCCCCCTGCTCACGCCGAAGCGCTCGGCCAGCTCTCGCTCCGAAGGGATCCGCTCGCCGGCGGCATAGCCACGCTGCCGGATGAACGGAAGGATGCGCGCCAGCAATTGCGAGCTGTCGCTCGGGGCGGGGAGGACGGTGCCGACCATGTGAGTTTGCTTAATTGGTCCTACCAAATTGGTAGGACCAGATTCTGTCAGCCTCGTTCGCGCGATGGACTCGGGGTTTACCCAGGGGTTGGCCGGTTCGACGGCCCCGCATCGGACGCCTCGACCAGGCAGCGCCATCCACATCCCAGGCGATCCTGGATGGCCTTGCGTTTGACACTGCGACGACTACAGTTCGTCGAGTCCGCACCTTCGCGAACATGGAGAAATGGCATGAACCAGGATCCGTTTGCAGAGTTGAAGCAGCGACAACGCGAGATGTGGGCCTCGTTCGCGCCGACGGCCATGTTCACCACCCCGGTGGCGGGTCACCTCGTGAGGTTTGCGCGCATTGCGCCGGGCGAGGCCGTGCTCGACGTCGGCACCGGGACCGGCGTCGTGGCCATCACGGCGGCGCGGGCCGGCGCGCAGGTGCAGGCGCTGGACCTGACGCCCGAACTCCTCGAGCAGGCCCGCGAGAACGCTCGCATCGCCCGGCGAGAGGACATCGTGTGGACCGAGGGCGACGCCGAACAGCTGCCCTACCCCGACGCGTCGTTCGACGTCGTGTTGAGCCAGTTCGGACACATGTTCGCGCCGCGCCCCGACGTCGCGATAGCGGAGATGCATCGCGTGCTCAAGCGCAACGGACGGATTGCGTTCGCCACCTGGCCGCCGGAGCACCTCATTGGCCGCGTATTCGCCTTCGTAGGCCGCAACTCGCCGCCGCCTCCGGCCGGGGCGGCGCCGCCTCCGTTATGGGGCCATCCCGCGACGGTCACGGAACGCCTGGGCACACGCTTCGACGCGCCCTTTTTCGAGCGCGGCACGATGGCTTTCCCTGCGCTCAGCATCGAGCACTACCGCCTGTTCATGGAGCGTTCCGTCGGGCCGATCCAGAAGCTGGTCGAGAGCGTCGCGACGGAGCCCGACAGGCTCGCCGCCCTCCGGGCCGAGTTCGATGCCATGGTCGCCCTCTACTACGCCGACAACGTCGTGCATCAGGACTACCTGCTGACGCGCGCACAGGCACGCTGAGAAGAAGGGAACGCTCCGCATGCCGGCAGCATTGCGCGCGCTTCGCGCAGACATCACCCAGCTGACGGTCGACGCCATCGTCAACGCGGCGAACACCTCCCTCCTCGGCGGTGGCGGTGTGGATGGCGCCATCCATCGCGCCGCGGGCCCCGAGTTGCTGCGGGAATGCCGGCTGCTGGGCGGCTGCCGGACCGGCGACGCCAAGGTCACCCAGGGCTATCGCCTGCCCGCCAGGGTCGTCATCCACACCGTCGGGCCCGTGTGGCATGGCGGCACCCATGGCGAAGCCGAACTGTTGTCGTCCTGCTATCGGAAGTCGCTGTCGCTCGCGGGCGAGCGAGGTGCGCGAACGGTCGCGTTCCCGAGCATCAGCACCGGCGTGTACGGCTATCCGATCGAACTCGCGGCGCAGGTTGCGGTGGCTGCCGTTCGAGCGAGCCTGGAACAAGGCTCGACCGTCGAAGAGGTCATCTTCTGCTGCTTCTCGGCCGGCGACCTGACCGTCTATCAGGCGGTGCTCGCCGAGGGTTCGAGCTGACCCGGTCGGGGACGTCAGGCTGGCGTCGGCCCGATCGCGATGGCGCCGATGCTGTAGCCTCCATTCGATGACCGGCCACCTTCCGGTTTTGAAACGGAGCGACGATGGGTGACAAGGTCCTGGTGTTCTATGGTTCCTACCGGTCGGACCGGATGGGCGTGCGTCTGGCGGACTACGTGGTCGCCGGCCTCAAGGCGCGAGGGGACGATGCGGAGCTGGTGGACGCCAAGGCGGTCGACCTGCCCATGCTCGACCGCATGTACAAGGAGTACCCCAAGGGCACTGCGCCAGCGGCAATGGAAGCTCTGGCGGAGCAGATACGCACCGCGGATGCCTTCGTCTTCGTGACCGGCGAATACAACTGGGGTCCGCAGCCCGGCTTGAAGAATCTGACGGACCACTTCCTCGAGGAGTGGTTCTGGCGCCCAGCCGCCATCGCCAGCTATTCGGCGGGCCGGTTCTCCGGTGTCCGCTCGGGCACCATCTGGCATTCCATCCTGTCCGAGATGGGCATGGTGGTCGTTTCAAGCACGCTCGCGGTCGGCCCCATCTCCCAGACGCTGGATGCCAGCGGTCGGCCCACCGGCAATGCCGGCGAAGCGCTCGAGCGGTCCTTCGTTCACTTCGCCGACGACCTGGCATGGTGGACCGAGGCAGCGCGCGCACAGCGCGCGCGCAAGCCGCCGCCCTACTGAGACGCACCCGCACTCAAGGATGAGCGAAGAACGCGGGCGCGCTGGCAAGCTCTTCTGCGGAACGACATTCGACCTTCGTAAACGCGCCACTTGACCTCCGGGGCACCGCCCGCGGACCCGCCTGATGGCGGCTCGCCAACAGCTGCGCCGCCCGAAGTGCAACGCCAGACGGGGGAGGAGGTAGCCAACGGAGTGAACAACGAACAGGTGCCGGCACGCTATGGCGGCCAGCGGGCGCACGCCACGTCCGGTCAGGGGAAAGGCAGAATGCGGCGAATCGCCGGTTGAATCCGCAGCCAGGAGCCGACCTTCGCCACGATGCGCCAACCGTTTCCACCCTACAAGCTCGCTTGAATACCTATGGATGTCACCGAGGCTCACCTTCACTGCGGAAACCATCGAGCGGAGATAGAAGCAAGCGCCCAATGTGGGTGCTTCTATTGCCTTGAAACATACCCGCCAGGGGACATCGCAGAATGGACCGACCGAAGAACAACGGCTGTGTGTCCCAAATGCGGCATCGACTCAGTCATTGGGTCTGCTTCAGGAATACCACTTTCTGAAGGATTTCTCGGGCTCATGAAGGACCGCTGGTTCGGTCAGTGACCGCAGCCAAGACCGGAAGCTCCTTACGGTCCTCTGATTTCGCCAAAGGGCGACGCTGTACCCTCAAGCAATGACCCTTGACACAGAACCGCTTGCGTAGCTCGGCCCCGCAGGCAACATGCGGCCACGAGAGGACAAGCCGGAGGCAATCACGATGGCAATCGAAATCATCTCGGAGCGTTTGCATCTTCGGCAGTGGAAGGACGTGGACCGCGAGCCGTATGCCGCCCTGAACATGGACCCGGTCGTCATGCGCTTCTTCCCAAGCCTGCAGTCCCGCGAGGGGAGCGACCGCGACATCGAACGGTGGGGCGCCGAACTCGATGACCGAGGTTGGAGCAATTGGGCTGTGGAGACCCGCGCATCCGGGCACTTCATCGGCTTTATCGGTCTGACCGTTCCCAGACGCGCGTTGACGTTTATGCCATGTGTGGAACTCGGCTATCGGCTGGCCCGGGAGCATTGGGGCAAGGGGTATGCCACCGAGGGTGCCAAGGCGGCGCTCCGCATTGGGTTCGACCGGCTAGGACTCCAAGAGATTGTTTCGTTCACGCCGACCATCAACCTTCCTTCGCGCGCGGTAATGGAACGCGTTGGAATGACCAATGCCAACGCAGACTTCGACTACCCGAATCCGGCGTTGCCGGACGATAGCGAGCTGAAAAGACACTGCTTGTATCGACTAAGCCGCGAGAGGTGGCTTCGGGGGCACTAGCACCTGATGCGACTTCAGGAATCGGCCAGAACCGGTCACTCAGCCATCCCTGAGAATTCACAACAGGAGCGAAATTAGTCTTCCTCGCAATCACCCCTGTTGGTTTGAAAGATGCGCTTTGCGAGGCGACAAGTTCGGGCACCGCAGTTTGGTGTGGCGCCGATGTCGTCTGCGAGCAAGACTTCGCCACTCGCAAGGCGAAAGACCTGACGCGTTTCGCCTAGACTGCTGGGCACCAAGAACCAACCCCGGAACACTACCTTGACCAAAGCGCGCGCCGTGCCAATGCCTAGCAACAGTGTGCTTGCGCCGCTTTACGCGGGCGCAGACCTCCTGGACGCCTTTGCAATTCGATTGCCGGCACACGCCAGCGATGAAGTGGAGGTGCTGGCACGCGCCGCGTTGGAGCGACAGGCTTGGTGGGTTCGTGCGCTCACGCGGGCCCGCGACGTGGTGATGGCGCCAGTCGGCGTCAAGTCGTCGCGTGCCGTCGGTCTTGCCGCAGCGGCGCGTGGGCCGGTGATCGGCTTCTTCCCGGTGCAGTCAAAGAGCGCGACGGAGTTGGTGGTGGGCGAGGATGACCGGCATCTCGACTTCCGCGTCACCATCCAAATTCGCGCCGACGCGGCAAATGGGCGCGAGCTGGTCGCGGGGACGGTGGTGCATTGCCATAACCAACTGGGGCGCATCTATCTTGCGACGATTTCACCGTTTCATCGCGTGATCATGCGGGCGAGTCTGGAACGGGCAGTCAGAGCAATGAAGATTTAAGCATGCTTTGGTCGTCGTGACTGGCCGTAGCCGGCCAGGAGCCGACCTTCGGCCCTGGCACACAATTTCCCGAACCAACCTTCAAAAAGCGCGTGGCCCATGACTTCTCTCTGAAGGCGGCTGGGTGCCAGACCCGAAACGATTTGAAGCTGCTCGAGTCGCGCAAGAAGCGACCTTCAAATCAATGGTGAAAATTATTGATACTCTGGCTCGTCAGAATGCCAAAGTCCAGCGACTTACAACTTACTACGAGCAATGAATAACTTTCGAACTGCTATTGCGTTGTGCGTCGGGTCCTGCATTGCCGCGACTGCGTCGTTGGCGCAAGTCTCACAAGTGCCTGCTTCCGCCTCGGCAGTCGACGCGGCGAATGCGTCGGTGGTGCAGGCTTGCGTCTTTGCCCCGGTGCAGGACAGCACGTGCCCGACAGAGGCAGAGTTTGGGGTGTTTCACAAGTTGCCCAAGGACAGCGAGGGCATTCCATTGCGTTTCGAAAAGTCCCGTGTCGTGCCTTTGGCGAGCAATGTGCTCTATGGTTTCGCTATTCGCATGAACAAGGAAAGTGGAAAAGTACGAGTGCTCGCACGCATCGCCGGGCCCAAGGGCGCCAGGAAGATTTTTCTTCGGGACCGTGCGGGTAGTTCAGGAGACGGCCGCTCTCTTTCCTACGACCTAACGCTCGACGTGCTCGACGGCTTTATCTATGGAGCTATGGTCACTGCGCCGGGTGATCCGATTGGTCCTCACTCGATGCTCGTGTGGGTAGAAGACTGGCAGCCACTGGCGTTTGAATTCGAGGTAGTGCCAACGGATAGCAATTCACAGTGACCATCGAATCCGAACCTCGACGCCGCACGAGCCTTCGATTCCGCGCTCGAGCACCTGGCCGGCGCCTTGGCCAAAGGCGAAGCCGTGCAGCTTCTTGGCTTCGGCAATTTCTCCGTTTCGAATCGCGCCGAGCGTGCGGGCCGCAATCCGTGGCGAGTCGATGACCATCAAGGCGAGCAAGGCTGTGAAGTTCACGGCTGGAAAAGCCTTGAAGGATGCGGTAAACGCAGCCGGGTGATGTGACGGTCACTTCGCGTCCTATGGCGGGACTTCCGGTCTAGACTGCTTGCTGACATTCGCTCGTACAGGGCGACCGGCAAGGATGGGCCCAAAGCGGCTGTACCGATTTCTCCGAAGCGGGCCTTCAATTTGGAACGATGCGAGCGCATTCTGCGTCGCGACCGTCGCGTACTCAAGGTCCCTCGCCGCTGAGTCTCCTAGCCACCATCGCATCGCGCGCTCGACCGAAATGCTGGGGAAGTTGCCGGCACCATCCGGCCTGCTTTGCGCCGGCGGTGCATTGAGATTGCGTACCGAATCGCCCTCGGCACCCAGCCCCACATGCGTGCTCCTTCAGACCAAGCGGTCAACCTATTTACACTTGCAAACAATTTTGTAACAAATCAAGGGGACAAGGGTGCGAAAGACTTCAATTGGGATGTCGGTGATGCTGGCTGCTTCGCTGTTGCTGAGCTCATGCGGCGGTGGCGGTGGCGGTGGCTTCGCCCTTGGCGGCGCGCCCATCGTGCCCGACTCGGGCGACGGGAGTGCGCCCTCAGCGCCGGCCTCGGGCAACACGGTGACCTACCAGGTCACAGGTTCGCTCTCGGGTCTGGCCACGGGGGAGTCGGTCACCCTGCTGGGCAATGACCAACCTGTGGTGATATCGCAGAACGGGACATTCCAAGCCGCGTCGGGTCTGGCCGCCGGAGCGGCCTATACGGTGACGGTCGGCACCCGGCCCCGGACACAGGCCTGTGTGGTGACGAATGGGACGGGCGTCATTGGCACGAGCAATGTGAGCAACGTGAGCGTGGCCTGTGCCATCAGACCGCAATTCGCCTATGTGACGAATCAGAACGACAGCACCGTCTCGGCCTACCGCATCGATGCCGCCACCGGCGCGCTCACAGCCATCACGGGCAGCCCGTTCGTCGCGGGAGCTGTGCCCGCCTCCGTCACTGTCAACCCCGCAGGCACTTTCGCCTATGTGGCGAATGCCGGCGGCACAGTCTCGGCCTACCGCATCGATGCCGCCACCGGCGCCCTCACCACCATCACGGGCAGCCCATTCTTAGCGGGAAGCGAGCCCGTCTCCGTCACTGTCAACCCCGCAGGCACCTTCGCCTATGTGGCGAACAATTTCAGCGGCACAGTCTCGGCCTACCGCATCGATGCGGGCACCGGCGCTCTCACCGCCATCACGAACAGCCCGTTCACCGCGGGAAACAATCCCTACTCCGTCACTGTCAATCCAGCAGGCACCTTCGCCTATGTGGCGAACGTTGGCGGCAGCACCGTCTCGGCCTACAGGATCGATGCTGGCACCGGCGCGCTCACCGCCATCACGGGCAGCCCGTTCGCCGCGGGAAGCGCCCCCAACTCCGTCACGGTCAACCCCGCAGGCACCTTCGCCTATGTGGCAAACCAAGGCAACAACAAGGTCTCGGCCTACAGCATCGATGCCGCCACCGGCGCGCTCACCGCCATCACGGGCAGCCCGTTTGCCGCGGGAAGCCTCCCCGTCTCCGTCACGGTCAACCCTGCAGGCACCTTCGCCTATGTGGCGAATTATGGCGACAGCACCGTCTCGGCCTACCGCATCGATGCGGCCACCGGCGCTCTCACCGCCATCACGGGCAGCCCGTTCGCCGCGGGAAATGCTCCCAAGTCCGTCACGGTCAACCCGCCAGGCACCTTCGCCTATGTGGCGAACTTTGGCGGCGGCGTCTCGGCCTACCGAATCGATGCTGGCACCGGCGCGCTCACAGCCATCACGGGCAGCCCGTTCTTAGCGGGAAGCGCTCCCTCTTCCGTCACGGTGGCTCAGCCTTGACTCGCGAGGGCGTGCGAGCTTCAAAAGAGGGCCGTACCCACTCGCGCCGTGATTGAACTCACGCGTTGGGCCTGCGCCAGTCTTCATTGAAACAATGGACGATGGCCTGGGGCGCGAGCTTCGGCATCGTCCGCGCGGCTCAATTGAGAGAGCGTTGCGAAGGTCCGTTTGTGGCTGCGGATTCAACCGGTCGATGCAACACACTGATGACTGCCGTAGGCAGAAGGAGTGTTGCAGATGGCTTACCGGACGCGAACCTACTACACAGACAGCCAGAAGGCATTGATGTGGGAGCGATGGAGGCAGGGATGGACCCTGCA